>NZ_DAMBQK010000022.1:0-85486 GCF_032062175.1 Atlantibacter sp.
CGTTGTTCCGTGTCAGTGGTGGCGCATTATAGGGAGTAATCAGAATCTGACAAGCGTTAAATTCAAAAAAGTTTTTGTTCGCTCACTTTCCAGGCGATACGTCTATTTAACGCGCCTCTCGGTCGATAAACGTGCGATATCGCCCGCAAAACTGGTGACTTGCTGCCAGTCGGTATAGACCACTTCTTTAGACGTATCGGTTTCTCCGCCCGTCATCTTCATAATCAGGCGGATCATCATCTTGTCAAGCCAGCCGTAGCGCGGATAGCGTAGCGCACCGGCAAACACCGCGCTGATATCAGGCCGCCAGGGGGATTGCATCAGGAACTTCCGCGTATAGTTGTTGGTTTGCGGCGTACGCTTCTCGGCTTTACGCGCCACCAGGTTGACCGAGAAGAACGCGCTCGGCATTCCGTTCAGCGTCTGGAAGTTCTTTTTCACAAAGGCGTTGAGGGACGAATGAAAATGACCGTAGCGGATAGACGCGCCAATCACCACCGCCGAATAGCTATCCCAGTGGATTTCCTCGGTGCGGTGCAAATTCACCAGGTCACTTTCAATCCCCTGCTCTTTTAACTCCGAGCTAATAAAAGCGGCGATCTCACGGGTCTGTCCATCACGCGAAGAGAACAATATTAAGGTTTTCACGATACGCTCCAGTTATTCGCGCCAGAATGTTGGGGTAAAAAGCACCAGGAGGGTAAAGACCTCAAGACGCCCGAACAACATATTGGCGATCAAAATCCATTTCGCCACCGGGTTCATATTGGCAAAGTTATCTGCCACCACGCCAAGGCCAGGCCCAAGGTTATTCAGCGTAGCCACCACAGAAGCAAAGGCAGAGAAGTCATCCACACCCGTCGCGATAATCGCCAGCATACTGACAATAAATACCAGCGCATAGGCGGAGAAGAAGCCCCATACCGCTTCGAGAATACGTTCGGGTAGCGCACGGTTGCCGAGCTTGATGCTATACACGGCATTGGGATGCACCAGCCTTTTCAACTCGCGGTTGCCTTGTTTAAATAAGAGAAGAATACGGATGACCTTCAGCCCGCCGCCCGTCGACCCCGCACAGCCGCCGATAAATGCAGAGCACAACAGCAGGACCGGCAAAAACAGCGGCCATTTGGCGATACTGTCGGTGGTAAAGCCCGCCGTGGTCGCCATCGACACCACCTGGAAAAACGCCTGGTTGAGCGTAGTGACAGCCGAACTGTAGATGTCATGGAACCACAGCACCAGCGTGCAGATCACTACCAGGGTAAACTGCACGCCGATAAACATCCGAAACTCCGGGTCACGCCAGTACACCTTCAGGTTGCGTCCGCTCAGCAAGGAAAAGTGCAGGCCGTAGTTACAGCCGGAGATTAATAAGAAGATGGCGATGATGGTGTTAATTGTCGGGCTGTCGAAATAGCCGATGCTGGCGTCATGGGTAGAAAACCCGCCAATCGCGATTGTGGCAAAGCTATGGCCGATGGCGTCAAAGGCTGGCATCCCGGCAAACCACAGCGCCAGCGCACAGGCTACAGTCAGTAATACATAAATGAGCCACAGCGTTTTTGCCGTTTCGGCGATACGCGGGCGCATTTTGTTATCTTTCAGCGGGCCGGGCATTTCCGCACGATACAGCTGCATCCCCCCGACGCCGAGTATCGGGAGTATCGCCACGGCCAGTACAATGATCCCCATACCGCCAAACCATTGCAGCATCTGGCGGTAAAACAGAATGGCGTGCGGCAGCGAATCCAGCCCCACCAGCGTGGTCGCCCCGGTGGTGGTTAACCCGGAGAAGGATTCAAAGAAGGCGTCGGTGACAGTCAGGTTGGGCTGCTCAGAAAAGATAAACGGTAATGCCCCGACGCTGCCCAGCACCGTCCAGAACAGGACCACAATCAAAAAGCCTTCCCGGGATTTGAGCTCTTTTTTCTCACGGCGGTTCGGCCACCACAGCATGGAACCAATCACCAGCGCCACAAAGAAAGTTTGGGTAAATGCGCGCCCGGCGCCGTCGCGGTAGATCAACGCCACCAACCCCGGCAGGATCATGGTCCCTGAAAACAGAATCACCAGTAGCCCTACGATGCGGGTAATCGCGCGAAGTTGCATTAGCCACTTCCTTAGAAGTCAAAAAAGAGGTGTGGATTATTATTCAATCGGTAACAAATGCAATGCGCCGCGACTAAAATCCATCAGCTTTGCTGTAAATTCCGGCAGTTGCAGATGCGGCAGCGCGATGCGTAACTGCACGCTGGCCTGAAAATCGCTGTGCACAATCAGACCATTATGCTGCTTAACCAGTGCTTCAACGCCCGCCAACTGCGCATAATCACACTGCAAAGTATATTCAGTCAGCGGCACTTTGCGCAGCGTGGAGAGTTGCGTCAACGCCTGCTGAACGCCGCCGCCATAGGCCTTTACCAGACCACCGGTGCCGAGCTTCACGCCACCATAATAGCGGGTCACCACGGCGGTAATTTCGCCTACCCCGCTCCCCATAAGCTGGGCCAGCATCGGCTTGCCCGCCGTGCCTGCGGGCTCGCCGTCATCCGAAAAACCTAACTGCTGCGAATCATCCGGCGCCCCCGCCACCCAGGCAAAGCAGTGGTGCCGCGCATCGGGATACTCCGCGCGCATCTGCGCCACAAACGCTTTTGCCGCCTCCACGTCTGGCGTATGCGCCAGGCGGGTAATAAAGCGGCTCTTTTTAATCTCTTCCGTCAGGGTGACCGGCTGCGCCGGGATAAGCCAGCTATCCATCAGGCGAGTTTCAAATCCCGCGTCATGTTTTCAATACTGTTTTCATGGATCACGACGTTATCTTCAATACGAATCCCGCCAAACGGCTTCAGCGCGTCGATTTTCTGCCAGTTGAAGTGTTTCGCGTATTGCCCTTCGCGCCACGGGGCCAGCAGCGACTCGATAAAGTAAATGCCTGGCTCAATGGTCAGCACCATGCCCGGCTCAAGCACGCGGGTGCAGCGCAGGTACGGATATTTTTCCGGGGCAGGAAGATGAGTGCCGCTGTTATCCTGCATAAAGCCTGCTACATCATGCACCTGTAGACCCAGCGGATGCCCAATCCCGTGCGGCATAAACGGTCCGGTGATATCGGTTTCCACCATAGCTTCTTCGCTGATATCAGTGACAATCTGATGACGCTTCAATAATTTGGCGATGCGCTGATGGAACTGCACATGGTATTCGGTATAACGCACACCGGCTTTCATGGTCGCGATCAGCGCCAGTTGTTCTTCATTAACGTCTTTAATCAGCTGCGCGTAGTCGTTATCGCTGTTCGCCGCCCAGGTGCGGGTCAAATCCGCAGCATAGCCGTTGTATTCTGCTCCGGCGTCAAGCAGGAAGCTGCGCATTTCAGAAGGCGCGCGGTGGTCGAGTTTAGTGTAGTGCAGCACGGCGGCATGTTCGTTCAGCGCCACGATATTGCTATACGGCACATCGGTATCGCGATGACCGGTGGCGGTGAGATACGCCTGGTTGATATCGAACTCGCTCATCCCGGACAGGAACGCTTCGTGCGCCGCCTGGTGCCCGTTTACCGCCGTTTTCTGCGCTTCACGCATACAGGCCAGTTCATAGTCGGTTTTATAAGAACGGTAATAGTGCAGGTAATCAATCACGCCTTTCGGGTTGATATTGGCGGCAGGGATCTCCAGCTGAAGCGCGCGCTCAGGCACCGGCCCGATATACGCCATGTTGCCGCGCGCCGCAGGCAGTTGGCTGGCAATGCCGTCGGCTTTCGGCAGCGCAACAATGTCGATTTCCTCGGTCCAGAACGAGGTCGGCAACGGCTCGACGTTGTGCCAGTAATCCACCGGCAGATAAAACCACAGTTTGGGCTTATTCACGCCATCCACCAGCAGCCAGCAGTTTGGCACCTGGGTGACGGGCACCCACGCCTTGAACTGCGGATTCACTTTGAACGGATACGGATGGTCATCAAGAAAGACATTAAACAGCTCACCGGAGTGGATCAGTAACGCATCAAGTTGAAAACGAGAGAGCACATCCCGCGTGCGTTCCTGTAGCGTCGCCAGGTGGTTTTTATAAAGTGTTGCCAGCGAATCCATAATCTACCCTTCTTCTTGTTCAACAATAAATTCTCGCATATTAGCACACCGATTCAGCACCGCAGCGATTTCGACCATCCGTGATCCCCTTTGCAAATATTTAAAGTCTTATTTGCATTTCATTAACATCAATTCCACACTCCGACTCATCTGGTACGACCAGATCCCCATGCTGGATTCAGGAGACTGACATGCTCTACAAAGGCGACACCCTGTACGTTAACTGGCTGGAAGACGGCATCGCCGAACTGGTGTTCGATGCCCCCGGCTCAGTAAACAAACTTGATACCGCGACGGTTGCAAGCCTCGGCCACGCGCTGGATGTATTAGAAAAACAAAGCGAACTCAAAGGCCTGCTGCTGCGCTCAGAAAAAGCGGCATTTATTGTCGGCGCGGATATTACCGAATTCCTTTCGTTGTTCCTGGTTCCGCAGGAGCAACTCAGCCAGTGGCTGCATTTTGCCAACAGCGTCTTTAATCGCCTGGAAGATTTGCCGGTACCGACGCTGTCCGCCGTTAACGGTTATGCGCTGGGCGGCGGCTGCGAATGCGTGTTAGCCACCGACTACCGTATCGCTACGCCGGATCTGCGTATTGGCCTGCCGGAAACCAAGCTGGGGATCATGCCGGGGTTTGGCGGCTCGGTGCGTCTGCCTCGCCTGCTGGGTGCGGACAGCGCGCTGGAAATCATTGCTGCGGGTAAAGACGTGGGCGCTGAGCAGGCGCTGAGCGTCGGCCTGGTCGATGCGATTGTTAAACCCGAAAAACTGGTCGACGGCGCGTTAAGCGTATTGCGTCAGGCCATTAACGGCGATCTGGACTGGAAAGCGAAGCGCGCACCGAAGCTGGAGCCGCTGCATTTAAGCAAAATCGAAGCCGCCATGAGCTTTACCATCGCCAAAGGCATGGTGATGCAAACGGCAGGCAAACACTACCCGGCACCCATCACGGCGGTGAAAACCATCGAAGCCGCTGCCACACTGGGCCGTGATGAAGCATTAAAATTAGAAAACCAAAGCTTTGTTCCGCTGGCGCACACGCCGCAGGCGCGCGCCCTGGTGGGGATTTTCCTGAACGATCAGTACGTAAAAGGCCTGGCGAAGCAGCAGTCCAAATCGGTCGAGACGCCGAAACAGGCGGCTGTGCTGGGCGCGGGGATTATGGGCGGCGGCATCGCTTATCAGTCCGCGTGGAAAGGCGTACCGGTGGTCATGAAGGATATCAACGACAAATCGTTAACGCTTGGTATGACAGAAGCCGCCAAACTGCTGAATAAACAACTTGAGCGCGGCAAAATCGACGGCCTGAAACTGGCTGGCGTGATCTCCACCATTCACCCGACCCTGGACTATGCCGGGTTCGAGCGTGTGGATGTCGTAGTTGAAGCGGTTGTCGAAAACCCGAAAATCAAAAAAGCGGTGCTGGCGGAGACTGAAGACAAAATCCGTCCGGATACCGTACTGGCATCGAATACCTCGACCATCCCGATTAGCGAATTAGCCAGCGCGCTGAAGCGCCCGGAAAACTTCTGCGGAATGCACTTTTTCAACCCGGTACACCGTATGCCGCTGGTTGAAGTGATCCGCGGCGAGAAAACCTCTGACGACACTATCGCCAAAGTGGTGGCGTGGGCCAGCAAAATGGGTAAAACCCCGATTGTGGTTAACGACTGCCCTGGCTTCTTCGTCAACCGCGTGCTGTTCCCTTATTTTGCCGGCTTCAGCCAGTTGCTGCGTGACGGCGCGGATTTCCGCCAGATCGATAAAGTGATGGAAAAACAGTTTGGCTGGCCGATGGGCCCGGCATACCTGCTCGACGTGGTCGGCATTGATACCGCGCATCATGCTCAGGCGGTCATGGCGGCGGGCTTCCCGCAGCGGATGGCCAAAAATTATCGCGATGCGATTGATGCCCTGTTCGACGCCGGTCGTTACGGTCAGAAAAACGGTCTTGGCTTCTGGCGTTATAAAGAAGACAACAAAGGCAAACCGCGTAAAGAGCAGGACGAGGACGTGGAAGGCCTGCTGGCGGAAGTCAGCCAGCCGAAGGGCGAGTTCAGCGATGAAGAAATTATCGCCCGCATGATGATCCCGATGGTCAACGAAGTGGTGCGTTGCCTGGAAGAAGGCATTATCGCCAGCCCGGCGGAAGCGGATATGGCGCTGGTTTACGGTCTCGGTTTCCCTCCGTTCCACGGTGGCGCATTCCGCTGGCTGGATACTCTGGGCAGCGCCAAATATCTGGATATGGCTCAGCAATATCAACACCTCGGTCCGTTGTATGCGGTGCCGGACGGTTTGCGCGCCAAAGCGCGTCTCAACGAACCGTATTATCCCCCGGTTGAACCCGCGCGCCCGGTTGGCGATTTGAAAACGGCTTAAGGAGCGAAAGATGGAAAAGGTGGTAATTGTTGACGCAATCCGCACCCCGATGGGCCGTTCCAAAGGCGGCGCGTTTCGCCAGGTGCGGGCGGAAGATCTGTCGGCGCACTTGATGCGCAGCCTGCTGTCGCGTAACCCGGCGCTGGAGCCTTCAGCGATTGATGATATTTACTGGGGTTGTGTGCAGCAAACCCTGGAGCAGGGTTTTAACATTGCGCGTAACGCCGCGTTGCTGGCGGAAATCCCGCACCGTGTACCGGCGGTGACGGTTAACCGCCTGTGCGGATCGTCGATGCAGGCGCTGCACGATGCCGCACGCATGATCATGACCGGCGATGCCCAAACCTGCCTGATCGGCGGCGTGGAGCATATGGGCCACGTGCCAATGAACCACGGCGTAGACTTCCACCCCGGTCTGAGCCGCAACGTGGCGAAAGCCGCGGGCATGATGGGCCTGACGGCGGAAATGCTGGCGCGGATGCACGGCATCAGCCGTGAGATGCAGGACAGCTTTGCCGCCCGCTCGCACCAGCGCGCATGGGCAGCGACTCAGGCCGGTCATTTCAAAAATGAGATAGTCCCGGTCAACGGCCATGACGCCGACGGCGTACTGAAGCGCTACGACTACGATGAAGTGATCCGCCCGGAAACCAGCGTGGAAAGCCTGGCGACGTTGAAACCCGCGTTCGATCGGGTCAGCGGAACGGTTACCGCAGGGACGTCTTCTGCCCTGTCCGATGGTGCAGCAGCCATGCTAGTGATGAGCGAAAGCCGCGCCAGGGAACTGGGCCTGACGCCGCGCGCGCGTATCCGTTCAATGGCGGTGGTCGGTTGCGATCCGTCGATTATGGGTTACGGCCCGGTTCCGGCCTCGAAGCTGGCGCTGAAGAAAGCGGGCCTGAGCGCAGCGGATATCGATCTGTTTGAGATGAACGAAGCGTTTGCCGCGCAGATCCTGCCATGCATTAAAGATCTGGGCTTGATGGAGCAGATCGACGAGAAGATAAACCTCAACGGCGGTGCCATCGCGTTAGGACATCCGCTGGGATGTTCCGGGGCGCGTATCAGCACCACGCTGATTAACCTGATGGAACGCAAAGACGCGCAGTTCGGGCTTGCCACGATGTGTATTGGTTTAGGTCAGGGCATCGCGACGGTGTTTGAGCGGGTTTAAGTGTTACACGACACCGTAGCGGCAGGAAATAAAACGCCGCTACGGTGACAAAGGCAAGAAAGAAAAGAGTTTAGTTGCCGTTCTTCCCGCCTGTCAGGGGCGGGTTTTTTTATACGATCAAATAAACGAAAACGCGTCGCCAAACATCCGGTCTTCACGCGCGCCACGCTCGTTGCAGAACAGGTCGCGGGCAATTTTCGCCATCTCAAAGCGCCCGGCAATATAAATGTCGTGCTCGCTCAGCGTACCGAAATCCTGCATTACCGCCGTCAGCACCGTTCCGCTGCGTCCACGCCACGCTTCTTCCGGCTGTTCCACTACCGGCACCACGCTAAGATTCGGGTGGTTAACCGACAGCGCTTCCAGCTCGGCTAAATCGTAGAGATGTTTTTCCTCGCGGCCGCCCCAGTAAATGGCGATTTCACGGGAAGGGTTACGCGCCAGCGCGGTAAACAGAATAGAACGCACATAGGAGAACCCGGTGCCGCCCGCGATTAAAATCAGCGGACGATCGTCTTCGTCACGCAGCCAGGCATCGCCGTGGGGAATATCGATGACGATCTCGCGGTCTTTAAGAATGCGGTCCATCACTGCCATCGCGTAGAGATTAAGCTCCGATGCGCCGATATGCAGTTCGATAAATCCCTGCTCGTCCGGCGTTGAAGCCATCGAGAACGGGCGCTTGTCGCGCTCGTCCATCACCACCATCAGGTACTGGCCTGCACGAAAAGAAAAAGGTGAGTCGGGTACTAAACGAACGCGGTACACGGTTTCTGTGATCGCGTCCACCGAGGTCACTTTACAGCTTAAGGTTGTCATGCGTTCCCTCTGTCGGGTCAATATTGCAAAACCGCAACGGTCGCGTCAGGCGCTTTTACCGTCATTAAAAATGGCCAGTTGATCCCAGATGGCGTCGATACGTTCGACCACCGCCGGATCTTTTTGAATCGGACGACCCCATTCACGCTGGGTTTCGCCGGGCCATTTGTTGGTGGCGTCCAGTCCCATTTTTGAACCCAAACCGGAAACCGGCGAGGCAAAATCCAGGTAATCGATCGGCGTGTTTTCTACCAGAACGGTGTCGCGGGCCGGGTCCATACGAGTAGTAATGGCCCAGATTACATCGTTCCAGTCACGCGCATTGACATCGTCATCACAGACAATGACAAACTTGGTATACATAAACTGCCGCAGGAATGACCACACGCCCATCATCACGCGTTTGGCGTGTCCGGCGTATTGCTTCTTCATGGTCACTACCGCCAGGCGATAAGAGCAACCTTCGGGCGGTAGGTAAAAATCAACAATTTCCGGGAATTGTTTCTGCAAAATCGGCACGAACACTTCGTTCAACGCCACGCCCAGTACCGCGGGTTCATCCGGCGGACGTCCGGTATAAGTGGAGTGATAAATCGCATCTTCGCGCTGGGTTATGTGCGTCACCGTGAACACCGGGAAGTTATCCACTTCATTGTAGTAGCCAGTATGGTCGCCATACGGCCCTTCCGGTGCCATTTCACCCTGCTCAATATACCCTTCGAGCACAATCTCCGCGCTGGCGGGCACTTCAAGATCGTTGGACAGACATTTCACCACTTCGGTTTTGGTACCCCGTAGCAATCCGGCAAAAGCGTATTCCGACAGCGTATCCGGCACCGGCGTCACTGCGCCAAGAATGGTAGCCGGATCGGCCCCTAATGCCACCGAGACAGGGAAACGTTCGCCAGGATGCGCCGCGCACCACTCCTGGAAATCCAGCGCGCCGCCGCGATGGGAAAGCCAGCGCATAATCAGCTTGTTTTTACCGATCAACTGCTGGCGATAGATACCCAGGTTCTGGCGCTCTTTGTGCGGACCACGGGTGACGGTAAGCCCCCAGGTAATGAGCGGTGCGGCGTCTTCAGGCCAGCACTGCATAATTGGAATGCGGGTTAAATCGACCTGCTCGCCCTGAAGCACTTTTTGCTGGCAAGGCGCGCCGCGCAGCCGCTTCGTCGGCATATTCAGAACTTGTTTAAACTGCGGCAATTTATCAAACAGATCGCGAAATCCGCGCGGCGGCTCGGGCTCTTTTAGAAAAGCGAGCAGTTTGCCCACTTCACGCAACGCCGTGACATCCTCCTGCCCCATCCCCATCGCAACGCGCTTCGGCGTGCCGAACAGGTTGCAGAGCACCGGCATGTCATAACCCTTTGGATTTTCAAAAAGTAAGGCGGGCCCACCGGCACGTAGCGTGCGGTCAGCAATTTCAGTCATCTCAAGATGAGGATCGACAGCCAGCGAGATGCGTTTCAACTCGCCTTGCTGCTCAAGCAGCGTAAGGAAATCGCGCAGATCGTGATATTTCATGCAGTTATTTATGCCTTTTCGTTTAGCGCTTCATTATACGGTGTTCGTCGCAGGCATGCTGTAATTTTGTTAAATTAGCGTGAACTGACACGAGGGCACCTTTCGTTTTGGTTATAATGGTTTTAGCTATCTAAAAGGAGTTTTGATATCCTTTTGCGCCTGATAATCGAAGAAGAGTGTTTATGCAATCCTGGTATCTACTGTACTGTAAACGAGGTCAACTTCAGCGTGCCCAGGAGCATCTGGAACGCCAGGCGGTGACCTGCCTCACACCAATGATCACGTTGGAAAAAATGGTGCGTGGAAAACGCACTACAGTCAGTGAACCGCTGTTTCCAAACTACCTGTTTGTCGAATTTGACCCGGAAGTCATCCACACTACGACGATTAACGCCACCCGTGGCGTCAGCCACTTTGTACGCTTCGGCACCCAGCCAGCCACCGTACCGGTTACCGTTATTGACCAGCTGGTACAATACCAGTCTGAAGAGATAACCGATCCGGGCACACCTTATCCCGGCGATACCGTTGTTATCACCCACGGCGCGTTCAAAGGCCTGAATGCGATCTTTACCGAGCCTGACGGCGAAGCGCGCTCCATGCTGCTGTTAAATCTGCTCAATCAACAGGTGCTGCAAAGCGTGCAGAATACCGAGTTCAAAAAGCAATAATCAGAAGCGGATGCCAAACAGCGTTCGCACATTCTCGTCCGTTTGCTGGATCAATTGCTGCGCGTCTTCACCGCGCCACATCGCCGACTGGCTAATAATATGCGGCAGATAGCACGGCTCGTTTCGGCGCGATGAGGGTTTGGCTGGCAGGTCGCGCGGCAGCAGCCAGGGCGCATCGGTTTCGAAAAACAGTTTATTAGCGGGTATCATCGGCAGCAACTCGCGCAGTTCAAGCCCGCGACGTTCATCGCATACCCACCCCGTAATACCTAAATAAACCCCTAAATCCAGGCACGCGCGCGCTTCTTCTCGCGTACCGGTAAAGCAGTGCAGCACTGCGCCCGGCAACTTATCAAGCCAGGGCGTCAGCAGGGCGATAAACCGCTCATGGGCATCGCGGCAATGCATAAACACCGGCAGCGATAATTCCGCCGCCAGCGCCAGTTGAGCAGTGAACGCCCGCTCCTGATCTTCTGGCGTAGAGTAATTGCGGTTGAAATCCAGGCCACATTCGCCGATAGCGACGACTTCCGGCGCTTTTGCCAGTGCGCGCAGCGCATCAGCGGTTTCCGGCAGCCAGTGGCTGGCGTCATGGGGATGAACGCCCGCAGTCGACCAACAGCGATCGTAGCGGCTGGCAAGCTGCTGCGCCTGCTGGCTTTCGTCAAGGTTGGTACCGGTTATTAACATACCTGACAGACCTGCGGCGAAAGCCCGCGTCACCACGTCATCCCGATCTTTATCAAATTGCCCGCTGGTGAGGTTAACGCCAATATCAAACATGCCATTTATCCTGTAAAAAACCGCCCGGAGGCGGTTTCAATTATTCTTTAGACTCTTGCGTTTCTTCTTCTTCCGTCGGTTCCCGTCGTTTGCCAACATAGAAGCGGGCAAAGAACACCCCGACTTCAAACAGAAAATACATCGGGATCGCCAACAAGGTTTGCGAGAAGACATCCGGCGGGGTCAGCAGCATACCCACGACAAACGCACCCACTAACACATACGGACGCTTTTTACGTAAGTCGTCTGGCGTGGTGACGCCCAGCCAGCACAGCAGCACAATGGCAACCGGGACTTCAAACGACACGCCAAACGCTAAAAACAGCGCCATAACGAAGCTCAGGTAGCTGGCGATATCGGTTGAAACCACCACGCCGACCGGCGCGGTATGGGTCAGGAAGCCAAACGCCAGCGGGAACACCACGAAATAGGCAAACGCCATACCGATGTAGAACAGCAGCGTACTTGAAACCAGCAGCGGCACCACTAAACGGCGTTCATGCTTATACAGCGCCGGGGCGATAAATGCCCATACCTGGTAGAGGATCACCGGTGCGGACAGGATCACCGACACCATCATGGTCAGCTTGATCGGCGTGAAAAACGGCGATGCCACATCAGTCGCAATCATGGTTGCGCCCTGTGGCATCTGGCTTATCAACGGCGCGGAGACCAACTGATAGATATCGTTAGCGAAATAGACCAGCGCCAGGAAGATCGCCAGAATCGCAATAACGCAGTTCAGCAGACGCTTACGCAGTTCAATCAGGTGACTGATTAGGGGTTGAGTATCTTCTACAGCCATGTTCAGGATTTTTCACTTGAGGACGACGGCGCGGCGTCTGCCGGAGAAGACGTCGAAGCCGGTGGCGCTTTGGTCAGATCGACAGGCTGTTCAACAGCCGGAGCCGGTTTTTGTGCCGACGCGCTCGCCTGATTTTCTGCCGTAGCTGGCGTAACGCCTTCATGCGCCGCTTCGTTGTCTTTCACAATCGGATTATGAATGGTGTGTGCTTCGTCATGCGCCTTTTCCGGGTCATTCGCCGTATAGGTGCGTTTCATTGACTCTGCCGCTTCACGCAATTCATCCATGGAAGCCTTGAGCTCTGGGGTGAGATTATTAAGGCTCGCTTTCTCAACTTTCTTGAGACTGTCCTGGAATTCCTGGAGTTTTAACTCCTGGGTCAGCTCATTCTGCACGGTGGTGGCAAGGGAACGTAGTGCCCTCACCCACCCGGCAATGGTTTTGACCGCAACAGGCAAACGCTGCGGCCCCAACACAATGAGGCCGATGACAAAGACAAGAACCAGCTCACCGAAACCAATATCGAACACGGCTTACACCTGCTCTTTATCGTTGCTCTTCGCTTCGTCTTTCTTTACGTCGCTTTGCTTATCAGAAAGGGATTTCGCAGTGAAATCAGCATCCTGAGTGGAGGTGTTTTTCGGCTCGTCATCGCCCATGGCTTTCTTGAAACCTTTGATGGAGGCACCCAGATCGGAACCCAGAGAACTGAGCTTTTTGGTCCCGAAAAGCAGAACGACGATAACGACAATGATCAATAACTGCCAAATACTAATGCCACCCATATAAATCCTCAGCTACAGATGATGAAATTTGCAAACCGCATTATATACCGCTCATTATCCAGGCTGCATCAGCGATGGTAAACATATCCACAATGGTCACAGAGTTTTTGTGCAAATTGTGAAAATATCGCTCGCTTTCTGGTTAATTTTCAACGCAGTCATTCCATGATGTATTAAATCGAGCCAGTACGACGCCAGCCAATCAGCCATACGACGATACCGCCCGCCATAACCCATGCCGGGATTAAGTCCCATTCCGGGCGAGTCACTAGCATTAACGTTCCGCTTAACAGCAACGTCGCGCCAATACCAAACAGGTAACGTGACTGTCCTTGCCGCACGCGCTGTTCGTGTAACTCGCGGGCGATTTTATCAACGCTTTGTTGCAATTGTTTGCCCTGGCGCAAACTGTCGTACACCAGTTCAGGTATTTCTGGCATTTTTTCGATCCAGAACGGTGCTTTCTCTTTAAAAGAGCGAACCAGCGCCGGAAAACCCACCTGATCTTTGATCCAGGATTCCAGAAAAGGTTTCGCCGTTTTCCATAAATCGAGCTGTGGATAAAGTTGGCGTCCAACGCCTTCCACATACAGCAGCGTTTTTTGCAAAAGTACCAGTTGCGGCTGCACTTCCATATTGAAACGACGCGCAGTGTTGAACAAATTCAGCAGCACGTGACCAAAAGAGATTTCCGCCAGCGGTTTCTCGAAGATGGGCTCGCACACGGTACGAATCGCAAACTCAAACTCTTCGACGTTGGTATCCGGCGGTACCCAGCCTGAATCCACGTGCAGTTCGGCCACCTTACGGTAATCGCGATTAAAGAAGGCGATGAAGTTTTCCGCCAGATAGCGTTTATCTTCTTTATTCAGCGAGCCGACGATACCGCAGTCGATACCGATGTATTTGGGGTTTTCTGGGTGTTCATAGCTGACGAAAATATTGCCTGGATGCATATCGGCATGGAAGAAACTGTCACGGAAGACCTGAGTGAAAAACACCTGAACACCGCGTTCCGCCAGCAATTGCATATTGGTGCCGTTGCGCTCAAGCGTTTCCACGTCAGAGACCGGAATACCGTAAATGCGCTCCATCACCAGCATATTTTCACTGCAATAATCTGAATAAACTTCAGGCACATACAGCATCGGGCTCTCTTCGAAATTGCGCCGTAGCTGGATGGCGTTTGCCGCTTCGCGCAGCAGATTCAGCTCATCAATCAGCGTTTTCTCATACTCCCGCACCACTTCCACCGGCCGTAAACGGCGGCCATCCGGCAATAAGCGCGGTACCCAGCGTGCCAGACGGTAGATAAGCTTCATATCAGCTCTGATAATCGGCAGGATGTCAGGGCGAATAACCTTAATGACGACTTCTTTACCGTTCTCTTTCAGCTTTGCCGTATGCACCTGGGCAATGGACGCCGATGCCAGGGGGTTGATGTCGAACTCATCGAACCAGGTTTCCACCGGAATATCGCCCATCGACTTTTCGATTTGGCGCTTCGCCAGCATGCCGTCAAAGGGCGCAACGCGATCCTGCAACATAGCAAGCTGGTCGGCGATTTGCGGTGGGAACAGGTCACGGCGGGTAGACAGCATCTGACCAAACTTAATCCACACCGGGCCGAGTTCCTGAAGCGCCAGACGCAGCCGTTGGCCTAACTCTTTATCGCCATGACGGTTGGGCATCCAGAACAGGGTGCGCCGCCATAAGCGCAGCGGCAATGTGATGCGGATCCTCGGTATGAGCTCGTCCAGCCCATAGCTTAAGAAAGTACGAATGATGAAGTACAGGCGCCGAATTTCACCTGGCGTCATTTGGCCTCCAGCGTTTCTAAACGACCAATAAGCGCATCGAGCGAGCGCGCAAGTGCCTCAGTTTCTTCAGCAAACCAGGCGACTTCCAGCGGGCTGGGGGCCATGCGCCACTCTTCCGTCACCGCTTCTGCAAGATAGCGCTGATTGCGCTCAACGCCTTTTTTCACAAAGCGCGCGCCGGTGCGTAAAAATTTGCCCAGCCCTTCTGCGGCGATATCGCCAATGTAGGGCGCAAGCAGTTCAGCCGGGTCGAACTCTGCCAAATCCATCAGGGATACCAGATTCTGTACCACCTGGATATCGCCTTCGACTTCCAGATCGCCACGGCGGATCAGCGCAGTCAACTGCTGGCGGTTGCGCAGTTCCGGCAATACGGAGAGACGCGTTGTCACCGAACAGTCGGTCTCGCCTTCCCATTGCCCCAGCACATCAACCTGCTGTTCGCTGAAGATCAATACCAGCGGGGTAGAGAATTCGCGGAGGGCAATACGCAACACCTTTCCCTGCAACCGCTGACGTGCAGATTTAAGCGCCCGATCCTGATACAAAAAAGCGTTTAACGCCCCTTCGATACCGGCGGTAATAAGCGGTGTTATTGGCATCCGCGGCCTCCCTTAAAACTTATAACCACGATGAAGCGCGACAATACCCGCGGTCATATTGAAATATTCGACGTTATCGAAACCGGCATCCGCCATCATCGCTTTCAGCGTGTCCTGGTTTGGATGCATACGGATAGATTCCGCCAGATAGCGGTAACTTTCCGCGTCCTGCGCCACCAGCTCGCCAATGCGCGGCAGCACGTGGAATGAGTAAGCGTCATAGGCTTTGCTTAACGGGTCGATAACCGGTTTGGAAAACTCCAGCACCAGCAGGCGGCCACCGGGCTTCAACACGCGATACATGGAGCGCAGCGCTTTGTCTTTGTCAGTGACGTTGCGCAGGCCAAACGAGATGGTGATGCAATCAAAGGTATTATCCGGGAACGGCAGCGCTTCCGCGTTGGCCTGAACGTATTCAACGTTGCCCACCACGCCGATATTGCGCAGTTTTTCACGGCCCATTTTCAGCATCGAATCGTTGATATCCGCCAGCACCACCGTACCGGTTTCGCCCACCAGACGGGAAAACTTCGCCGTCAGATCGCCTGTCCCTCCCGCCAGATCCAACACCTTCTGTCCACGGCGCACACCGCTGCAATCAATAGTAAAGCGCTTCCATAAACGATGGATCCCGAACGACATCAGGTCATTCATAACGTCATATTTCGCTGCAACAGAATGGAAAACCTGCGCCACCATATCCGCCTTCTGCGCTTTCGCTACGGTCTGAAAGCCAAAGTGCGTTGTGTCCTGTGAATCATCAACCATTTCGGAGCCTGCTATTGATAAAAAATGTTCGTGAAGTGTAACAGATTGGGCGCGATTGCCCTATGTTTCAAGCCTGTTTTAACAATCGTTACCGGTGCGCTGAACAGGCGGAATCGGCCCTGGCGCGTTGTTTTGCGAATAGTTTTCCAGCTCATCGTCAATGCTGCGCAAACGAAACTCTTCGTCATCCAGACGCGCTTGCTCCACCATTTCCGGATTAATCTCGCGCTTCACTTCCACGCCAAGCGTGCGAAACGCGTCGGCCTGCACCAGCAGGTTTCCACGTCCGGAGCTGAACTTTTTCATGGCCTGCCGGTAGTTTTCCTGCGCTTTATCCAGCCCCTGCCCGACCGCAGACATATCATCGACAAACAGCCGCATTTTGTCGTACAGCTTTGCGGCGCGTTCGGCAATTTGCTGGGCGTTCTGGTTTTGATGCTCGTACCGCCACAGGTTGGCAATGGTGCGTAACGCCACCAGCAAAGTGGTGGGGCTGACCAGCATGATGTTACTTTTCAGCGCTTCGCTGATCAGTTCCGGCTGCCGGTCGATAGCCAGTAAAAATGCGGGCTCGACGGGAATAAACATTAAGACATAATCCAGCGACCGCAAGCCGGGAAGCTGTTGGTAATCTTTACGGCTGAGTAAGCGAATATGGCTGCGAATGGCCGCGATGTGCTCATTCAGCGCCAGTTCACGCTGATATTCATCTTCAGCGTTAAAGTAACGCTCGTAGGCTACCAGCGTCATTTTGGCGTCTACCACCACGTCTTTGCCCTGGGGGAGACGCACAATCACGTCCGGCTGCATGCGGCTGCGATCGTCTAACTGAATATTGACCTGGGTTTGATACTCATACCCTTCGCGTAAACCGGATGCTTCCAGTACCCGCGTCAGCACCACTTCCCCCCAGTTGCCCTGGGTTTTATTGTCGCCTTTCAGCGCCCGGGTCAGGTTAATCGCCTCCTGGGCCATTTGCGCGTTGAGCTGCTGTAAATTGCGGATTTCATGGGTCAGCGTATGGCGTTCACGCGCTTCCTGGCCGAAGCTGTCCTGCACCTGGCGGCGAAAACCATCAAGCTGTTCGCGCAGCGGGGTTAATAGCCCGTTCAGGCTCTGGCGGTTTTGCTCCTCCACCTGGCGATGGCTGCGGTCAAAAATGCGGTTTGCGAGGTTTTCGAACTGCTCACTGAGGCGCTGCTCGCTGCTCACCATCTGACGCAGTTTATCGTCGTTATGCTGACGCGTGGTTTCAAGCAGCGTGGTGACTTCGCGCAGATCGGCTTCCAGCGAGCTTTTGATATCCCTCAGGGTGCGCAGTTCGCCGTTAAGCAATTCGCACTCTTCGCGCCAGTGCTCATACGCCTGTTTCGTCGCGCTCAACTCACTGAACACATCGCGCTGCTCCGCCAGCAGCTCAGCCTGACGCTGCGATGCCCGCAGGCTTGCGCCCAGCCAGCCGAGCAACACGCCCGCCAGCGCAACCGCCGCCATCAGTAACAGAGAGAAATCCATAATGCCTCCCGCATTAACCCCACCTGAGCAAAATGGGATTGTGCTGGATAAATGTCCAGTTTTAAAGGCATTTACTGCGAGGCTTCGCGCAAAAGATTCAAAACAACGCGCGCCAGTGAAGGGAAAACCGGTGGGACAGGTGCCAGCCCAACAGAAATGCAGGGCTGGCGAAGTACGTTAGATCAGGCGGCGCGCAGCCTCAACCACGATTTTCACCGCATGGCTTTCGGTCTGTTTCATGGTTTGCGCGTTCGGGATTTCCTGCTGGGTGCGGTTAACGATAACCCCGGCAACCATCCCTGCACGCAGCCCCTGGCTGGAGCACATGGTCAGCAGCGTTGCCGATTCCATCTCATAGTTCATTACGCCCATCTGCTGCCACTCTTCCATCGAGCCTTTGTAGCGGCTGACTACGCGGCCGGAGAAGGTGTCGTAACGCTCCTGGCCTGGGTAGAAGGTGTCGGAAGAGGCGGTGACGCCGATGTGTGTGGTAGCGCCCACGGCTTTCGCCGCTTCTACCAGCGCGGTGGTGCAGGCGAAATCCGCTACCGCCGGGTATTCCATCGGCGCGAAATGCAGGCTTGCGCCATCAAGGCGGACGGACGCCGTCGTTACCAGCACATCGCCAACGTTGATATGCGGCTGGATTGCACCAGTGGTTCCCACGCGCAGGAAAGTACGGATGCCCAGTTGTGCCAGTTCTTCAACAGCGATGGAGGTAGACGGGCCACCGATACCGGTAGAGCAGACGATAACCGGTTTGCCGTCCAGCTCTGCGCGCCAGGAGGTGAATTCGCGGTGTGATGCCAGCTTAACCGGCTTATCCATCAGCGCGGCGATCTTTTCCACTCGTTCCGGGTCGCCAGGTACGATGGCAAGCGTTGCGCCCTGCAGGTCGCTTTTTGTAAGGCCGAGGTGAAAAACATCAGACGTAGACATAAATGACTCCTCTTTGGGTCGGTTTGTCAGAAGCTGCAAAAGGGTACTTTACAGAAGCTGCCAGGGTAATTTCGTGACTCAATTCACTTGTATGGAATTCGCTTGCATAACATTTCCATAAAATAGTGACATCAATCACAATAAAAGCCCATCCCGGTGACGATCACAGGAACGGGTTTTACGTATACGAATTTTCGACTCGCAGGCTATAGTTAGGTTTGCGCTAAAAAAATGGTTACGGAGCCTGGCCATGACAAAACAAAACACAACAGATAACCCTTCAGGATTTGCTTCCGCCGCTTCACCTGTCGCTTCAACGGTAGTACATACCTCCGAAGATGCCATCCATTGTGGCGAAACTTCAATTCCAAGCCAGGGCGAAAACATGCCGGCCTGGTATGCCCGCCCGGAAAATTCCGACCAGCCTTCACCGGTGGTTATCGTGGTGCAGGAGATTTTCGGCGTCCACGAACATATTCGCGATATTTGCCGCCGCCTGGCCCATGAAGGCTACCTGGCCGTCGCGCCGGAGCTCTATTTCCGCCAGGGCGATCCGGCGGAATATGACGATATCCCGTCGCTGTTCAGCGGCCTGGTCAGCAAAGTGCCCGATGCTCAAGTGCTGGCGGATCTCGATCATGTGGCAAACTGGGCTTCCCGTCAGGGCGGCGACCCGCATCGTCTGATGATGACCGGTTTCTGCTGGGGCGGGCGCATCACGTGGCTATACGCCGCGCATAACCCGCAGCTAAAAGCCGCTGTGGCCTGGTATGGGAAACTGCTGGGGGATAAAACGCTCAACTCGCCAAAACATCCGGTGGATATCGCCGTGGATCTTAACGCGCCGGTGCTGGGTCTGTACGGGGCTCAGGACACGGGCATTTCGCTGGAAAGCGTGGAGACGATGCGCCAGGCGCTGCGCGCTGCGAATGCTAACGCAGAAATCGTGGTTTATCCCGAAGCTGGCCACGCGTTTAACGCTGATTATCGCCCGAGCTATCATGCGGAATCTGCCGCAGATGGCTGGCAAAGAATGCTGGAGTGGTTTAGCCGTTACGGCACTAAAAAGTAACGGCCAGTTTGCATCAAAAGTTAAACCCGCTCCTGTTCAGGAGCGGGTTTTTTATTACGCGCTACGCAGGTTTTGCGCCGCTTTGACCATGTTCGCCAGCGCCTGGCGGGTTTCCGGCCAGCCGCGCGTTTTCAGGCCGCAATCCGGGTTAACCCACAAACGCTGCGCCGGGATACGCTGCGCCGCTTTTTGCAGTAAAGCCTCAATCCATTCCACGTCCGGTACGTTTGGCGAGTGGATATCGTACACGCCCGGGCCGATTTCATTCGGGTATTCGAACTCTTCAAAGGATTCCAACAGTTCCATATCCGACCGTGAGGTTTCGATAGTGATCACATCTGCATCCAGCGCGGCAATGGAATCCATGATGTCATTGAACTCGCAGTAACACATATGGGTGTGGATCTGGGTATCATCGCGTACCACGGCGGCGTTCAGGCGGAACGCTTCAACGCCCCACGCCAGATAGGCCTGCCAGTCGGCGCGACGCAGCGGCAGCCCTTCACGCAGTGCCGGTTCGTCAATCTGGATAATGCCAATCCCGGCGGCTTCCAGGTCGGCCACTTCATCGCGCAGCGCCAGCGCAATCTGCTTAGCGATGGTTTCGCGGCTGACGTCTTCACGCGGGAACGACCAGCAAAGGATCGTCACCGGGCCAGTCAACATGCCTTTAACCGGCTTGTCGGTCAGGGACTGCGCGTACTTCGCCCACTCCACGGTAATCGGCTCAGGACGGCTGATATCACCAATCACCACCGGCGGCTTCACGCAGCGTGAACCATAGCTCTGTACCCATCCGTTTTGGGTAAACACGAAGCCGTCGAGGTGCTCGCCAAAGTATTCCACCATGTCGTTACGTTCCGCTTCACCGTGAACCAGCACGTCCAGGCCGAGGCGCTCCTGCTCAACAATTGCCTGCTTGATGTGTTCGGCAATACCGGTGCGATAGTTGCTGGCGTCCAGATTGCCTTTTTTGAAGTCCAGGCGCAGGCCGCGGATCTCGGTGGTTTGCGGGAATGAACCGATAGTGGTGGTCGGCCATGCCGGAAGATTAAACCGCGCACGCTGTGCTTCGGCACGTACCGGATAGGCGCTGGCACGCTGGCTATCCTGCGCGGTAATCGCCGCCAGACGCTCGCCCACCGCCGGGTTGTGTACACGGGCAGAGTGGCGACGCGCCTGAATCGGGGCGCTCCATTCGGCAATTTTAGCCGTATCGCCGGTTTTCAGGGCGTCGCGCAGTAGCGCCAGCTCTTCACATTTTTGCAGGGCGAAGGCGAACCAGCTTTTTACTTCCGCATCCAGACGGGTTTCCACGCTCAGATCGATTGGGCTGTGCAGCAGGGAGCAGGAGGATGCCACCCATACGGCGCGTTTACCGACGATGTCTTTAATCTGCCCATATTTTTCCGTCAGATCGGCACGCCAGACGTTACGACCGTTAATCACACCCGCAGACAGCAGCCACTCGGACGGCAACCGCTGATGCAGTTCTGCTACGTCGTCTTTGCCGTGCACTAAATCAACGTGCAGGCCCTGCACCGGCAGTGCGGTGATGGTATCCAGATTCGGCGTGACGCCTTCAAAGTAGGTGGTCAGCAGCAGTTTGCTATTGCCCTGCAACGCGTCATAAGCCGGTTTGTAGGCATCCAGCCACGCTTGCGGGAGTTCCAGCACCAGCGCCGGTTCGTCAATCTGTACCCACTCGATGCCGCGTTTTGCCAGTTCCGCCAGCACCTGCTGATAAACCGGCAGGATGTCATTGAGCAGCGACAGGCGATCAAACTGTTCGCCTTTCACTTTGCCCAACCACAGATAGGTGATCGGCCCCAGCAGTACCGGTTTAATGTGGTGGCCCAGCGCCAGCGCTTCGTCCACTTCATCCAGTAGCTGAGTCCAGGTCAGTTTGAACTGCTGGCCTTTAACAAACTCCGGCACCATGTAGTGATAGTTAGTGTTAAACCATTTGGTCATTTCTGCTGCCGCTGCCGGTTCACCGGTTGGCGCGCGGCCACGGCCAATGCGGAACAGAGTATCGATATCCACGGAGCCGTCTTTATTCTGGTGGCGCGCCGGCACGTTGCCCAGCAGCAGGCTGGTCGTCAGAACATGATCGTACCAGGCGAAATCGCCCACCGGCAGCAGGTCCACACCTGCCGCTTTTTGCTGATCCCAGTGGCGGGCACGCAGCTCGCGGCCCACCACCAGTAATTCTTCACGGGTACTGTTGCCCGCCCAGTAACTTTCTTGCGCTTTTTTCAATTCGCGACGCAGGCCAACGCGAGGGAAACCGAGGGTGTGATTGTAGATTGTCATTGTCTGCCTCTTAGGGAATTCTTGGTATTTAGCCGTCCAGATGTTTACACATCCATAATCAGCAGTTACTGTATATTCCTCAAGCGCAAATTCCTCATGGCAAAGTGAAGGACTTTCATGATCGAAATTAAACACCTTAAGACCCTGCTGGCCCTGCAGAACTGCGGTTCACTCGCCGCTGCGGCCGCCACGCTGCATCAGACGCAGTCTGCTCTCTCTCATCAGTTCAGCGATCTGGAGCAGCGCCTCGGGTTTAAGCTATTCGTTCGTAAAAGCCAGCCGCTGCGCTTTACCCCGCAGGGTGAGATCCTGCTGCAACTGGCGACTCAGGTGCTGCCGCAAATCAGCCGGGCGTTACAGGATTGCAATGAACCGCAGCAGTCCCAGTTGCGGATTGCGATTGAGTGCCACAGTTGTATTCAGTGGCTGACCCCGGCGCTGGAGAATTTCCGCAAGCAGTGGCCGCAGGTAGAAATGGATTTCAAATCGGGCGTCACGTTCGACCCGCAACCTGCGCTTCAGCAGAGCGAGCTGGACGTGGTATTAACGTCCGATATTCTGCCGCGCAGCGGTCTGCACTATTCGCCGATGTTTGATTTTGAAGTGCGCCTGGTGCTGGCGACCGATCATCCGCTGGCCAGCAAACCGCGCATCACACCAGAAGACTTCTCCGGTGAAACGCTGCTGATTTACCCGGTACAGCGCCAGCGCCTGGACGTGTGGCGTCATTTTCTGGAGCCTGCTGGCGTCAGCCCGTCGCTGAAAAGCGTTGATAACACGCTGCTGTTGATTCAGATGGTGTCGGCGCGGATGGGTATCGCTGCGCTGCCGCACTGGGTAGTGGAGAGTTTTGAACGCCAGGGCCTGGTTGTGACCAAAACCCTGGGTGAAGGATTATGGAGCCGGCTGTACGCCGCTGTGCGCGATGGCGAGCAGCGTCAGCCGGTTATCGATGCGTTTATTCGCTCTGCGCGGAACCACGCATGCGATCATCTGCCGTTTGTGAAGAGCGCGGCGCGACCCAGCGTCGATGGACCCACAGCGAAGCCATTATCACCGACCCACCAATAATAAAACTCGGCCAGTGGGGTTGCTCTTGCCAGATGGCGAGGTTAACCAGTAGCCCCGCCGGGACATGCACGTTGTTCATGATCCCTAACGTACCGGCATCCACCTGGGTTGCCCCGTAGTTCCACATAAAGTAACCCAGCCCGGACGCCACAACGCCCAGCCAAACCAGCACACTCCATTGCAGCGTGGTGCCAGGCAGTTTGTTTGGATTGCCTAACGCCAGCCAGGCCACGCCCGCCACCACAAACGCGCCGAGATAAAACCACGAGAACGCGTTGTGCTGCGGCATCGGATGCACTTCCATCAGCCGCTTGTAGCCAACCATGCCGATAGCAAAGCTGATGTTCGCCAGTTGCACCAGCAGCAGCCCAAACCAGAAATGCTCGCTGAGCTGGTCGTAACGAATAATCGCCGCGCCAATCACCGCCAGCAGCGCGCTAAACGCGTAGCCCCAGCGCAATGGGCGACGGCTGAGCAGGTCGTAAATCAGCGTGATATACAGTGGCGTCAGAACGGTAAACAGCAAAAACTCGGAAACCGTCAGGTAAAGATAAGCGCGGAAGCTGAACAGGTACATCACGCCCAGTTGAAGCGCGCCCACCAGCATATATAGCGCGATAACTTTCGGCTTCAGGCCTTTAAAACGCAGGAACGGCAAAAACACCAGCGCCGCCAGCCCAACGCGCATCAGCACGGAAAAATAGCTGTCGACATGCCCGGCAAGGTATTCGCCAATCAGGCTAAAAGAAAACGCCCACAGAATAGTGGTGATAATGAGTAGCGGCACAATGTTTTCCCCGGGAATACCCGTTTCCAGCATAAAACCGCATTGTAGCGAGAGTGAACGATATGAGCTTGGGTATTTAGTTGACGAGTGGTTAAATATAAACCACTCGTCACCGTGTCGCTTAGGCTTCGTTAAGGAATAAACGGCGCAGATAGTGCGGGACCGCATTGTCGGCGTTAGTGCCAATCACTTCCAGCGTCGGCAGCAGATCTTTCAAGCGCTGGTGTGCGTTAGCCATAATGCAGCCTTTGCCTGCCATCGACAGCATCTCGGCATCGTTCATCCCGTCGCCAAACGCGATGCACTCTTTCAGGGAATAGCCGATCGCTTTAGATACCGCCTCCAGCGCATGGCCTTTGGAAACGCCGCCCGCCATGACCTCCAGGCAGGTTAAGGTAGAGAAACTGACGTTAACCCTGTCGCCCCAGCGCGCATTAATCGCCTGCTCCAGCGGCAGTAATTTCTTATGATCGTCACAGGTGAAGAACACTTTGCTGATGCCTTCCGGCTCCAGCACGCCCGGCTCAAACAGGGTGTATTTAAAGACGGCTTCGCGGAAATACTTCATTTCGTCCGGGCGGTGGCGGTTCATAAACCAGTCGTCATTACGGTAAACGTTGGTCACGATATCCGGGTTGGTATGCACCACGCCAAACAGATCGGCGGCGATATCGCGATCCAGGTTATGGCTGAACACCAGCTTGCCGTCGGTATCATGCACCCGCGCACCGTTTGAGGTGATCATGTAGGCCTTGATCTCAAGGTTGTCGCGGATTTGGGCCACGTCCACATGGTGACGCCCCGTCGCAAATACAAAGTTAATGCCGCGAGCCGTCAGCAGTTTCAGCGTCTCTTTCGCAAAAGGAGACAGGGTATGGTCAGGGGATAAAAGGGTACCGTCTAAATCAGACGCAACGACCTGATACATAAAAATAATAACCTCTGGTTGGTAACAGGCGGCCTGACCGCCAGTAGTTAATTATGCGCATCGAAAAAGTCGACGATGGCATTCAGCGCCTCGGCGCGCATAGCGTCCTTTTCAAACAGGATCTCATGGTACGCACCGTTAATGACGAAAGGTTTACCCCCCCAACAGGGGTGGCCCGCCGCGGCCCGAATTTCACAGAAGCGATCGTGCATGCGGTTATCCACCACACGTTCTTCTTCTGCCTGGAGTAGCAATGTCGGCGTGGTCATCGCAGTGGCCCCTGCTAAAACCTGCTCTCCGGCAAGGATGCCTTCTCTTACCCAGTGATACGTCGGCCCGCCTACGCGCAACGTCGGTTCATCGGCGTAAAAACGCAAGTTGCGGCGATAGCGCTGCCGGCTGTGGGTTAACACGTTAATCGCAAACGGCAACGCGCGCCAGCGGCCAGTACCAATAGCATAGCCTTCCCGGATACGCTGGTGCCCTTCAGCCCAGTCGAGGATTTGACGCACCATCCAGTCGGGCAAGCGCAGCACAATCCCAAACATCGGGGCGCAAAACGCGATGGCGTCGAATGCGTCCGGACGGCGTTCTAAGAACAGCGCGGAGATGGCACCGCCCATGGAGTGGGCTAATACATAGCGCTTGCGCCACGGACCGTCCTTGATTTCCTGTTCCCAGAACAGTTCCAGATCGTCGACATAATCGCTAAAACGCACCACGTGCCCGCGATGGGTATCGGACAACATTCGCCCCGAACGCCCCTGGCCGCGGTGATCGATGATTAATACATCATAGCCGCAATGGAACAGATCCCACGCCAGCTCGGCATATTTCACGTAGCTTTCGATACGGCCAGGGCAAATCACCACTACCCGATCGTGACTGGCTGCGCGGAAACGCACAAAGCGCACCGCCACGCCGTCCACGCCGGTAAATTCATCTTCTTCGCGCTGCTGCCAGAACGCCGTGAGCGGCCCCATAGTAAAAGCAGCGAATGCTTTTTCCCGGGAATACCATCCATTTTTGTGCTCAATCATGGGATGCCCTGCCCTGACGTTACGGAGTGAATACGTATGAAAAATGCGGATTCCTGCTTTGTTTGCGATGCCAGCGAGTCGGCTACTTGAAAGATAGAAGGTATAGCGTATTGTGACATAAAAGCGCTTATTCAGGGAGTTCCCCATGTCGTTCGAATGGTGGTGTACCTATTTGCTCACCACAATCATCCTCAGCCTTTCTCCTGGTTCCGGGGCCATCAACACCATGAGTACGGCGATGAGCCACGGCTATCGCGGTGCAGTTGCGTCTATTACTGGCTTACAGCTCGGGCTGGCGATTCATATTGTACTGGTGGGGGTGGGTCTCGGCGCGCTGTTTTCCCGTTCATTAATGGCTTTTGAGATTTTAAAATGGGCGGGCGCTGCGTATCTCATCTGGCTGGGTATTCAGCAGTGGCGGGCCGCAGGCGCCATTGATTTACAGACTCTGGCGCAAAGCCAGCCGCGCCGCAAACTGTTCCAGCGCGCGGTATTTGTAAATTTAACCAACCCGAAAAGCATCGTGTTTCTTGCCGCGCTGTTTCCGCAATTTATCGTGCCGCATCAGCCGCAGACCGTGCAGTATGCGATCCTCGGCGTGACGACCATTGTTGTGGACGTGATTGTGATGATTGGTTATGCCACGCTCGCCACCCGCATCGCGTTGTGGATCAAAGGGCCGAAGCAGATGAAAGCGCTGAACAGAGTATTTGGATCGCTGTTTATGCTGGTGGGCGCGCTACTGGCCAGCGCACGACATGCCTGATAGTAATTCAGGGATTATATATAATCCCTGAATTAAAGCGTATATCTCTTATTAAACTGTTTTCTGAGCGGGGAAAGGATTTTCATTCCAGTTAATTTTTATATATTCCCGAAGCCACAATAATTTATCTATCATCTTTAACTTCCGCAATTATTGAGAAAACAATCATTCTGGCCTAATAATTAACACCATTCCATTCATTTCGAAAATAAAAATAAATGTGATGCGCTTCATGATATAAAAAAATTGATTTGTTACTTTAAGCCACAGGATCTCATGGCTTTACTAAAAGCCATTTGTGAATACAAGTCATTATATATTCCCCTCAATTCAGGCAGGTGAGCGCCATGACGTTAATTAAAAATTCACGTGAAGAAAGTAACATCGATATTAATACCATTCGCAATTGCTCTAACCATATTTTACGCATTCCCCCCTCTTCTCCAGCGCAAAAAAATACGCAGGAAATCGAACAGGGATATCAGGCATTACGGTTAACTCTCCATGAAACAGAAGCCCCGGAGCCCTTCTATTTTTACGATTATATCAACATTGATGACTTTTCATGGCAACGAGGCGATGACATTACCCATCTGAATATTTACGCCTCGCTTCTGGAAGAGAAATGCCAGATTAATTTTGTTGCTCATTTTTTTAATGCGTTAACTTCTGATCGCTATACTTCGATTGAACTGGTCTCATCGGCAAACACGGATCGTTTTACATCGACTAATGAAATCTCGCTAAAAAAAATCCATGATATTACTGATATTGAAAATCTCACTGTTGTCGTTGAATGCCAAATAGTAGATTACCTGGGTCGTACTGTTCAGCTACATATGATGAAAGAGATAACAATCAAGCAGCCAGATCTTGATTTTGGCTCATATGAATTAGCACCTGTTTATACCCATATTTATCCTAAAAAAGAGGATTCGACTATTATTTTTGGCACTAACAGGGCCCCCTACCTCCCTGTTACCTATCATCGCGATGAGAACAATATTGTTATCTCGCTTCGTCGATTACCCGAACAGTCAGGCGACTGCGATTATGTTTGTAATTTTGACAGTAAGCATATGCTCGATTACTACCCCATCCTGGCAATACCAGCAAAAGGTATCATTCGACTAGGCCGCAGCGTAATAATCGATCCTGTAGTAAAAAACAGAAAGGCAATAATTGAAAGAATTAGCGAAGGCGGCGTTGCCATCATCCCCCATGATAAATTCTTACCAGAAATCATCGACAATGGGACGCTTCAATACGAACTTGATACTGATTGGGGCATATATTTAAAACAAGCGGGTGATTTAAGGCCTCAGACCTATAATTTCACGGTGAGTTTTGATATCGGTTACCATCTCCCGGCCGGAAGTCTCCAAACAGTTAATTTTAAACTTACCAGCAAGACGAAGGAACGAATCAGGACCGGAACAGTTATCCAGGAACCTATTTTACCGTTGAAAATTATGTGGGGATGTCTGGCAGAATCGACAGTAATCACCCTCTCTGATGGTCAGTGCAAACCTATTAATGCTCTTTGCATTGGCGATCGGGTTTTGAGTGGTATTAACAAAAAAATTGCTACCGTAAGTAATATCTGGAAGGGAGCGGAAGATAAGCTGTTTTTAATTACGGCTGAAGATGGCAGCCAACTTGAAGCGACCGCCAGTCATCCGTTATTTGTACGGAGCGAAAACCCTATCAAGTTGAAACGCGTCAAGGATATCAATGCCAATGATTGTATAGCGACGGCAAGCCAGCAGGGTATCGCCTGGCATCGTGTCGAGTTAATCCAGCCTCTCACATGCAGCGGCACTGTCTACAACCTGTCACTGGATAATGATGAGGGATTCTATGCTAACGGTATTCTTGTCGGCGATATGAACGCGCAAAACGCGGAGGGCATTTAATATGAAAGGTGCGGCCACTTATGACGAGTATTTAGCGCTTATCAAGAGCATTAAAGATCAAGACCGGAAAACCTGGTTTAACCAAACAGAAGCCAAACTGACGCAGGGAGAAGAAAAGCTCAATGCGTATATGAAAAAGAAAAGAGATGAACTGATTGGTAACAGGAAATATATTTACGACGCTTACTCGCCTTCATTGATGTTTCATTACGCTAAAAATGACATCATGCACAATGCGTTGTTTGAGATATTTAAAAGAATGCCTCAGGGAGGAAACTTACATATTCATACAGGCGCAACCTGGGATAACGATAAATTTACTAAAATGCTTGCAGATGATCCTAACGTGTATGTGTATTGGGATCCTGATGCTGGGTTAAAACCGTCATACCCAAATGGAAAACTTTATTATTTAAAAAAAGCACCTACAAGTCCAAATTTTTATAACTACAGCAAGATCGCTAAATCCAATTCTCCCGTATTCATGCATTCTAAGAAGATGTTGACGTTTATTGATCCGCGCGTAGATGATATAGAGTACATTTGGGATGGTTTTAATGATTATTTTATTGCAGTTTCCTCAATCCTCAAAGTAAGAGAGATATATAAAAAATACTATGTCGCCGCGTTTAAGCATCAGTATGAACATGGAAATGATTATATTGAAATTAGGGCCGGTGTTCCTGCTCTGGTAGATAGCAACGACGCTGAAATTACGGCTACTGAACCGTCAAAATCAGCCTATACTGCCGAGCCACCGGAAGCCCTCACGTTATTGAAGGCCGCATACCGCGAAGCGAAAAATTCGGGGTGCCCTGACTTAAAAGTTAAAGCCATTGTCGCGCCGAGCCGACGCACCAGTAAAGATCCTGATAGCGACATCACGGAAGCGATGGCAATTCTGAAATGCATCCCCGAATGGCAACGCAAATTAAAAGATGACGATGACTCTGAGTTTATCATTGGCTTTGACGTAGTCAGTGAAGAAGATATAAATCACAGAACGCAGGATTATGCCCAAAAAATTATCGACATGAGAAGCCCTGTTAGCTTTTACTTCCATGACGGGGAAAGCAATTGGGTTGATAATGATAATATCCACTCAGCATGGGCATTAGGAACTCAACGCATCGGGCATGGGATTAACCTCTATAACTTTCCAACGTTATTGGGAAAAATTCGCGATGAGAAAATCTGTCTGGAAATCTGCCCTGTCAGCAATCAAATGCTGCGTTACACCAAAGATCTGCGAATTCACCCTATCGCTCAGTTTATGCAGCAAGGCGTAAAATGCGTGATTTGCTCTGACGATCCGCAGATATTCGAAACCGCAGGTATTTATTATGATCTTTGGGAGGTTTATCACGGGGCCATGATTGACCTCAGCGACGTCAAAGAGCTTATTAAAAACTCCTATACCTATAGCGGCATGACTACAGTTGAAAAAACACAAAAATTAGCAGCCTGGGAGAAAAAGTGGCAGAAATATATTAACGAGATACAATCACTTATATCACTATAACAACGCAGCGTTGAAGACGCGCTCAGAAAACAAAACGCCTGACACATCGTATCAGGCGTTTTTTATGGTTGAAACGCAGCTTAACGCGAAATAATCAAATGCAGCCCGAAGCCGGCAAACAGCGCACCGGCTACGCCGTCGATCCATTTCGCCATTCTCTGGTAACCGCGACGCATCGCAGGTAGTGCGAACAGGCTGGCAACCAGGGTAAACCAGGCGAAGGTTTCCAGAGCGATCAGCAAGAAAATGCCCCAGCGTTCACTGCTGCCGACGTTATCGCCGACGAACAACGAGAATACGCTGCCGAAATAGATAATCGCTTTCGGGTTCGCCAGGTTAGTCAGCAGACCTTTCAGGAAGCTGCGTCCACCGCGCGCCAGTTCAATGTTTGGTTCGTGGGCAGGGGCGTCGCTTTTCTTCAGTGCGCCGCGCAGCATTTGATAGCCCATCCAGCACAGATACAACCCGCCACCCACCATAATGATGTTATGCAGCCAGGCCATTTTTTCGAGAATAATGTGCAAACCCAGCAACGCCACGCCGGACCACACCATTACGCCTGCGGTAATACCCAGTACGCCAAGCATCGCTTCTTTTCGCGAGCGGCTTACCGCCGTTTGGGAGACAAAGAAAAAATCAGGGCCGGGACTCATGAGCGCCACCAGATGAACCAGCGCCACCGTAAAGAAAAGCGTTAACATGATTGACTCGCAGGCAAACAATAAAGAGAGAAACTATCCTGACATGTTTGCCTGGCCTTGACTACTCTTCGTCGTCACCATCTGCATGGCTGCGAATCAACGCCATAAACTCTTTCCCGAAGCGTTCCAGCTTACGCATCCCCACGCCGTTGACGCTGAGCATTTCACTGGGGCTGAGCGGCATCTGCTCCGCCATTTCAATCAGCGTGGCATCGTTAAACACCACGTAAGGCGGGATGTTTTCTTCATCGGCAATGGCTTTGCGTAGCTTACGCAGTTTGGCGAACAGTTTACGGTCGTAGTTCCCACCGTAGGATTTCTGCGCCACACGCGATTTCAGCGCTACGACGCGCGGCACCGCCAGCATCAACGGCGCTTCGCCGCGTAAGAATGGCCGCGCCGCTTCGGTCAGTTGCAGCGCCGAATGCTGAGCAATGTTCTGTGTTACTACGCCCAGATGGATAAGCTGGCGGATGACGCTCACCCAATGTTCAGTGGTATGGTCACGCCCCTCACCGTAAATTTTAAGCTTATCGTGACCGAATTCGCGGATGCGCTGGTTGTTTGCGCCGCGCAGCACTTCAACCACGTAGCCCATCCCGAAACGTTGCCCAACGCGATAAATACATGACAACGCTTTTTGCGCTTCTACCAGGCCGTCATAGCGGCGCGGCGGATCGAGGCAGATATCGCAGTTGCCGCACGGCTCCTGCCGCCCTTCGCCGAAGTAGTTCAGCAGCACAAGCCGGCGGCAGGTTTGCGCCTCGGCAAACGCGCCCATGGCGTTGAGTTTGTGGCGCTCAATATCCTGGAGCTGACCCGGCGGTTTTTCTTCAAGGCAGCGGCGCAGCCAGGCCATATCCGCCGGATCGTAGAACAGCATCGCTTCGGCAGGCAGCCCGTCACGCCCGGCGCGGCCCGTTTCCTGGTAGTAAGATTCGATATTGCGCGGGATGTCGAAATGCACCACGAAGCGCACGTTCGGCTTGTTGATGCCCATCCCGAAGGCAACTGTCGCCACTACAATTTGCAGGTCGTCGCGCTGGAACTTTTCCTGCACGTTGGCGCGGACGTCGTTTTCCAGGCCGGCATGATAGGCTGCGGCGCTAATGCCCCGGCTTTGCAGCCGCGCGGCGGTGTCTTCCACTTTCGCCCGGCTGTTGCAGTAGATAATGCCGGATTTGCCGCGCTGGTCCTGCACATAGCGCATCAGTTGATCGAGCGGTTTGAATTTCTCCATCAACATATAGCGGATATTGGGCCGGTCAAAGCTGCTGATTTGGATCAGCGGATCGTGCAGGCCAAGCAGATGAACGATATCGCGGCGCGTGGCCTCGTCTGCCGTGGCGGTCAGCGCCATAAAAGGCACATTGGGGAAGCGATCGCGCAGCTGGCCTAATAATGCGTACTCGCGGCGGAAGTCGTGCCCCCACTGCGAAATACAGTGCGCCTCATCCACCGCCAGCATCACCGGATTCCAGAAGGTAAGCTGGTCGAGGAAATTGTCGAGCATCAGGCGCTCGGGCGCGATATACAGTAAGCGGATTTGCCCGGTTCGGCAGCCCGCCATCACGGCCTGTTGCTCGTCACGGGTTTGCGTGGAGTTGAGGCAGGCCGCAGCCACGCCGTTGGCCAGCAGTTGGTCGACCTGGTCTTTCATCAGGGAAATCAGCGGCGAGACCACCACCGTCAGGCCATTTTTCACCAGCGCCGGGATCTGATAACACAATGACTTACCGCCGCCGGTAGGCATCACCACCAGGCAATCGCGCCCTTCCAGCACGGTATTTATGATGGTTTCCTGGCCAGGGCGGAACTGCTGGTAGCCGAAGGTTTCCTGCAAAACCTGTTTCGCCAGCGACTCCTGATTCATTACTTCTGCCTGCGCCACGCTCACTCCATCACTAAAAATAAAACAGGCGCTATTTTCAGCGCCTGCGGGGGAAACTGCAATGCCCTTAGAACAGATCGTTAAGCATTACGCCCACGCCGAAGCGGGTTTGGTTAAAGTTGTAGTCGATAAGCGACTCGCCATAACCGCTGTACAGCTGAGTATAGAGGCGCACGTGCTTCGTCACCGGATAACTGAAGCCAAGCTCCGCGCCGCCATAACCGGTATTCCAGTTATATTGTCCTTTCGCGCTCAGGATCGCATCGCCCAGTTGATAACCGATTTTTAACTGGTAATAGCCCATGTATTTGGTAATGTCCGGATTGTCATCGGTATTGCCGACCACATACCAGGGCTTCACTTCTACCAGCCAGTTATTGTTCTGCGCCATCAGGCGCGTATAAATGCGGTTCCAGCTACGTGACGTCGGGTCTGAACGACCGTTAGACTGGTGATTATAACCAAACTCTACGTCGCGCAGCGTCCAGCCAGCAAAGCGATAATCAGTCGCGAAGCCTAAAAACGCCTGGGGTTCATAGTTGGTTTCACGGAACGGCGAAGATTCGTCGCTATTGGAAAGCTGCCACCAGGAACGCTGGGTGTAAGAACCGCCTAAAACCGAGTTAGGGCCGAGGATACCGCGCCACAGTGGAAACGCCAGACTTAACTGAAACTTTACTTCATCTTTGCGAGAATTATCGGACCAATTGTAGGTTTCGATAGCTTCTTTATTCAGATCGTCTGTGACCGTATAGATGAGATAGTTCGACTCGTAAGGATAAAGCGTAAACGGGTTATCGTGCTCCTGAAGCATATTCGCGATAATGCTGCCGCGAACCGCAGGCGCATCATGCACTTCCTGAACGACAGCCTCCTGCGCCAATGCCGCGCCTGGCAATAAACATACGCCCCCTACCCAACCCAGAAATTTGCCCATGTGGCCTGTTCTCCTGAACAAATCAATAAAACCGCTGAATTATTATCCGGATGACATTCTACATTTTTATTTATCGACTGCTTAGTCTTGCTTTCTGAATCTGGAAAACAACAAACAAGAAGCATAAAATCAACAAGAATTTAACAACAGGTCTCTTTTTGAGGAAGGAACCCATGTCCCCTACGATTTTAACTAACGAAGCCGCGCTCCAGTTGGTCGGCGAGATTTTTGTTTATCACATGCCGTTCAACCGTACGCTGGGTTTAGAGCTGATGCGCTATGAAAAAGATTATGCAGAGCTTTGCTTTAATAACCAGCCGATGATGGTCGGAAACTGGGCGCAAAGTATTCTGCACGGCGGCGTCATCGCGTCGGCGCTGGATGTGGCGGCTGGACTGGTGTGCGTAGGCAGCACGCTGGCCCGTCATGAAACCATTACCGAAGAAGAACTGCGTCAGCGTTTATCGCGCATGGGCACTATCGATTTACGCGTCGACTATTTACGCCCGGGGCGCGGCACGCGTTTCACCGCCACCAGCAGCCTGCTGCGCGCCGGTAACAAAGTCGCTGTGGCGCGGGTCGAACTGCATAACGAAGAGCAAGTGTATATCGCCAGCGCCACAGCAACCTATATGGTTGGTTAAATATTATTAGCTGTTAAAATGCATTCACTTTTTGATAACGGGCGTGACTAATGGATGCAAAACAGACGCGGCAAGGGGTTTTCTTCGCCCTTGCCGCTTATTTTATTTGGGGAATAGCCCCGGCGTATTTCAAGCTGATCGACTTCGTTCCCGCCGATGAAATCCTGACTCACCGTGTTATCTGGTCATTCTTCTTTATGGTGGCGCTGATTTCGATTAGCCGCCAGTGGAGTGGCCTGAAACGCCTGTTCGAGACCCCAAAGAAAGTATTTGCGCTGGCATTAAGCGCCGTGCTGATCGGTGGAAACTGGCTGCTATTTATCTGGGCGGTGAATAATCATCATCTGCTGGAAGCGAGCCTGGGTTACTTTATCAACCCGCTGGTAAATATCCTGCTGGGAATGATTTTCCTCGGCGAACGCTTTCGCCGTATGCAGTGGGTTGCCGTCGCCCTGGCCGCCTGCGGCGTGCTGGTGCAACTCTGGACCTTTGGTTCTCTGCCGATCATCGCGCTGGCGCTGGCGTTCAGCTTCGCGCTTTACGGTCTACTGCGTAAAAAGATTATGGTGGATGCGCAAACCGGCATGCTGGTTGAAACCCTGTGGCTATTGCCCGTTGCCGCGATTTATCTGTTTGGCATCGCCGATAGCCCAACCAGCCATATGGGCGCTAACTCGCTGACGCTGAACCTTGAGCTGATGGCGGCAGGCATTGTCACGACGATTCCGCTGCTGTGCTTTACCGCTGCCGCCACGCGTTTACGCCTCTCCACGCTGGGCTTTTTCCAGTACATCGGGCCGACGTTAATGTTTGTGCTGGCGGTGGTGTTTTATGACGAAATCCCCGGCAAAGACAAAATGGTCACCTTCGCGTTTATCTGGGTCGCGCTGGCGATTTTTGTAATGGATGCGATGTATACGCAGCGCAGAACGCGCCTCGGGAATTAAGCTCTCCTGTCGCCAGAAGAGCCTGAACGTCAAAGCCAGTTGCGGCGTTTAAAGTAAAGATATGGCGCCAGCCCTGCGAGCATCATGGCGATGATGGCCGCAGGGTAGCCGAAGCTCCAGTGCAGTTCCGGCATAAATTCGAAGTTCATCCCGTAGCTGGAGGCCACCAGGGTTGGCGGCAGGAACACCACGGAAACCACCGAGAAGATCTTGATGATCCGGTTCTGCTCGATGTTGATAAAACCCATCGCCGCCTGCATCAAAAAGTTCACCTTCTGAAACAGCGATTCGTTATGCGGCAGCAGGGATTCGATATCGCGCAGGATCTCGCGCGCCTGTTCAAGCTGGCCGCCCGGTAAGCGGGTTTTACGGACCAAAAAATTGAGCGCGCGCTGGGTATCCATCAGGCACAGGCGCACTTTCCAGCCCACGTCCTCAAGCTCCGCCAGAGTAGACAGCGCTTCGTCATATTCATCGCCCTGATGGCCTTCCATAATCACGCGGCTGAGCTTTTCCAGGTCGCTGTAGATATTCTCGATCTCATCCGCCAACTGTTCGATTTTAGTTTCGAACAGATCGAGCAGCAGTTCGTAGGCGTTGCCATCGGTCATGGATTGCGCGCGGGCGCGCATACGGTAAAGGCGAAACGCAGGCAGTTCGCGCTCACGCAGGGTAAACAGACGGCCATCGCGAATGGTGAACGCCACCGTGGAGTTACCGGCGTGATCGTCGGCATCTTCAAAGAAGAAAAAGGAGTGAATATGCAGGCCGTCTTCGTCTTCGAAAAAACGCGCGGATGCTTCGATATCTTCCAGTTCAGGACGTGTCGCCAGGCTTTGCCCCAGCTCAGATTGCACCCGGAGACGCTCATCGTCATCCGGTTCGACCAAATCTACCCACACTGAGTCTGTTAAGGTTTGCGCCTCATCGAGTTCCAGACGAGACAGTCGATTGTTTTCCAGTTGAAATGCGCTCAGCATGACCGGGACTCCCAATACAAAAAATCCTGGACAGTTCGGTTGGCACACAGAAACAAAGGAGGTTTCAGACCATTAAACAGCCTGACTCAGCGCGACGGGGAAACATGCAGTCGCTGACAACCGCTAAGGCTATCAGCATACGAGGATAGCCTTAGGAGTTGTTCCTGTTGAACAGGACGGTGAGCCAGCATCTACTGGGTGTGTCCAAGGCGAATGTCCTCTTAGCATAATCGTGGGCGCATGTTACGCCAGCAAAAATTTAGCGTCAACACGCAACGGCGCGCCCACGAACAATAAACGCCCGTTATGCTTTAAGGTTAGTAAAGAATCAAAAATCGGGCGATTTATCTATAAGTTACACGGTTTCCAGCTTCGCATAAGCGGCCACCAGCCACTTGATACCCTGCCCCTGAAACGCAATCTGCAGGCGGCTGTGTTCGCCGCTGCCTTCGAGGTTGACGATGGTGCCTTCACCAAATTTCGCATGGCGTACGCGCTGGCCCAGCTTGAAGCCGGAATCATTTTCCGCAATCGGTGTACCCATCCGTTGATGGCTTACCGGACGGCTAATGCTGGCGCGCAGACGAACCTCTTCAATACAGGCTTCCGGCAGTTCGCCAATAAACCGCGACGGACGGTGATAGGTCTCTTTGCCGTACAGGCGACGCGATTCGGCATAGGTGATGGTCAGTTTCTGCATCGCACGGGTCACACCGACGTAGGCGAGACGGCGCTCTTCTTCCAGACGCCCGCCTTCATCCAGCGACATTTGGCTCGGGAACATACCTTCTTCCATCCCCACGATAAACACCTGCGGGAATTCAAGGCCCTTAGCGGAGTGCAGCGTCATCAGCTGTACCGCGTCCTGCCAGGTATCGGCCTGCCCCTCGCCCGCTTCCAGCGCCGCATGGGACAAAAATGCCTGTAACGGCATTAAGTCTTCGTCTTCTTCGTTGTAGCTGAACTGGCGCGTTGCCGTCACCAGTTCCTCTAAGTTTTCGATACGGGTCTGGCCTTTCTCGCCCTTCTCCTGCTCGTACATCATCCACAGGCCGGAGTCTTTGATAACCCGGTCGGTTTGTACGTGGAGCGGCATATCGGCGGTTTCATGCGCCAGCGCGTCGATCAGTTCGTGGAAGCGCTGCAACGCGCTGGCGGCGCGGCCGGCCAGCGCTTTTTCCTGCAACAGATGGCGGCTGGCCTGCCACAGCGTAAGCTGGTTTTCGCGCGAGGTCTGGCGCACCACGTCCAGAGTACGGTCACCGATACCGCGCGTCGGGGTATTCACTACGCGTTCAAACGCCGCGTCGTCGTTGCGGTTGGCGATCAGGCGTAAATAAGAGAGCGCGTCTTTGATTTCCTGGCGTTCGAAGAATCGCATCCCGCCGTAAATACGGTACGGCATGCTGGCCTGCAACAGCGCCTCTTCCAGCACGCGCGACTGGGCGTTGCTGCGATAAAGAATGGCGCATTTCTCCAGCGCGCCGCCGCTTTCCTGCCAGGTTTTAATGCGGTTCACCACGAAACGCGCCTCATCCAGTTCGTTGAATGCGCAGTAAAGGGAAATCGGTTCGCCGTCGCTGCCATCGGTCCACAAATTCTTGCCGAGACGCCCGGCGTTATTGGAAATCAGCGCGTTGGCAGCGTTAAGAATATTGTTGGTAGAGCGATAGTTCTGCTCGAGGCGGATGGTTTCCGCACCGGGGAAGTCGTTCAGGAAGCGCTGGATATTCTCGACCTGCGCCCCGCGCCAGCCGTAGATCGACTGGTCATCATCGCCCACGATCATCACTTTGCCGGTGTCGCCCGCCAGAATGCGGATCCAGGCGTACTGAATGCTGTTGGTGTCCTGGAATTCGTCCACCAGAATATTGGTAAAGCGTTCGCGGTAGTGGTTAAGGATATGCGGCTTGTTGAGCCACAGCTCATGGGCGCGCAGCAGCAGTTCGGCGAAGTCCACCAGGCCCGCGCGATCGCATGCTTCCTGATAGGCCTGGTACACCTTCTGCCAGGTTTGCTCGACCGGGTTGCCGTAGCTCTGGATATGGTGCGGACGCAGCCCTTCGTCTTTTTTGCCGTTGATAAACCACATCGCCTGGCGCGGCGGCCACTGTTTCTCGTCCAGATTCATGGCTTTGATCAGGCGCTTCAGCAGACGTAACTGATCTTCGCTATCCAGGATCTGGAAATCCTGCGGCAATCCGGCATCCATATGGTGCGCACGCAGCAGGCGATGCGCGAGACCGTGGAAGGTCCCCACCCACATGCCGCCCTGGCTGGAGCCCATAATCTGGCCGATACGATGGCGCATTTCCGCCGCCGCTTTGTTGGTAAAGGTCACCGCCATAATCGAATACGGCGACGCGTTTTCCACCATCATCAACCAGGCGATACGGTGAACCAGTACACGCGTCTTACCGCTGCCCGCGCCCGCCAGCACCAGCATATTGCTGCGCGGCGCTGCGACGGCGTCGCGCTGTTTATCATTGAGGCCATCAAGCAGGTAAGAAACGTCCATTGGTACCGCCGGGAAAGAAGGGGCGCACGCACCCCTGTGAATTTATACAGAATGGATGAAATTATAACAGTGCCGTCAAGGATGCCAACCGTGAAATTTCCACGTGGGGTAATAAGCGGCTGTCGGTGGCGCGCATCAGGCTGGCGTCGCGCAGATTAATCCAGCACGCCTGCACGCCGCTGCGGATCGCGCCCGCCACGTCGGTGGTAAGGTCATCGCCCACGTGGAGGATTTCACCGGGGCTGATATTGAGTTTTTCCGCCGCCAGGTGGTACATATCGCTAAACGGCTTGGAGCGGCCATGCGGACCGGCGCGCAGTACAAACTGGAAATAATCGCCCAAACCAAACAGATGCGGATCGGCGTTGCCGTTGGTGATGGCCACCAGCGGCCATTTTTCAGCCAGCGCTTTCAGGGTGTCGTGCGTTTCCTGCGGCACGTCGATACGGCTGCGCCAGGAGGCGAAATTCTCCATCGCGGCATCCGCGCCCTTGCGCGCTTCTTGTTCGCTTAACCCCGCGTCGAGCATGGCGCGCTCTACCGCACGGCGACGCCATTCGGTGACGTCATGATAAATCTCCGGCTCCGCATGGCGCAGCGCCTGGCGGACGCGGTGGAATTCATCGGCTTCCAGCGCGTTAAGCGACGGATGAAAATTACGCACAAATTCAAACGCTTTCTGTTCGGTACGGGTGATCACGGGGACGTTGTCATACAGCGTGTCGTCCAGATCAAAGGTGAGCGCAGAAATCGTGCCCAGCGGGCGATAAAAATGCATTACGTCTTCCCTCGTTTGGCGCGTGGGTGCGCGGCATCATAGACCGAAGCCAGATGCTGGAAATCAAGATGGGTGTAGATTTGGGTAGTGGAGAGGTTGGCATGCCCTAACAGCTCCTGGACGCCGCGCAGATCGCCGCTCGACTCCAGCATGTGGGTGGCAAACGAGTGGCGCAATTTATGGGGATGCACATGGCTGTTAAGCCCCTGCTTGATGCCCCATTCGGCGAAGCGTTTCTGAACGTTGCGCGCCGAGATACGCTTGCCGGTTTTCGCCAGGAACAGCGCGTCATCTTCCGGGCCGAACAGCTCGCGCAAATCGAGCCAGTGTTCCGTCCACGCCAGCGCGCTTTTGCCAATCGGCAAGCGTCGCTCTTTGCTGCCTTTACCCAGCACCCAGACTTCGCCGGTCATAAGATCAAGATGGCGGCAATCCAGGTTCACCAGCTCCGATAAACGCAGGCCCGCGCCGTACATCACTTCCAGCATCGCGCGATCGCGCACGGCGAGCGGATCGTTAAGATCGATATCCAGCAACTGGTTAACGTCATCGACCTCAATATTTTTAGGCAGATGGCGCGGTGGCTTCGGTGCGGAAATCCCTTTGGCCGGGTTGGCGCTCAGCTCGCCCTGGCTCACCAGCCAGTTAAAGAAGCTGCGTAAGGCCGAGAGGCGCAGCGCCAGGCTGGAAGCCTGCAAACCGTCGCGACGGCTGCGCACCACGAGGCTGCGAACGATCGCGGCATCGCATTGCCGCCAGAGGGTGATTTTCATGGCGTCCAGCAGCGCAATAATCGCAGATAGCTGGCGGCCATAGTTGAGGACGGTCAGCGGGCTAAGCTGCCGCTCGACTTTCAGGTAACGCAGAAAACGATCGGCATGTTCCTGTAACAGCGTCATACGCGTTCAACCCAACGCTCCAGCAGTTCCGGCAACATCAGAGACAGCTCATGGAGCAGTTGAGTGCCCTGGCCAGGTTGATAGTGTTGCGGATCGCGGCTGGTGAACATCACCACGCCTAATGCTTCATCACCGCCCATTAACGACATCGCCACCGAACCAATCGCTTTAGCTTCCGGCAACACCACCAGCAGTTCTGGCCCGTTTAACGGACCGAGGTAGTGATTTTCATGGCCCAGACGCTGAATGCGCAGTGGCTCGAACGCCTGGCGTGACAGCGCCAGATGGGTGAAATCCGACGGCGCGCCGATGCGCCAGCAGTCGGCAAACAGGCGCACGGACGCGCCCGCAAGCCCCATTTCTCTGGCCCAGCGATGCAGGCGGTTGAGCATTTCCTGCAAACTGGGCGCAGACGCCAGCCGCCCCTGTAGCTTTAACAGACGATAAAACAGCCCTTCGTTAGCGCTGGCCTGCTCCATCAGCAGCGACATATTCTCTTCCAGCTGGTTGATATGGTTTCTGGCGCGCGCCATGTGCCACTCCACCAGCGATACCGTTCCGCGTACCGGATGCGGTACCCGCATTTGCTCGGCAAGCGCGGCGTTGCGGATAAAGAAGTCAGGGTTGCGCAGCAGATATTCGCAGACTGCGCTGTCGTCCATCTCGGCAAGGAGCGCTTGCGGTTCCCCGATATTATTCATAAATGTATAAATCCATCGTAAACATGAGCAGCCGGGCCCGTCATATATAACGGATTTCCCGGCCCTTTCCAGGCAATATCCAGCAGGCCGCCAGGCAGTTCTACCCGCACCTGCTCGGCCAGTAATCCCTGGGAAATGCCGACCGCCACGGCGGCACACGCGCCGCTACCGCAAGCCTGGGTTTCACCTGCGCCACGCTCGAAAACACGTAACCGGATATGGCTGGAGGTCACCACCTGCATAAAACCGATATTCGCCCGCTCCGGAAAACGCTCATGATTTTCCAGAACCGGGCCGAGGGTTTCTACCGCGGCGGTATCAACACTGTCGACCTGCAATACGCAGTGCGGGTTCCCCATGGAAACCACGCCGCACATTATGGTTTGCTCGGCGGCGCGCATGATATAGGTCTTTTCCGCCTTGTTGGCGCGAAACGGCACCTGTGAAGGCTCAAAATTCGGCTCGCCCATGTTCACCCGCACTAAATCATCTTCATTGACTGTCAATACCATGCGGCCATTGGCGGTGCTTACGCGGATGTCGCGTTTGTTGGTCAGCCCTTTCAGGCGCACAAACCGTGCGAAGCAGCGCGCGCCGTTTCCGCACTGGGAAACCTCGCTGCCGTCCGCATTAAAGATGCGGTAATGGAAATCGAGATCGGGATCGTAGGGCGGCTCTACCACCAGCAACTGGTCAAAGCCAACCCCAAGATGGCGATCCGCCAGGCGGCGGATTAATTCTGGCGAAAAGAAGACGTTCTGTGTGACCGCGTCGACGACCATAAAGTCATTACCCAGGCCATGCATTTTGGAAAACTGCATTTTTCACTCCGTAAGCGCGGTGACAAATCGTTATCGATCAGTAAATCACCTGAGTCGGCTGATCGTTCTGGCCGCGATCGTTACGGTCGGGCATGGTGGATTGGGTATTATCCTGCACCGGACGCGTCGGCGGCGGGGCTTTCTTATCCGCAGGCGGGAAGTAAAGTGGCCCTTTCAGGCCGCATCCCGTAAGGCTTGCAAACGCCAGCACCACGGCCAGTGAGCAAAGAATTTTCTTCATTATGAATGCCTGTAGTTAATGCTTTGCTTTCTATCATCGCAGGAGAAGCCGCAAAAGCAAGAGTTTGCCATCGTCAATCTCCTGTTCCCGGTAAAACGCGCGCAGCGGCAAGGTTTCTATTCAGATCCAGAGCTTTTATACTTTCGCCATAACTCACAACAGGAAACAGACATGAACGACAGTGAATTTCATCGCCTTGCCGATGGCCTGTGGCAGACCATCGAAGAACGTATCGACGATTACGACGGTGAAACCGATATCGACTGTGAAATCAACGGCGGCGTGCTGACCTTAAGCTTTGAAAACGGCAGCAAAATCATCATTAACCGCCAGGAGCCACTGCATCAGGTCTGGCTGGCAACCAAAGAGGGCGGCTACCATTTCGATTTACGTGACGGTGAATGGGTGTGCGATCGTAGCGGCGAGAAATTCTGGTCTTTGCTGGAAACCGCCTGCACGCAGCAAGCGGGCGAACTCGTCAGCTTTCGCTGATTACGACTGGTACTGTTGCAGCAACGGCGTGGTGTCGTCCTGACGGGGCGGCACTATGTTAGTAATCGCCTGGCTGCGGTACGGGATCACCTGATTGCGGCCATCAATATTCACAATCTGGTAGAACTGCGGCAGGTTGAAGTTGATAAAGCTGGAACCGTAGGTGAAGCGGTCATGCGATGACGAGTAGAAACGGCTAACGTCGCGTACCAGTTCTTCAATGCTGCCTTCGCAGTGGTGATAAACCTCGGCGCGGTTGCTCTCGTCGAGTATGTAGATGTTAAAGCCGCTATCGTCTTTTGTGTTCTCAAAGAAGAACTGAATAATCCCTTCGCTGGCGTAGCCGTCTACCACTGCCGGCAATTTCACCTGGTTGGTTTCAACCTGTACCGACAAGCCATGCAGCTTGTTATGGGAAATCGCGCCGTAGAACTCGATCGCGTTTTCCAGCTTCTGCACGGAAACGTTCACGCGCTCAAAGAACAAGCCCCACGTCTGCCCGGCTACGCGCAACGCTTTAAAGCGGCCCGGTTCGAGACGGGTGCTGGATAAGCGGAATTCAATGCATTCAGACACTAACTGCTGCACGCGGGTGCGGATCAGGCCGCGCAGATGTTGGCTGTAGCAGAACACTTCCACGCTGTCCGGCGGCGCGGCATCCTGGTGCATTTTGCCGAGAATGGTTTTCAGCGCCTCGATCATCGCCTGCTCACCGTTGAAATGCAGGGTGCGCACCTCGTTCCACGAGTTGCGGTACAGCAGGTCAATACTGCCGATCAGGCATTTTTGCTCTTCGCCGAAGCTCAGCACGTCCAGCTTTCTGAAATCGAAATGCACCACCTGGTTACGGAACGCGGCAGTCGGGTCGTATTCGAGGTTGACGATAATCGCCAGGTGACGGATTTCGCACGGGCTATACAGCGCTTTCGGCGTTGGCGCGGGCAAACGCAGTGGGAAATGGCTGGAGACATCCGCTACCATCTCCTGCAATTTTGCCAGGTCGCAAATACCGTTGCCCTTAATAAACAGGCGGGTGCGCGACGTGAGCAGGCCGTTAAACCAGGCCCAGGCCACCAGCTTATTAAGATAACGGTTATATTCCAGCGGTTGATGGCTGATGATCGATTCCATGTTCGGCGCGCGGTTATAGAGATACCAGCCGCTGCGGTTGGCGCGGCCCTGCGGAACATGAATAAAGGTCAGCGTCGGCTCAGAGAGATCCGGCGAAATTTGCGGGTTCACCAAAGTGACTTTACCCGGCAGGGCTTCAAAAGCCGCATACAGTTTGCGGGTCAGAACGCCGATATCCTGCGGGCTTGCCGAGACGCTCAGGTTATTGCGACGCGCAAAGCGGATCAGGTTACGGTAGCTTTGCATCATGGCGTCGAGCAGTTCGTTATGCGCTTCGCGAACCTGGTCGATCTTCCAGTTAGCACGGTTATCCAGCATAGTTAAGCGCGCCTCGTCCCAACCCCAGCTTTTCACCATTTGGCTGATAACTTCACGACGCCAGCCCACACAGGCACGCTCGCGGGAGAGTTTCTCGCACACTTTCAGGTAGAAACAGCGGCGCACCAAATCCAGACGGGCGGTATCTTCGATCTGCTCCAGATATTCCGTTACGCGTTCCAGCATCATGCAGTAGGAATCGAGGCCGAACGAGACGATTTCACCGTCGTGCAGGCGCTGTTTAATGTCTTTTGCCAGCAGGCGCGGATTCGGGTATTCCCAGGAATACGCCTCCAGCAGCAGGGTTTTCAATACCGCTTTGTACGGGGAATCGATGCTTTTATACAGTTGCCACAGGCTGGCGCCGAAATACTCTTCCGCCGACAGCGAACTCAAGCCGCCAAGATCGAGCCATTCGTTAGGCGTCAACACGCCCTGCGCGTACAGCGTCATAACATAATCGTCGTAATGCTCTTCTTCTTCGCACGGCACCATGTTCCACAGGATGCGTTTACCGGCCAGACGTACGGCGGTGCGATAAAACTCATCCAGCAGCAGAATGTGCTGAGTCGAGCCGCAGTCTTCGCCGCCCAGGCTGCCGCTTTCGTTATGGCGGAAGCGGTTTTCATCAATCAGGAAGAAGCTAACTTCGACGCCCAGCGACGCGGCCCAGCTTTCCAGCAGGCTACATTTGCGTTGCAGCAACCGGCGTTCTTCATTATCGAGCCAGGCCTGGTGGCAGACCCAGATATCCAGGTCGGATGAACAGCTCTGCCCGACGGACGAGGTGCTGCCCATGGTGTAAAGACCGGTGATCGGCAATTCGCCCTGAGGCATTTCACGCGGAATCAGGCCGCGCTTCAGTTCAAGCTCGTTCAGGTAGTGGCGTTGGGTTTCATCAGGCGTGTAGAGGCAGATGCCACGGGGAACGTTACCATCGAGGTAACCCGGCATCAGCGGGTGGTGATAGTGTAGCAATGTCGGCAGCAGACTGTAGACCTGTTGGAAAGCAGGCCCCATGGCAGCAAGAGCGCGATCCACGCGCAATTGATTGATGGCATCCAGTCTCTGTTTTAGGGTCTCAATATAGAGGTACAAGACATATCGCCTGATGATTGCACTATTTCGGAAAACTGCCGCGTTTGTCGCCTTATCGCATTTTGCCTGGAGAGGCCGACATTCGGCTTAAAACGTGATCAATTTAACACCTTGCGGGTTGACCGTAAAGGAAGTTGCGCTACATATCCATTGTAGCATTGAAAGCCCGCTTCGGAGTCTTAGAACAAGACGTATATCCCTCTTTCCTGCTAAAACCCGTTAAAACTGACACTGTTCTGGTTACAATGTTAGGATGGTAAATGGACGAATTAACGGTAACAAGCATGTTAGACAATGTACTAAGAATTGCCACCCGCCAAAGCCCGCTCGCACTCTGGCAAGCACATTATGTCAAAAACCGTCTGGAGGCGTTTCATCCCGGATTAACAGTTGAACTGGTGCCGATGGTGACCAAAGGCGACATTATTCTTGATACCCCGCTGGCGAAAGTGGGCGGCAAGGGTTTGTTCGTTAAAGAGCTGGAACTGGCATTGCTTGAAGGCCGTGCTGATATCGCTGTGCATTCCATGAAAGACGTGCCGGTGGAGTTCCCGGAAGGGCTGGGTCTGGTGACCATTTGCGAGCGCGAAGATCCGCGCGATGCGTTTGTCTCTAACCGTTTCGCCAGCCTCGACGATATGCCTGCCGGCAGCGTGGTTGGTACCTCCAGCCTGCGCCGCCAGTGCCAAATCGCCGAGCGCCGTCCTGATTTAGAAATCCGCTCGCTGCGCGGCAACGTCGGCACCCGTCTGAGCAAACTCGATAACGGCGACTACGATGCCATTATTCTCGCCGTTGCCGGTTTAAAACGTCTGGATCTGGACGCCCGCATCGGTTACGCCATGCCTGCCGACGTCTCCCTTCCCGCCGTGGGCCAGGGCGCGGTCGGCATTGAATGCCGCCTTGATGACACGCGCACCCGTGAATTACTGGCACCGCTGAACCATGATGAAACCGCCCTTCGCGTTAGCGCCGAACGCGCCATGAATACCCGCCTCGAAGGCGGTTGCCAGGTGCCGATCGGCAGTTATGCGGAGATCGATAACGGCGAGATCTGGCTGCGGGCGCTGGTCGGCGCGCCGGATGGATCGCAGGTGATCCGTGGCGAACGCCGCGGTCCGGCGCAGGACGCGGAAAAAATGGGCGTCTCGCTGGCGGAAGAACTGCTGGAAAACGGCGCGCGCGCCATTCTGGCTGAAGTTTATGACGGAGACGCACCGGCATGAATATCCTGGTGACCCGTCCCTCCCCCGCGGGAGAAGAGCTGGTAAGCCGCTTGCGCGCGCAGGGAAAGGTCGCCTGGAGTTTACCGCTGATTGAGTTTTCTCCCGGACGCGAACTGTCGGCTCTGCCGGATTTGCTGGCGTCCCTGTCACCAGACGATCTGCTATTCGCGCTTTCTCAACACGCCGTGTCACATGCGGCGGCCACGCTGCGGCAACAACACTTTGCCTGGCCGCAGGTTCAGGCTTTCGCCATCGGGCGCACCACGGCACTTGCGCTGCATACCGCCAGCGGGCTCACGGTTAATTATCCGCGCGACCGGGAAATCAGCGAAGTGTTGCTACAATTACCAGAATTACAAAACGTTGCAGGTAAGCGCGCGGTACTTTTGCGTGGCAACGGCGGGCGTGAGCTTATCGGCGAGACCCTGGCCAAACGCGGTGCCAGCGTGACGTTTTGTGAATGTTATCAACGTAATGACAAATATTATGACGGGACGGAAGAAGCGTATCGCTGGCAGCAGCGCGGCGTGGATACGCTGGTTGTCACCAGCGGAGAAATGCTCAAGCGCCTGTTTACGCTGATCCCGCCCTGGTATCAAACGAACTGGTTACTTCGTTGCCGACTGATTGTCGTCAGCGAACGTTTGGCGACCCTCGCCCGGGAACTGGGCTGGCTGGACATTACCGTCGCCGATAATGCTGACAACGATGCGCTGCTGCGCGTGTTGCAATAACTCTCATAATGGGAAGCCATAATGATGGAACAACAAAACGCCTCAACTGTGCCTGAAGAAAACAGGGATCCGGTGGAAATCACCTCCCCGCCTCAACAACCTGAGAAAAAAGACCGCAAAATCAATACCGCGCTGGCGCTAAGCGCAGTCGCTATCGCCATTGCACTGGCCGCTGGCGTTGGCCTGTATAGCTGGGGCAAACATCAATCCGCGAATCAAAATGCCACGCTTGAAGCGCTGGAAGGCCAGCTGACGGCGCTGCAACAGCAGCAGCAAACCCAGAAATCCGATCTGGAAAACACCATTAAACAGCAGGCGGGCGCGCTGGATGCAGCGAAACGCGAGCAGGAAAATCTGACGCGCCAACTGGATGAAGTGCAGCAGAAAGTCGCCACCATTTCTGGTACCGACGCAAAAACCTGGCTGCTGGCGCAGTCGGACTTCCTGGTGAAACTCGCTGGCCGCAAATTGTGGAGCGATCAGGATGTGACCACTGCCGCCGCACTGTTGAAAAGCGCCGATGCCAGCCTCGCGGATATGAATGACCCGAGCCTGATTACCGCACGCCGCGCCATCACTGACGATATCGCCACGCTGTCTGCAGTGTCGCAGGTAGATTATGACGGCATTATCCTGAAGCTGAATCAGTTGGCTAATCAGGTAGATAACCTGCGCCTGGCGGATAACGACAATGATTCCGCCCCCATGGATAGCGACGGTACGGAGCTTTCCAGCACTATTACCGAATGGCGTCAAAACCTGGTGAAGAGCTGGCATAACTTTATGGACAGCTTCATTACCATTCGCCGCCGCGACGACACCGCCGTGCCGCTGCTGGCCCCGAATCAGGACATCTACCTGCGCGAGAATATCCGCTCACGGTTATTAATCGCCGCGCAGGCGGTGCCGCGCCATCAGAATGAAACCTATAAACAGTCGCTGGATAACGTGTCGACGTGGGTGCGCGCCTATTACGACACTGACGACGCGACGACTAAAGGCTTTCTGGATACGTTGGATACGTTAAGCCAGCAAAACATCACCATGGATGTCCCGGAAACGCTGCAAAGCCAGCCGATTCTGGAAAAATTGATGCAAACCCGGGTGCGTAACCTGCTGGCGCAGCCTGCTGCCGCGTCACCAGAAGCCGCGCCTGCCGAGGCCGCACCGGCACCTGCCGAAGCGCCTGCGGCGTCTGAACCGGCCCAGGGAGAACAGTGATGGTAAAAGTACTGTTGCTTTTCCTGCTGCTGATGGCAGGGATCGTTGTGGGACCCATGATCGCCGGTCACCAGGGCTACGTATTGATCCAGACCGACAACTGGAACATCGAAACCAGCGTTACCGGGTTGGCGATCATCTTGATCCTCGCGTTGGTGGTGTTGTTTGCGATCGAGTGGATCCTGCGTCGTCTGTTCCGTACCGGCGCACGCACGCGCGGCTGGTTCCTGGGCCGCAAGCGTAATCGCGCCCGTAAACAAACCAGCCAGGCGTTATTGAAACTGGCAGAAGGCGACTATCAGCAGGTTGAAAAACTGATGTCGAAAAATGCCGATCATGCCGAACAGCCGGTGGTGAACTATTTACTGGCGGCGGAAGCAGCACAGCAGCGCGGCGACGAAATCCGCGCCAATCAGCACCTTGAACGTGCGGCGGAACTGGCCGATGGCGATCAGATCCCGGTAGAAATCACCCGGGTGCGGTTGCAACTGGCGCGTAACGAAAACCACGCGGCGCGTCACGGCGTTGATAAGCTGCTGGAAGTTACCCCGCGTCATCCTGAAGTGCTGCGTCTGGCGGAACAAGCGTATATACGTACCGGCGCATGGAGCTCGCTGTTGGATATCCTGCCGTCAATGCAAAAAGCGCAGGTGGCGGACGATGCCCATCGCGACGCGCTGCAACAGCAGGCGTGGATTGGGTTAATGGAACAGGCGCGTGCCGAACAGGGCAGCGATGGCCTGAAAGCCTGGTGGCAAAACCAGAGCCGTAAGACGCGTCAGCAAACCGCGCTTCAGGTGGCGATGGCGGAACATCTTATCGAATGCGACGATCACGATACCGCGCAGACTATCATTCTCGATGGGCTGAAACGCCAGTACGATGAGCGTCTGGTTATGCTGATGCCACGCCTGAAAACCGACAATCCCGAGCAGCTTGAAAAAGCGCTACGCCAGCAGATCAAAACCCAGGGCGATCGCCCGTTATTGTGGAGTACCCTGGGCCAACTGCTGATGAAGCATGGCGAATGGCAGGAAGCGAGCATCGCGTTTCGCGCGGCGTTAAAACAGCGTCCGGATGCCTTTGATTACGCCTGGCTCGCCGATGTGCTGGACCGACTGCATCAGCCGGAAGAAGCCGCGCAAATGCGCCGCGATGGCCTGCTGCTGACGCTGCAAAACAATCCTCCGCAGTAACCCTCCTCTTTCGCCTTCTCAATCGGGAAGGCGATTTTTCTTTGCATCGCTTTAAAACGCAGATAAAAAAACACCTGCCAGTTGGCAGGTGTTAAAGAGGTCTGTGACAACTAAAGAGGTGCTTCACTCAACGTTATGTCCATGGTGTTTGATGAGGCGTTAGCGACATCTCTCGGTGGACGATAAGCACCGTTAAACGGCTCTGCATCATTCCTGGGTTTATGAAGCCTTCGGCGAGCATAAGAGATGGAATGAGCATCTACGCAGATATTATTGCACAATCTATGCCAAACACGCAGGGTAAAATGTTCCGAAAACTTCCCGGGATATTCAGCGAGTTAACGCGGCAAAATCGCCATAGCGGCAATAAGAATGTGATCTGGATAAGGTTTAACTGTCGCTGCCAGGAGACAAACAACAGTCCTTTTTATTTTCTGTTTTAATTACAGAAGGTTATGCGTCTCAAATGAGCGACAATGCGGGTCGTTGCCGTTGTCATTTAGCGACAGGATCGGTTAAGGGATAAGAAAGCGTAATAACGGAGAAAAAGAAAAGAAAAAACCCCGCCGAAGCGGGGTTCTAAATTGGTCGGCGAGAGAGGATTCGAACCTCCGACCCACTGGTCCCAAACCAGTTGCGCTACCAAGCTGCGCTACTCGCCGAATTACTGCTTTTTTGAATTTTTAGTTCAATTCAGTTGTGGTGCGAAGAGAGGGACTTGAACCCTCACGTCCGTTAAGACACTAACACCTGAAGCTAGCGCGTCTACCAATTCCGCCACCTTCGCATCGCCACTAAATAATGGGGTGGCTAATGGGACTCGAACCCACGACAACTGGAATCACAATCCAGGGCTCTACCAACTGAGCTATAGCCACCACTGCAAATCTTTACGCGCTTTGTTCTACTTCACCGCTCAAGCGCCTCATTAAAATGGCGCGCCCGACAGGATTCGAACCTGAGACCTCTGCCTCCGGAGGGCAGCGCTCTATCCAGCTGAGCTACGGGCGCGTAGCGCCGTTGCGGAGGGGGATACTACGGGCTTCGTGCCCTGCTGTCTAGTGCTTTTTTTAAGAAAATGCGCGTTTGGTTATGCTTTGCGCACTTTGTCGCTTATCTCTCCACTTTAGGCAGTGAATTGTGTCGATTGAGGCCAAAAAGCCTGTACACCACCGTCACCAGCGCCAGGAATAGCGCCCCGACAATCAGCGACATGCGCGTGTCATCGTTGAAACCCATGCCAATAAGTACGCAAATTAAAAATGCCATGGTCAAATAGTTCGCCCACGGGAAAAGCATCGAGCGGAACGGATGGCTGGCCATTGCCTGGCGGTGTACGTGGCGAAAGCGCAACTGGCTAATCAGTATCACAAACCAAGGCACCATGCCCGGTAATACGCTGGCGCTATACACATACACAAACACCCGCTGTGGATTTGGAATGATGTAGTTCAGGCAGGAACCTATCAGCAGAATGGCGATGGAAATCGCCACGCCAGCCACGGGAACACCGTTTTTCGATACTTTGCCTACCGCTGCCGGTAACTGGCGGTTTTTCGATAGGGCATACAGCATACGTCCACAGCTATACATACCGCTGTTGCAGCCCGATAGCGCCGCCGTCAGCACCACAAAGTTGATGATCCCTGCCGCTGCGGTAATACCGATTTTGGCAAACGTCAGTACGAACGGGCTGCCATTGCTGCCAATGTGATCCCACGGGAACAGCGTGACGATAACGAAAATCGCGCCCACGTAAAAAATCAGGATACGCCATAACACCTTGCTGACGGCGCTACGCAGCGTAACCTGCGGGTTTTTCGCTTCACCGGCGGTGATCCCAATCAGCTCCACGCCCTGGTAAGACGCCACGACAATACACAGTGCGGTTAAAAAGCCTTTCCAGCCGCCCGCGAAGAATCCACCATGTTCCGTCAGGTTTGAGAAACCCACCGCCTGGCCGCCGTTGCCGAAACCGAAGAAAATCACCCCGAGACCCATCACGATCATCACGATAATAGTGGTGACTTTGATCATGGCGAACCAGAATTCGATTTCACCATACAGACGGACCGCCGCCAGGTTTGCCAGTGCCACCAGACCTACCGCGATTAACGCCGGTATCCATTGGGCCATCTCCGGAAACCAGAACTGCACGTAAACCCCGATGGCAGTAATTTCTGATATCCCCACCGCCATCCACATAAACCAGTACGACCAGGCCGTGAGATAGCCGAAGAATGGACTCATATAGCGGTGCGCGTAAACAGCGAATGAACCGGCCACCGGTTCCAGGAACAGCATTTCGCCCATAGAACGCATGATAAAGAAGACAAACAAGCCCGCGATAATGTACGCCAGCAGTACCGACGGGCCCGCCCATTTCAGGGTGCTCGCCGCGCCCATAAACAGCCCGACGCCAATGGTGCCCCCCAGGGCGATAAGTTCGATATGTCGAGCCTCCAGCCCACGCTGAAGCTCAGGTTTTTTCTCTGCCATAAATCCTCTGTGTTGTGATGTTGTTGCTCCGGCTACGCCGGTTATTGTTATGGGTCATGCTATAGGGGTAATCGTGGCCCAGACATCACTGACGTGAATATCAGGCGCTAAAACCCGCGCATGGTTTCCTAAATTTTCCAAAATGGCAAACGGCTGATTAAAAAAATGTTGAGAAATAGAAAAAATGCGGGGGGTAACGATACGGCGAAAGCGCGTTCCGCCGTGGGGAGGTTAGAGCTTGCCGGTATAATGCCAGGCGAGATAGCGCAGTAAACGAAGCTGGCGGGTGATGCGGCTGGGCTGGGAAAGCAGACGATACAGCCACTCCAGGCCGAGACGCTGCCAGGCTTTTGGTGCGCGCTTTACATGACCGGTGAACACATCGTAGGTGCCGCCGACGCCCATATAGAGCGCATCCGGGTAGACCTGACGGCAGTCGCGCATGAAAATTTCTTGCCGTGGAGAGCCCATCGCCACGGTAATGATTTTTGCGCCACTGTCGCGGATCCGCTCAAACAGCGCCTGACGCGCTGCCGGTGGAAAATAGCCATCCTGCTCGCCGACCACATTGACCTGCCAACGCTGCCGCAACTGGCTGGCCGTTTCGTCCAGCACCTGAGGTTTACCACCTATCAGAAACACCGGCGTGCCCTCCTGCCCGGCGCGCGCCATTAAGGCTTCCCACAGATCCGCGCCTGCAACGCGGGATATCTGAGCCTGCGGATATTTTTTGCGTACAGAGCGAACAACGCTGATGCCATCTGCGTATTTGTATTCCGCCGCCTCAATCAGCGCCCTGACATCCGCATCGTCATTGAGCGTGAGCATCTTTTCGGCGTTGATGGCCACCAGCGTCCCATATCTGAGGCGTCCATTCGCATAGAGGTAATCGAGGGCATGTTGTTTATCACGCCAACCGAGCAAATCCAGCCCGCGTAAGGTATAACGCGGCGCGGTAATGTCATCAGCCATCTGCTTCCTTATCCGAGATTGTGACCGGGCGGAAAACGCCCCGAAAGTGAACGGACTTTGCCACGAATCAACCCGGCACTTTCCAACATCCAGTACAGCAATTTGGCGATCAGCAAACAGGCACCGAAGACCACCATAAAAAACACCACGCGCGAGACAAACGAATCGAGACCTTCCCGGGCAAGCACGATCATATTAAAGATGGCTCCAAAGCAGAAACTCTGCAAAATCGCCGCCTTATAACGATTGTTTTCACTAAGGCCATGCTGATACACCCAGTCAAACCATTTAATAATCAAGCCGACTACCACCGCGCCCAGTGGAATAAACCACACACCACCCATCACCACCAGCGAGCCGATCAGCGTCGGCGAAATCGCCAACCCGGAATGGTTGTTCAGGACTTCCCAGGTAAAATAGTTCGCCGAGTTAAGTACGATGCCAGGCCGATCCGGCCACAGCCAGGTGGGAATAAAGACGTAGAAGTCGCGCGCAATGGGCGCCAGCCCCTGAAATTCAATATTACCGTAGTTCTGTAACAGCAGCGCCAGGTTCTCCCACGGCGAGAAAGTATCGCGGGTTAAGTACAAGAACGTGTAAAACGCCTCGTCTCCGCTGACATCCAGGCCGTAGCGTTTCAGGGCCAGCCAGAACATGCCGACGATGCCCATCACCCCGGCTGCCGCCAGCATCCACAGCGAAATCCAGCCGCGAATAATACCGATGAACAGAAAAATCGCGAAAGCGATAATAATATTGGCCCGGGTTCCGCCGACAATCACGTAAGTCAGTAATCCAAAACCCACGGTGGCAATCAGGAAAAACAGCCATGCCTGGACACTCTGGCGCAGGAAATAGATCACCAGCATCGCCGGAATAAAGAAATAAAAGAAACGCTTCAGGGCCACGCCGGACACTTCACTGGAAAATATCTGGCTGTACGAATGCAGACGGAACAGCAAAAAGCCGTTGTGCATAAAGAAAATGCCCACGCTGACCAGCGCTACCGCCATCAACAGCATCCACGTCAACTGCGCCTCAACGCGATTCACCGAGAAAAGCTGGCGCGTTCGCTCGCTGCCGCGTGACCGTAGCCGGGTTTTATAGGTCACATAGTAGATCCCATAGAAGCACGCGGCGGCTAGCTGCGCCTGAAGCAGCACGTCCGCAGGCACCACGGCGACATCAAAGCGAAACACCAGTAAGGCGGTAAACGGAAAGCCGAAGAAAAAGGTCAGCAGGAACAATAAAGAGAAGAAAATATTAAAATTAAACCGCACCCGGCGGAATTCAAACCAGGTCGTGGTGGTAATAAACAGCGTCGCCAGCAGCCAGACGATGAACAGGCCGCTAAACTGCAACAAATTCATGATGCCTCTCCCGCCGCCACGCGTAACGCCTGATGCCAGCCTGTGAGATAGCCGGGCCGGAAGAAGGCGATGGTTGATTTATCCACCAGAGCAAGCTGACGCTGCGCTTCGCGAATAACCGTTTCGTTAAGTATATCGTCGGTGAACAAAACCGGCAGATGCTGTTCAGCCATATCCTGCCAGAACGGGTTTTGGCGGCTCAGCACGCAGGGGATCCCGGCCTGAATGAGCAGACACAGGGTGCCGATGCCCTGCTGGCGGGCAAAAATAAAATAACCCAGGTCGCAACGCCGCAGCATGGCGAGGTAATCGTCAAATGCCATCTGCTCGCGCAAAACATGCAAATTACCGGTGCTGAACAGCGACCGCCCGGCCTGCTCCACTTCCGTAATGTACGCCTGATTGTTGGCTGGATAGCCCATCGGCACAATTACGTCTACGTTATCGCCAAACTGCTGGTGAACGGCCTTCAACGCCGCAACATGTTCATTGCTTCTGTCGCCGGAGTTCCCCACCAGGAGGGTCAATTTGCCAGACGATGGCGCTTTTTCCAGCCCGTTCAGCGCCGGATCCATACGGGTAGGGAAATAGAGCAGCGAGCCTGGCACCGCAGGGTTACGCTGTTGGAAATAATTCAGATCGCCGCGCGTGGCGAAGACATGCCCAACGCGCTTGTGCGCCAGCCGGCGCAGAAAATAAAACAGCCGAAACTTGAGGCTGCGCGACGCTTCATACAAATCAGCACCCCAAATATGCCAGCTCACCTGTGAAGATGTCAGGCCACCCGTCAGCAACGCTATCCACAGCGGCGCATTGAATTGCCCATGGAAGAAGAAACGCTGCGTGCGATCGTGACGCGCCAGTTTGATAACCGCAGCGCTGAGCGCTTTTTTATCAGGATAACGGGCGATTTCCAGCGCCGGATACTCGCTTTGCAACAACGGATCCTGCGAGACCACCATAAAGCGGCGGGCAACGCTCCCCAGCGACGCTAATTCATCGTTGAAATAATGCAGCACGGTCTGGTTATGGTGGGGAATATCAGACCCCAGAATATGGATTAACGGGTTCATGCTTTCCTGCGCCAGAGTAAAAATATGCCGCAACATAAGGTGAAATAGACAATATAAGTGGCCATATACGCCTGCGCCGCGCCCAGCGCGCCGTGGGTAGGTATCAGCCAGCGGGAGAACCCGGTCAGCAGCGCAAACTGGCTGAGTTCCGCCAGGATATAAAAGCGCAGCGACGCTTTGGCAATCACCAGATAACCAAAGACGTAAGCGCCCACTTTCAGCACATCACCCACCAGCTGCCAGGCGAACAGATCGCGCATGGCGGTAAATTTCGCTGAAAACAGCAGCCAGATAGCGACATCGCGCAATACCCAGACGGTAAAACTCGCTGCCGCGACCGCCGGAAGCACGAACTTCAGCGAACGCACAACCTCGCGGGTAATGTCGTCTTTAGCGGTTAAGCGCGACAGCGTGGGCAGCAGCCAGACGCTGAACGTGGCGGTGATAAACTGCAAATAGGCGTCGGAAATGGTGCTCACCCCCTGCCAGATGCCGACCTCATCCCAGCTATACTGCGCCGCCATCAGGTTTCGCATCATCACATACGCCACCGGCAGCGTAACCGAGGTCATTAACGCCATCAGGGTAAATTTCGACAACTGCCTGGCGAGAGGGCCGTTCCAGCGCGGTTTGAGGTAACTAAACGGCACGTGTTCACGCTTTTTCAGCATCCATAACGCCGGGAATACCACCAGTGCAGGCACCAGCGCCAGCCCCAGCAAGGCACCTTCGTAGCCGCCGAGGCGATAACACAGATACCAGGCGGCGACGCCAGTCACGCTGCCAACAATCAGCGAGAGCGCATTGCCGCGCGCATCGCGAAAGCCTTTCAGAATAGCCAGCGTCAGGTTAGCCCAGGCGATACCCATCTGGATAAAAGCCACCAGCCGCACCACATTCTGGTAGCGATCGTGCCCAAACAGGCCAATGCTGATGGGCTGCGCGGCCAGTAAAAAAATCACCGCCAATAGCGTAGAAAACCCCAGCACCATTGATGACGACGTCCCGGTGACCTGCTTTAACGCATCGGGATTGTCATGATGCTGGGCGACCAGTTTCGTCACGCCGTTAAAAATTCCAGCACCCGCCAGTACGCCCAACACCGTAATCAGCTGACGAAAGTTTCCTGCCTGTCCGACCCCTTCCGGGCCAAACGCCACCGCCAGCAGTTTGATAACCAGCAAACCAGCGGCAATCTTGATAAGCGTGGACGCTGCCGTCCACACTGAGGCTTTTGCAAGAGACATATCAGGCGAAATAACTTAACAGCGAATTGATAACCGTACGCTGGTTGAAAGGCGCCAGATTGTAGAACAGCGGTAACCGCAGCAGGCGTTCGCTTTCGCGGGTGGTGTAGCGGTCTTCGCCATGAAGTTCGCCAAATTTCTCGCCTGCCGGACAGCTGTGCAACGGGATATAGTGGAATACCGCCAGGATTTCTGCCTCTTTAAGCCAGGCAATCAAATTGCTGCGATCGTCGATATCGCGCAGTTTGATATAAAACATATGCGCGTTATGGCTACAGGACTCCGGGATCGAAGGCAACTCGATGCGCCCTGCACGAGCCAGCGGCTCAAGCGCGTCAAAATAGGTCTGCCATAGCGCCAGACGCTGTTGGTTGATGCGGTCCGCCGCGTCGAGCTGTGCCCAAAGATAGGCCGCCTGGAGATCTGACATTAAATAGCTGGAGCCGATGTCCCGCCAGGTGTATTTATCCACCAGCCCACGGAAAAACTGGCTGCGGTTAGTGCCTTTCTCGCGAATAATTTCCGCCCGCTCAGTCAGTTTGGGATCGTTGATCAGCGTCGCGCCGCCTTCGCCTCCGGCGGTGTAATTCTTGGTTTCATGAAAACTGAAGCAGCCGATATGACCAATCGTGCCTAACGCCCGGCCTTTATAGGTGGACATCACCCCCTGTGCCGCGTCTTCCACCACATACAGCTCATGCTTCTTTGCAATGGCCATGATGGTATCCATTTCGCAGGCGACGCCCGCATAGTGCACCGGCACAATGACACGGGTTTTATCGGTAATTGCCGCTTCAATCAGTGACTCGTCAATGTTCATGGTATCGGGGCGCAGATCGACAAAGACGATTTTCGCGCCGCGCAGCACAAAAGCATTGGCAGTCGACACGAAGGTATAGCTTGGCATGATGACTTCATCGCCGGGCTGGATATCCAGCAACAATGCCGCCATCTCCAGCGACGCAGTGCAGGACGGGGTAAGAAGGACTTTTTCGCTGCCGAAGCGCTGCTCAAACCATTGCTGGCAGCGGCGGGTGAAGCCGCCATCGCCGCATAATTTTCCACTGCCCATTGCAGACTGCATGTAGTCAATTTCCGTTCCAACCACGGGCGGAGCATTAAATGGGATCATCTGTTCACCTGTATAACCAATACGCGGCGCTGTCCAGGGTAGCACCGCTTTGAATGTAGCGACGAATGGCGGCGCGATTGCCCATTTGGGTAGCCACGCGCAACACCGCTGATTGATGAACTTCACACCAGTGGCGCGCGGCGTCCATCAGAATACGTCCAGCCCCAAAACCGCCCAGCAAGCCGATACGCGCTTCGCCGCTGTTAAGCTGGCGCAACGTGACAAATCCCCGGATCGCACCACCGTCATCACGCATTACCTGGCAGGTATGATCGAAACTGCCATTGACCGCATTTTCTACCCACTGCGCGTAAAAACGCCCGCTGGCGTCAGGGGCGTACCAGGGCGTACGAAAGCGGCTATTAGCAAACAGCGTGGTCGCCATCGCACGAAGAGCGGGAATATCGCGGCTCTGCGCAGGCTGAAGACCGGGGTTGTCGTTGCCAACACCGATATCGAGCACAAAATCCACCTCGCCTTCCACCACCTGAAACTGCAACTGTTGCAGGCTATCCAGCCAGTCCGTGCGCTGTGCGGGCACTTTTGCCTGTAACCGAGGCCAGACGGCTAACTGCGACGGATCAACCTGCGCGGCATCATCCGCGAGCCGGAGGATCGCGCTGTTAATGCCGAAAAATCGGCTTTCCCATTCCAGGGGGTCAATACTGGCGCGGACGGGCACGAAGCAGCTCCAGTAAATAACGCCCATAACCCGTCTTCACAAGGCGTTCTGCGGCGCGCTTAACGCCATCATCATCCAGCCATCCATTACGCCAGGCGATCTCTTCCAGACAGGCAATCTTGAATCCCTGGCGCTTCTCGACGGTTTGCACAAAAGTGCTGGCTTCGATCAGGCTGTCATGGGTACCCGTATCCAGCCAGGCGAATCCACGGCCTAACAGTTCTACAGAGAGCGTGCCTTGTTCCAGGTACATTTGATTGATGGAGGTGATTTCAAGTTCGCCGCGCCCGGAGGGTTTGACCTTTTTCGCGTACTCGGCGACATGTTCATCATAAAAATAGAGACCGGTAACCGCCCAGTTGGATTTAGGCTGTTCAGGCTTTTCTTCAATGGAGAGCGCCCGGAAATTGTCATCAAACTCGACGACGCCGAAGCGTTCAGGATCCATCACCTGATAACCAAACACCGTCGCGCCCCCACTGCGGGCCGCGACATGCCTTAATTTCGGGCTGAACCCCTGTCCGAAGAAAATGTTGTCGCCTAATACCAGGCAGGAGGGCTGACCGTCGAGAAATGCTTCACCAATAATAAATGCCTGAGCAAGCCCGTCGGGGCTGGGTTGTTCAGCATACTGGAGGCTGATCCCAAAATCTGAGCCATCGCCAAGCAGACGCTGGTAGCTACTCAAATCTTCAGGTGTCGTGATCAACAAAATCTCACGAATCCCCGCCAGCATCAGCACGGAGAGCGGGTAGTAAATCATTGGCTTGTCATAGATGGGCAGAAGTTGCTTCGACACGCCGCGCGTGATGGGATGCAGACGCGTCCCTGAACCACCCGCCAGAATGATCCCCTTCATATCGTCTCTCCTGATAATTAACGCTGAAGACCCAGGCGCTCGCCCTGATAACTTCCGTCTAATACTTGCTGCCACCAGGCCGGATTCTGCAAATACCACTGCACCGTTTTACGAATACCGCTCTCAAATGATTCCTGTGGACGCCAGCCCAGCTCACGCTCGATTTTGCTGGCGTCAATGGCGTAACGCAGATCGTGGCCGGGGCGGTCCGCCACCCAGCTAATAAGGTTGCGGTACTGCGCAATACCTTGCGGTTTTTGAGGGACCAGCTCTTCAAGCAGATCGCAAATGGCAGTCACCACATCGATATTTTTACGTTCGTTATGCCCGCCAATATTCCATGTTTCGCCAATTGCCCCCTGGGTAGCCACCAGGTAGAGCGCACGAGCATGGTCCTCAACGTATAACCAGTCGCGGATTTGCTGCCCATCGCCATAAACCGGCAGCGGCTTTCCTGCCAGCCCGTTCAGTATCATCAGCGGGATCAGTTTTTCCGGGAAATGATAGGGCCCGTAATTGTTAGAGCAATTCGTCATCAGCGTAGGCAATCCGTAGGTGCGCTGCCAGGCACGAACCAAATGATCGCTGCCCGCCTTCGTCGCAGAATAGGGGCTGCTGGGAGCGTAAGCCGTGGTCTCGGTAAAAAAGTCATCGCTGCTGTGAAGGTCGCCATACACCTCATCAGTGGAGATGTGATGGAAACGAAAGCGCGCTTTACCTGGCGCATCCAGTGAGTTGCACCAGGCGCGGGCGGCTTCAAGCAGCGTATAGGTTCCGACAATATTGGTTTCGATAAAGGCAGCAGGCCCGTCGATTGACCGATCAACATGGCTTTCCGCCGCCAGATGCATAACGATATCCGGCCGCCAGGTTGTGAATACCCGATCCAGCTCGGCTCTGTCGACAATATCCACTTTTTCAAAAGCAAAGCGCGGGTTGTCGGCAACCGGCGCAAGCGAGGCAAGGTTGCCGGCGTACGTCAGCTTATCCACGACAACCACACTGTCGGCGGTGTCATTAATGATATGTCTGACCACCGCAGAACCAATAAACCCCGCGCCGCCGGTAACCAGAATACGTTTCATCGCCATACCCCTTTGGTATCGACAATCCATGCCTGCTGCACGGCGCTGCCCTCAATAGCTTTAAACGACGCATGATCGACCAGCATGACCAGCACATCAGCCTGCGCCAGCGCATCGTCAATCGTGACCAGCTTACAGTGCGGCGCAAGGCTTTCGGGCAACGCATGAATATTGGGCTCCACCACCAGCGTTTCGCCGCTGTTCCACTGGGCGATTTGATGAGCGATTTCCATCGCCGGGCTTTCGCGCAAATCATCAATATTGGGTTTAAATGCCAGGCCAAAACAGGCGACTTTCAGTTCGCTGGCGCGCTTGCCGCTGGCGTTAAGGCAATCGGCGACGGTCGCTTTAACGCGCTCAAGCACCCAGCGCGGTTTGTAATCGTTCACTTCACGGGCGATGCGGATAAGACGCGCCTGCTGCGGATTCTGCGCCACGATAAACCACGGGTCGACCGCGATACAGTGTCCACCTACGCCTGGGCCAGGTTGCAAAATATTGACGCGCGGATGGCGGTTCGCCAGGCGAATCAGTTCCCATACGTTGATGTCTTGATCGGCGCAAATCAGCGACAGCTCATTGGCAAAAGCGATATTTACATCGCGGAAGCTGTTTTCAGTAAGTTTGCACATTTCAGCGGTGCGGGCGTTAGTTACCACACACTCGCCCTCCAGGAAGATGCAATACAGTTCACTGGCGCGCGCAGAACATACCGCCGTCATCCCACCGACGACGCGGTCATTTTTAATCAGCTCGACCATCACCTGGCCCGGCAGCACTCGCTCCGGGCAATAGGCGATGTTGATATCGGCATCATCACCGGCCTGCTGGGGGAAGCTGAGATCCGGGCGTAACGCCGCCAGCCACTGCGCCATTTGTTCGGTAGTGCCAACGGGAGAGGTAGACTCCAGGATCACCAGGTTGCCTTTACGCAATACCGGCGCGATAGACTCCACAGCGGCCTGAACATATTGCATATCGGGCTGGTGTTCTCGTTTAAACGGCGTCGGCACAGCAATCAAAAAAGCATCCGCTTCAACAGGCTGCGTAGTTGCGCTTAGAAATCCGTTTTCAACGGCAGCTTTCACTACACTGCCGAGCTCCGGTTCAACAATATGAATTTCACCTCGGTTAATCGTCTCAACCGCACGAGGATTGATATCAACCCCTATGACCCGCGTCTTGCGCGATGCAAAAGCGGCAGCAGTCGGTAAACCGATATATCCCAGTCCAATCACTGAAATAGTAGAAAAACTCATAGTGTGATCCGATTATTCTTTAACGCTTGCAAAATGCGAGCGCAGGCTTTTCCATCGCCATAAGGATTATGAGCCCGGCTCATCGCCTGGTATTCCGTATCGTCATTAAGTAGCTGAGATACCTCAGCGACAATGCGCGCACTATCGGTGCCCACCAGACGTACCGTTCCTGCTTCGATCGCTTCTGGTCGTTCAGTGGTTTCACGCATCACTAACACGGGTTTACCCAATGAAGGTGCCTCTTCCTGAATTCCGCCTGAATCCGTCAAAATCAGCCACGCGCGATTCATTAACCATACAAATGGCAGGTAATCCTGCGGTTCAATCAAAATGACATTCTCGACCTGGCCAAGAATACGGTTTACCGGCTCGCTGACATTCGGATTGAGATGTACCGGATAGACAATCTGTACATCCTGATTTTCGCGAGCAATATCCGCCAGCGCCTGGCAAATATGCTCAAACCCCTGACCAAAACTTTCACGGCGGTGCCCTGTGACCAGAATTAATTTTTTATCGTCGCGCAAAAAAGGATAACGAGAGGCGAGCTCGCGTTGGCGTGACTCATCGCTAAGGAGAGAATCACGCACCGAAATCAACGCGTCGATTACCGTATTGCCGGTAACAAAAATGCGTTCGTCCGGTATATTTTCGCGTAACAGGTTGGTACGTGAATTCTTTGTGGGCGCAAAGTGGTACATCGCAAGATGGCCAGTCAGCGTTCGGTTTGCCTCTTCCGGCCACGGTGAAGACAGATCACCCGTGCGTAAACCCGCCTCAACATGTCCAACCGGAATGCGTTGATAAAACGCAGCAAGGCTGGCGGCCACGGTCGTCGTGGTGTCGCCATGGACTAACACCACATCAGGTTTAAATTCTTCAAGGACTGGCTTTAATCCTTCAAGTATCCGACAGGTTATCTCCGTTAATCCCTGCCCCGGTTTCATAATGTTGAGATCGTAATCCGGTACGATAGAAAACAAATGCAGTACCTGATCCAGCATCTCCCGGTGCTGTGCGGTTACACAGACCCTGGCATCGAAATACGGGTCTTTTGCCAGCGCATGTACCAGAGGTGCCATCTTGATAGCTTCAGGACGCGTGCCAAAAACGGTTAATACTTTCACAACGCTTCTCTTCTGTTTAATCCTGCGCGCAGGCTTGCGCGCATTGAAAAATGCTTATACGGGACGACGACGGGCCAGGGCAACACCCGCACCAATGAGCGCGCCGACAGCACCCCACATAATCATCAGGAATGCTCTGCGCGGACTGTCGCGCTTCACCGGTTCTTCAGGCGTTCTCAAATAACGATAGGTCTGAAAACGGGGATCGAGCGATGGACCGACATTCAGCGTCGTGAGCATCGCCCGATTTTGGTCATAGCTGATATCAAAAGAAGGCCCGACCGCCTGCAGATTCTCAAGGCGTGCCTGCAACATCGGACGGCCCAGCATAAACAGTTCAGAATCGGGTAATTCTTCCGCCGGGACCTGCGTTTCGCTGGTGGAGATATTGTGTTGTTGGGCGATTTTTAACGCCTCCTGCACACTTTGCACTTTGCGGCTAAAGATGGATTTGGCCACGGCTTCCTGGCGTTTTACCTGCGCTTTCATCTGGATGGTCCGCGCGGCCCAGGCACCTTTCAGCTCGTCATTTAAGTGGCTGGCGGCGCGCTCGCTGGCAAACGCCACGTACTGGCGTAGCAGGTTATTAGCGTCCGGCGCGGTTTCCGCGATCAGCTTAACGCTGTCATTCACGTTGCGGGTGAAATCCCCTGCGGTGAACTGGATATTGCCGATCAGTTCATCAAGCAGCGCCGCATCAACTTTGCTGTTTCCGGCTTTACGCTGCTGGTAATAATCCGTTTGCAGCCAAAAATCACGGCGGGTATCCCAGGCAGATAACTGCATGATGAATTCTTTATATGCATCATCCATGACTGAAGGCTGCTCAACGCCGTTGGGATTTGTTTTCACGTCCAGGTTGCGCAGGAACTGTTGCTGAGAGTAGTAGCTGCCCAACATATTCACCGTGGGCCGATCGGTAATAGCCGTTGCACTCCACTCCTGGCGAGCAAAAATGGTGTACACCAGCGCGCCGAGAATAAACAGCGCGGCAAAACCAACGATCCAGATTTTGCCTGCCCAGAACGTGCGGAACAAACCGCGCACGTCCAGTTCATTTTCAACCATCCCGTGTTGCATGCCTGGCAATTGCTCTTTCATCACTTCCCCAGCTTCATTTGGTTAATGTCGGGTTGTTATCGTTATTTCTGCGCATACGGCGCTTGATGCGCTTGATCAGACGCGCGACTTTCCACGCTCGCTTAATACAGTACCCGTACAGGAAAAATGCTAGCAAGAACAATGCCAACATCACCCATTCAGGAATGAAATGTGCGTATTCAGAAGCAACGCCGATTCCCGCCAGCAGCGCAGCTGCCAGCGTAATCAGTACAAAGGCTTGTCGGGAAGTAAAACCAGCCCGCATGATCAGATGATGAATATGCTGGCGATCAGGGGAGAAAGGGCTCATGCCACGACGTAAGCGGCGATACATAATCGCGACCATATCCATTAACGGGATCGCGATAATCCATAACGCGGTAACCGGGCTAATCGGATGGGTAACGCCCTGGGTGGTTTCCAGCAGGATCCAGATGACGGTAAAACCAATCAACGTACTACCTGCATCACCCATGAACACTTTATAGCGGCGGCCCAGTACGCCGAGATTTGACAGAATATACGGCAGAATGGCCGCGATCATGGCGAAGCACCACATGGCCAGGCTGAGCTGCCCATCGAACCACAAAATCAGCCCCATGGCGGCAAACGACACGCAGGAGAGGCCGCCGAGCAGCCCGTCGATGCCATCCACCATATTGAACGCGTTGATAGCGGCCCATACCGCAAACAGCGTCAGGAAATAGCCGAACGGACCGAGCACCATCTCCCAGGAGCCGAAAATATAGCCCAGGCTGCTCATGTACAACCCGCCAAACCACATCATAACGACAGCGATTATCGCCTGAATTAACGCACGGATTTTGACACTGATATCGAAACGATCGTCCAGCGCGCCCACCAGCACCAGTACCCCGGCGCACGACAAGTACAACATGGCATGGGGGATATAGTAGTCAGCAATCGCAAAAGTAAAGCAGATGCCTGCAAAGACGGAAATGCCGCCGACCAGAGGAATTAATCCTTGATGGCGTTTGCGGAAATTGGGCTTATCCACCAATCCAATTTTTTTAGCCACTTTACGGGCGAAAAAAAGAAAAATGGTTGTGAATAAAAAGATACCGATTAGCTCGGCACCCGAGGTGATTAAATTCACAGTGTGCGCTCTCTGCAAAAGATAAGTCCGTTGGAAGTATAACCGCGAAGTCATTGCTTCAGAAGGGCGGTTATGCATCATCCTTGAATGGGACTATTTATTATTCAGCAAGATAAAGATAGCCAACTCACAGAAGTCACGCGACCTTGGCAGGGAAAAAACCCTGGAGCAAGAGGAAAATTCCGTATCCCAAAAACTATAATGAAAAACGCCACGACAAAGCGTGGCGTTCCCCGAGTTTTTACAACTTAAGAGCGCTTCATCATGTCGAAGAAATCATCGTTGGTCTTCGTCATGGCCAGCTTATTAATGAGGAATTCCATCGCGTCGATTTCGCCCATCGGGTGAATAATCTTGCGCAGGATCCACATTTTCTGCAGCTCTTCCTGAGTGGTGAGCAGCTCTTCTTTACGGGTACCGGAGCGGTTGTAATCAATCGCCGGGAACACGCGTTTTTCAGCAATCTTACGAGACAGGTGCAGTTCCATGTTGCCTGTACCTTTAAATTCTTCGTAGATAACTTCGTCCATTTTGGAGCCGGTATCGATCAGCGCGGTCGCGATGATGGTCAGGCTACCGCCCTCTTCCACGTTACGCGCGGCACCGAAGAAACGCTTCGGACGATGCAGGGCGTTGGCGTCCACACCACCGGTCAACACTTTACCGGAAGCCGGTACCACGGTGTTGTAGGCACGCGCCAGACGGGTAATAGAGTCGAGCAGAATGATCACGTCTTTCTTGTGCTCAACCAGGCGCTTGGCCTTCTCGATAACCATTTCCGCAACCTGCACGTGGCGGGAAGCCGGTTCGTCAAAGGTTGACGCAACCACTTCGCCTTTCACCAGACGCTGCATCTCGGTGACTTCTTCGGGACGTTCGTCAATCAGCAGCACCATCAGCACGCAGTCTGGATGGTTGTAGGCGATGCTCTGGGCGATGTTCTGCAGCAGCATGGTTTTACCGGCTTTCGGCGGTGCCACAATCAGGCCACGCTGACCACGACCAATCGGCGATGCCAAATCCAGTACGCGCGCGGTTAAATCCTCGGTTGAACCGTTGCCGCGCTCCATACGCAAACGGGAGTTCGCGTGCAGCGGGGTAAGGTTTTCGAACAGGATTTTGTTGCGGGCGTTTTCAGGTTTGTCGTAGTTGACTTCGTTAACTTTCAGCAGCGCAAAGTAACGCTCACCTTCTTTCGGCGGACGAATCTTACCGGAGATGGTATCCCCTGTGCGGAGGTTGAAACGGCGGATTTGGCTGGGAGAAACGTAGATGTCATCGGGGCCGGCAAGGTAGGAGCTGTCTGCGGAACGGAGGAAACCAAACCCGTCCTGCAATATCTCCAGCACACCGTCGCCAAAGATATCTTCGCCACTCTTAGCGTGTTGCTTCAGGATGGCGAAAATAATGTCCTGTTTGCGCATACGGGCCAGGTTTTCCAGCCCCATATTTTCGCCGAGAGTAATCAGCTCAGAAACCGGCGTATTCTTTAATTCGGTAAGATTCATAATGGTGGGTTCTTAAACTCGGGGTAAATCTCGAACTTAATGTTGTGAATGGTATGGCAGGAACATCCATGCCTGTTAACGGCCTTCATCTCATGTCTGTTCGTGGCCTGGTTGCAGGAAAGAACGCAGAACTGAAACGACAAGACGGAATGAATGATGAGCCCGGATAATAATCACTTCACGCGTGCTTAAAAGAAGTTTGTCTTTCAGCGCCGGGAAGTATTGGGTATTACAAGATTTAAACTATAAGGCAAGTTCAAACAGCAGTTGATAAACAACTTAGCACGACTATCGCCGGGCGTCCAGCGGTCCGAAAATTTTCCAGACCGTGCACGCGCCGGCTAAGAGGCAATTACGCCAGGTTAGCGTCCAGAAACTCTTTCAGCTGACCTTTAGACAACGCACCCACTTTAGTCGCAGCCACTTCGCCGTTTTTAAACAGCAACAGGGTTGGGATACCGCGGATACCGTATTTCGGTGCCGTGCCTGGGTTTTGGTCAATGTTTAGCTTGGCAATGGTCAATTTGCCCTGATATTCATCAGCGATTTCATCCAGAATCGGCGCAATCATTTTACAAGGGCCGCACCACTCTGCCCAGAAATCAACAAGAATCAACCCGTCCGCTTTAAGTACATCCGTGTCAAAACTGTCATCGGTCAGGTGAATAATTTTATCGCTCATGTTTTACTCCACAAGATTAGGCCTGGCGTGTTGGTGTAGCATTAACCAACATTAGGTTGACTTTATTTCACCGGATACGCTTTCGTAAAGCAATAGTTAGCTGATATTCTACCACACTATGAGCAAAACACATTTAACAGAACAGAAGTTTGCCGACTTCGCCCTGCACCCTGCGGTGATTGAAGCCCTTGAAAAGAAAGGCTTTCATAATTGCACTCCGATTCAGGCACTCGCACTTCCCCTGACGCTGGCGGGACGTGATGTTGCAGGACAGGCGCAAACCGGTACCGGCAAAACGATGGCGTTTTTAACGTCAACGTTTCATTATCTCCTTTCTAACCCGGCGATCGAAAACCGCCAGGTGAATCAGCCGCGCGCGATTATTATGGCGCCGACGCGCGAACTCGCCGTCCAGATTCACTCTGATGCAGAACCGCTCGCGCAGTCCACCGGCCTGAAAATCGGCCTGGCCTACGGCGGCGACGGTTACGATAAACAGCTTAAAGTGCTGGAAAGCGGCGTTGATATCCTGATCGGCACCACCGGTCGTTTAATCGACTACGCCAAACAGAACCACATTAATCTGGGTGCAATCCAGGTCGTGGTGCTTGATGAAGCGGATCGCATGTACGATCTCGGCTTTATTAAAGACATTCGTTGGTTGTTCCGTCGCATGCCGCCGGTGACCCAGCGTCTGAATATGCTGTTTTCCGCCACCCTTTCTTACCGCGTGCGTGAACTGGCTTTCGAGCAGATGAACAACGCGGAATATGTGGAAGTCGAACCGGAACAGAAAACCGGCCACCGCATTAAAGAAGAACTTTTCTATCCGTCCAACGAAGAAAAGATGCGTCTGCTGCAAACGCTGATTGAAGAAGAGTGGCCAGACCGCGCGATTATTTTCGCCAATACCAAACATCGTTGTGAAGATATTTGGGGCCATCTTGCCGCCGACGGTCATCGCGTCGGTTTGTTAACCGGCGACGTAGCGCAGAAAAAACGTCTGCGTATTCTTGAAGAATTTACCCGTGGCGATCTGGATATTCTGGTTGCGACCGACGTTGCGGCTCGTGGTTTACACATCCCAGCGGTAACGCATGTGTTCAACTACGACCTGCCGGACGACTGCGAAGATTACGTTCACCGCATTGGCCGTACCGGGCGTGCAGGCGCCAGCGGGCACTCCATCAGCCTGGCCTGTGAAGAGTACGCGTTGAACCTTCCGGCAATTGAAAGCTATATCAGCCACTCGATTCCGGTCAGCAAATATAACCCTGATGCGCTACTGAGCCAGCTGCCGCCGCCGAAACGCCTTACCCGCGTTCGTTCCGGCAATGGCCCGCGTCGCACCGGTGGCGCGCCCCGAAACCGTCGCCGCACAGGTTAACAGAGATGCCATCCGCCGCCTCGCTGTATGCAGCCATTGATCTCGGTTCGAATAGTTTTCATATGCTGGTCGTGCGTGAGGTGGCGGGAAGTATCCAGACCCTGACGCGCATCAAACGCAAAGTCCGTCTCGCGGCGGGCTTAAGCAGTGACAACACTCTCTCGCAAGAAGCAATGGAACGCGGCTGGCAATGCCTGCGGCTGTTCGCTGAACGTTTGCAGGATATCCCTTCCCTCCAGGTACGCGCCGTCGCCACCGCCACGTTGCGGCTCGCGGTCAACTCCGCCGAATTCATCGAAAAAGCACAGCAAATTTTAGGCTGCCCGGTTCAGGTGATCAGCGGTGAAGAAGAAGCGCGGTTGATTTATCAGGGCGTGGCGCATACCACGGGTGGCGCAGATCGTCGTCTGGTGGTGGATATTGGCGGTGCCAGTACCGAACTGGTGACCGGCACCGGCGCGCAGGCAACCTCGCTGTTTAGCCTGTCGATGGGGTGCGTGACCTGGCTTGAGCGTTTTTTCACCGATCGTAGCCTGACCAAAGAAAACTTCGATGCTGCACAGCACGCTGCCAGCGCGGTGTTACAACCGGTTATCGGCGAGCTGCAAAAACACGGCTGGCAAACCTGCGTCGGCGCATCCGGCACCGTACAGGCGCTACAGGAAATTATGATGGCGCAGGGCATGGACGAACGCATCACGCTTGCCAAGCTCGAACAGTTGAAACAGCGCGCTATTCATTGTGGCCGCCTGGAAGAGCTGGAAATCGAAGGACTGACGCTGGAGCGCGCGCTGGTATTCCCCAGCGGCCTCGCCATTCTGATCGCCATCTTTAAAGAACTGAAGATTGAGTGCATGACGCTGGCGGGCGGTGCGCTGCGCGAAGGGCTGGTCTACGGCATGCTGCATTTGTCGGTGGATCAGGATATTCGTAGCCGCACGCTGCGTAATATTCAGCGCCGGTTTTTAGTAGATACCGAACAGGCACAGCGCGTATCGCATCTGGCAGAAAAGTTTATCGCCCAGACGGCGAACGCCTGGCAACTGGATGAACTCAGCAAAGCGATGCTATATGCTGCGGCGCAACTGCATGAAATTGGTTTAAGCGTCGATTTCAAACAGGCACCGCTGCACGCCGCGTGGCTGGTGAGCAACCTTGATTTACCCGGCTTCACCCCCGCCCAGAAAAAGCTGCTGTCCACCCTGCTGTTGAATCAAACCAGCCCGGTAGATCTTTCTTCTTTGCACCAGCAAAACGCCGTGCCGCCGCGTGTGGCCGAGCAGCTGTGCCGTCTGCTGCGGCTGTCGATTATGTTCGCCAGCCGCCGTCGCGACGATACGCTGCCGACGGTAGATTTGTCGGCAAAGGGCGATACGCTCACCCTCACCCTGCCGGAAAACTGGTTATCCAGCCATCCGCTTGCCGCCGAATCGCTGGAGCAGGAACAGCTCTGGCAGAGTTACGTTCACTGGCCGTTAGACATTCATTAATCGTCTGCGCCCTTTTCCGGGCGCTTACGTATTGTTCTCGCCTCGCGCCTTTGCCATCATCGCCTTCAAATTCGCCAGATGCCCCTGTCCTTTCTGCATCCGCTCCTGAGGTGAAACCACCTTACGTTCCTGCTCCCAAAGCACATCGTCCTGCGGCAATTCCAGCAGGAAGCGGCTTGGTTCCGGGCGCACTAATTCCCCGTACTGGCGGCGCTCTTTGCACAGGGTAAACGTCAGCTCTTTCTGGGCGCGGGTGATCCCTACGTAGGCGAGCCGGCGCTCCTCATCGACGTTATCTTCATCAATGCTGCTCTGATGCGGCAACAGGCCCTCTTCCATGCCAACCAGGAAAACATAAGGGAATTCCAGACCCTTTGAGGCGTGCAGGGTCATCAACTGGACCTGATCGAGATCTTCTTCGCTTTCACCGCGTTCCATCATGTCGCGCAACGTGAAACGGGTGACAACCTGAGTAAGCGTCATCGGCTCCTCAAGCTCCGAGCCTTCCAGCATTTCAGTCATCCAGCTAAACAGCTGGTTAACGTTTTTCATGCGCATTTCCGCGGCTTTCTGGCTCGGTGAGGTCTCGTAAAGCCAGGATTCGTAATCAATCCCGTGGATCAGATCGCGCACCGCCGCCACCGGCTCGCGTTCCGCCAGGCGGGCTACATCGCCCAGCCAGTGGGTAAAGCGGGTTAAGGATTCATAGCCGCGCCCGGTGAGGGTCTGGCTCAGCCCCATATCGAAGCTGGCGGTGAACAGGCTCTTGTTGCGCTGGTTAGCCCATTCGCCCAGTTTTTGCAGCGTGGCAGGGCCGATTTCCCGGCGCGGCGTATTCACAATCCGCATAAACGCGCTGTCGTCGTCCGGGTTAGTGAGTATTCGCAGATAGGCCAGTAAATCCTTAATCTCCGGGCGCGAGAAGAACGACGTCCCGCCAGAGATGCGATACGGAATGCGGTTTTGCATCAGCAGTTTTTCAAACACCCGCGACTGGTGGTTACCCCGATAGAGGATGGCATAATCCTTGTACTGGGTTTTATTGATGAAGTGATGGGCAATAAGTTCACCCGCCACCCGCTCCGCTTCATGTTCTTCATGATTCGCAGAAAGCACTTTTAACTCAGTGCCATAACCCAGTTCAGAAAACAGCTTCTTTTCGAATACGTGCGGGTTATTGGCAATCAGGATATTCGCTGCCTTCAGGATGCGCCCTGATGAGCGGTAGTTCTGCTCCAGCTTAATCACCTGCAACGCCGGAAAATCTTTACTGAGCAACACCAGGTTTTGTGGTCGCGCGCCGCGCCAGGAGTAGATGGACTGATCGTCATCACCCACCACGGTAAACCGCGCCCGCGCGCCCACCAGCAGTTTCACCATTTCATACTGGCTGGTGTTGGTATCCTGATACTCATCCACCAGCAAATAGCGGATGCGGTTCTGCCAGCGCTCGCGTACTTCTTCATTGCGCTGTAAAAGCAGCGTCGGCAGCAGGATCAGGTCGTCAAAATCAAGGACGTTACAGGCTTTGAGATGGGCGTCATACAGGCTATAGCAATGGGCAAAAATGCGGTCACGCTCGCCTTTGGCCTGCGCCGCCGCCTGGGCCGGGTTCAGCAGGTCGTTTTTCCAGTTCGAAATGGTAGACAGCAGTTGCTGGTACAGGGATTTATCGTTCTCCACCAATCCGTCGGTGAGTTCCTTGATGAGCGCCAGCTGATCGGTGTCGTCGAACAGCGAGAAATTGGCCTTCATGCCTAAAGCTTTGTATTCGCGTTTGATAATATCAAGCCCAAGGGTATGGAACGTCGAGATCATCAGGCCGCGCGCCTCTTTGCGCCCGAGGGTTTGCGCCACGCGCTCTTTCATCTCGCGCGCTGCCTTATTGGTAAAGGTCACCGCCGCGATATGTTTTGCCTGGTAGCCGCAGCTGCGGATCAGGTGGGCGATTTTATTGGTGATCACGCGCGTCTTACCGGAGCCAGCGCCCGCCAGCACCAGGCAGGGGCCGGTGACGAATTCGACAGCGTGTTGTTGACCGGGGTTTAAACGCATGATGGTTGCTCAATCTTCGAACGGGGGAGGGATTGTAGCAAAAGCGGAACGAGGAATTAACGGCAATCCGGTGAGGGAATGGTAAAGTGAAGGCAAGCGAATGACTTCCCGGAGATTAATGATGGCAAGAACCGCAGCGGCCCTGCATATCCTCGTCAAGACCGAAAAGCTGGCGCTGGAGATCATGCAAAAACTCGAGCGCGGTGTCAGTTTTGATACCCTGGCAAAACGCTACTCCAGTTGCCCATCCGGGCGCAACGGCGGCAATCTGGGCGAGTTCAGCAAAGGTGCGATGGTCGCCCCTTTTGACCAGGCGGTGTTTAGTTGCCCACTGTTAAAACCTTTCGGACCAGTAAAAACTAAATTCGGCTATCACATCATTAAGGTGTTGTATCGCCATTAAGGATCGCTACTATAGCCGCCGTAATCCCTATGAATTAAGGCACCCACATGGCTAAAACAGCGGCAGCACTGCACATTCTGGTTAAAGAAGAAAAACTGGCTCTGGATCTTCTGGAGCAGATTAAAAACGGCGGCGATTTCGAGAAGCTGGCGAAGAAGCACTCCATTTGCCCGTCAGGCAAAAAAGGCGGCCACTTAGGCGAATTCCGCCAGGGCCAGATGGTGCCGGCATTCGATAAAGTGGTGTTCTCCTGCCCGGTGTTGGAACCAACCGGCCCGCTGCACACCCAGTTCGGTTACCACATCATTAAGGTGCTGTACCGTAACTAATAAAAAAACCCGGTGAAATTCACCGGGTTTTTTTGTCGTAACGGAGATTATCCTGCGACAGCGATGCGTTTCATATCCGTCATATAACCACGCAGTTTCTGGCCTACCGCTTCAATCGCATGGCTGCGGATCGCGTCGTTCACGTCACGCAGCTGCGCGTTATCCACCGCACTGCCTTCTACCGCTTTGCCCAGGTCGCCCGGTTGCAGCGTGGTCATAAACTCTTTCAGCAACGGTACGCAGGCGTAAGAGAACAGGTAGTTACCGTACTCGGCGGTATCGGAGATAACCACGTTCATTTCATACAGGCGCTTACGGGCGATGGTGTTCGCGATCAGCGGCAGCTCGTGCAGTGATTCATAGTATGCAGACTCTTCGATGATGCCGGAATCCACCATGGTTTCGAACGCCAGTTCAACGCCCGCTTTTACCATCGCGATCATCAGTACGCCTTTATCGAAGTACTCTTGCTCGCTGATTTTGCCTTCATACTGCGGCGCGGTTTCGAAGGCGGTTTTGCCGGTCTCTTCACGCCAGGTCAGCAGGTTTTTATCGTCGTTGGCCCAGTCCGCCATCATGCCGGAGGAGAACTCGCCGGAGATGATGTCGTCCATGTGTTTCTGAAACAGCGGCGCCATGATCTCTTTCAACTGCTCAGACAGCGCATAAGCGCGCAGTTTCGCCGGGTTAGACAGGCGATCCATCATCAGGGTGATACCGCCCTGCTTCAGCGCTTCGGTGATGGTTTCCCAGCCGAATTGAATCAATTTTTCCGCGTAAGCCGGGTCAGCGCCTTCTTCCACCAGCTTGTCGAAGCACAGCAGAGAACCGGCTTGCAACATACCGCACAGAATGGTCTGCTCGCCCATCAGGTCAGATTTCACTTCCGCAACGAAAGAAGATTCCAGCACGCCCGCACGGTGACCGCCGGTGGCCGCAGCCCAGGCTTTAGCAATCGCCATGCCTTCACCTTTCGGATCGTTTTCCGGGTGAACGGCGATCAGGGTCGGTACGCCAAAACCACGTTTGTACTCTTCACGCACTTCGGTGCCAGGACACTTCGGCGCAACCATTACCACGGTGATGTCTTTACGGATCTGTTCGCCTACTTCAACGATGTTGAAACCGTGAGAGTAGCCCAGTGCCGCGCCGTCTTTCATCAGCGGCTGAACGGAACGCACCACGTCGGAGTGCTGTTTGTCCGGCGTCAGGTTAACCACCAGGTCCGCCTGCGGGATCAGCTCTTCATAAGTGCCCACGGTAAAACCGTTTTCGGTGGCTTTACGCCAGGAGGCGCGTTTTTCCGCGATGGCTTCTTTACGCAAGGCATAAGAGATATCCAGACCGGAGTCGCGCATGTTCAGGCCCTGGTTCAGGCCCTGCGCGCCACAACCGACGATGACCACTTTTTTACCCTGAAGATAGCTTGCGCCATCGGCAAATTCGTCGCGGCCCATAAAGCGACATTTACCCAGTTGCGCCAGCTGCTGGCGCAGGTTCAGTGTGTTGAAATAATTAGCCATGATGAAACCTCGTCGTGTTGTGATGCTTATTGTTCGGTTCGCTGTCGAGCGAGAATGTACCCACATTACAACAGGAAATTTATTGCGGAAATTGATATATTCACAACGTCACATTGCAATTTCTGCAACATCAAACCGGGAGTGCCGCCTGTGGATTTACGCGATCTTAAAACCTTCCTGCATCTGGCGGAAAGCCGCCATTTTGGCCGTAGCGCGCGGGCGATGCACGTCAGCCCCTCCACACTCTCCCGGCAGATCCAGCGGCTGGAAGAGGATCTCGGCCAGGCGCTGTTTGTGCGCGACAACCGCACGGTGACGTTAACCGAAGCCGGAGAATCGCTGCGCGTTTTCGCCCAGCAAACGCTGTTGCAGTATCAGCAACTGCGCCACACCATCGATCAGCAGGGGCCGTCGCTCTCGGGCGAATTGCATATTTTTTGCTCCGTCACCGCCGCTTACAGCCATCTGCCGCCGATCCTTGACCGGTTTCGCGCCGAGCATCCGTCGGTAGAAATTAAGCTCACCACCGGCGATGCCGCCGACGCGATGGAAAAAGTGGTCACGGGCGAAGCGGATCTGGCGATTGCGGGCAAGCCGGAAACGCTGCCCGGCGCGGTGGCGTTCTCGATGCTGGAAAATCTGGCGGTGGTGCTGATCGCCCCGGCGCTGCCCTGCCCGGTACGCAATCAGGTCTCAGTAGATGACCCCGACTGGTCGACGGTGCCGTTTATCATGGCCGATCAGGGGCCGGTGCGCCGCCGCATCGAGTTATGGTTCCGCCGCCAGAAAATCAGCAATCCGTCGATATATGCCACCGTCGGTGGGCACGAAGCGATGGTGTCCATGGTGGCGCTCGGCTGCGGCGTGGCGTTGCTGCCGGAAGTGGTGCTGGAAAACAGCCCGGAGCCGGTGCGTAACCGCGTGATGATTTTAGAGCGCAGCGATGAGAAAACGCCGTTTGAGCTTGGCGTTTGCGCACAAAAAAAGCGGCTGCATGAGCCGCTTATTGATGCGTTCTGGACGTTATTGCCGAACCACTAACCCGCCAGGAAGAAGCGGAACGCCGGGTTATTTGACTCATCATGACAGTCGTAACCCAGCTCATTGAGTCGGGTCTCGAAATCCGGTTCGTGATCGCCCAGCTCAAACGCGGCCAGCACGCGGCCATAGTCGGTGCCGTGGCTGCGGTAGTGGAACAGCGAAATATTCCAGTGGGTGCCGAGGGTTTGTAAAAACTTCAGCAGCGCGCCCGGCGATTCCGGGAATTCGAAACTGTACAGCCGCTCGTGGAGCGGGCGCGAAGGCCGTCCACCAACCATATAGCGCACGTGCAGTTTCGCCATTTCGTCATCAGACAGATCCACCACAGCGTAGCCACCGTCGGCCAGCATGCTGAGGATCTCTTTGCGCTCTTCCATGCCACGGCTCAGCCGCACGCCCACGAAAATGCAGGCGTCTCTGGCATCCGCGAAACGGTAGTTAAATTCCGTAACCGAACGGCCGCCCAGCAGCTGACAAAACTTGAGGAAGCTGCCTTTCTCTTCCGGGATAGTGACCGCCAGCAGCGCTTCACGCTGTTCGCCCAACTCGCAACGCTCGGAAACGTAGCGCAGCCCGTGGAAGTTAACGTTCGCGCCAGACAACACGTGCGCCAGACGCTCGCCGTGAATATTGTGCTGCTGGATATACTTTTTCATGCCTGCCAGCGCCAGCGCGCCAGACGGCTCCGCCACGGCGCGCACGTCCTCAAACAGATCTTTCATCGCCGCGCAAATCGCATCGCTGTCTACCGTCACGATGTCATCCAGGTACTCCTGGCAGACACGGAAGGTTTCATCGCCGATGCGCTTAACCGCCACGCCTTCGGCAAACAGCCCAACGCGCAGTAAATCTACCGGCTTACCGGCATCCAGCGCCGCTTTCAGGCAGGCGGAATCTTCTGCTTCTACGGCGATCACTTTGATCTGCGGCATCAGCTGTTTGATCAACACCGCTACGCCCGCCGCCAGACCACCGCCGCCCACCGGAACAAATACCCGGTCGATATGCGCATCCTGCTGAAGCAGTTCCAGCGCCAGCGTGCCCTGCCCGGCGATGACTGCCGGATGGTCGAACGGCGGCACATAGGTGAAGCCCTGCTGGGTGGAGAGCTCAATCGCTTTGGCTTTGGCTTCGTCGAAGTTCGCACCGTGCAGCAGCACTTCACCGCCGAAGCCGCGTACCGCGTCTACTTTGATATCCGCCGTGCTGACCGGCATCACAATCAGCGATTTCAGTCCGAGGCGTGACGAAGAGAGCGCGACACCCTGGGCATGGTTGCCGGCAGATGCCGTGACCACGCCGCGAGATTTTTGCTCGTCGGAAAGATTCGCCATCATGGCGTAAGCGCCGCGCAGCTTAAAGCTGTGAACCGGCTGGCGATCTTCCCGCTTCACCAGAATTACGTTGCCGAGGCGGGATGACAGTTTTTCCATTTTTTGCAGCGGGGTAACCTGCGCCACTTCATATACCGGCGAACGCAGCACCGCGCGTAGATACTCCGCCCCACAGGGGGCGGCAGGCAGGGGTTGGACATCGGCCATGATTAACCCCCGAGTTTCGATTTATCGCGCACCGCGCCTTTATCCGCGCTGGTGGCCAGGCTTGCATAAGCACGCAGGGCGAAGGAAACCTGACGTTCGCGGTTACGCGGCGTCCAGGCCTGCTCGCCACGCGCTTCCTGGGCTTCACGACGGGCTGCCAGATCGCGGTCACTGACCTGCAACTGGATATCGCGATTCGGGATGTCGATGGCAATCAGATCACCGTCTTCAATCAGGCCGATCGCGCCGCCGCTTGCCGCTTCCGGCGAAACGTGGCCGATGGACAGGCCGGAAGTACCGCCGGAGAAACGTCCGTCGGTGATCAGCGCGCAGGCTTTGCCAAGACCCATGGATTTCAGGAAGGTGGTCGGATAGAGCATCTCCTGCATACCCGGCCCGCCTTTCGGCCCTTCGTAACGGATAACCACCACGTCGCCCGCCACCACTTTGCCGCCAAGAATGGCTTCTACCGCGTCGTCCTGGCTTTCATAGACTTTTGCCGGGCCGGTGAATTTGAGAATGCTGTCGTCCACGCCTGCGGTTTTCACGATGCAGCCATTTTCAGCAAAGTTGCCGTACAGCACCGCCAGACCGCCGTCCTGGCTGTAGGCATGCTCCAGCGAACGGATACAGCCCCTCTGGCGGTCATCATCCAGCGAATCCCAACGGCAGGACTGGGAAAACGCCTGCGTGGTGCGGATACCCGCCGGGCCTGCGGAGAACATACTTTTCACCGCATCGTCTTTGGTCAGCATGATGTCGTAACGATCGAGCGTTTCCGGCAGGGTTAACCCCAGCACGTTATACACGTCGCGATTCAACAAGTTCGCGCGATCAAGTTCGCCCAGGATCCCCAGCACGCCGCCTGCGCGGTGCACATCTTCCATATGGTATTTCTGGGTGCTTGGCGCAACCTTACACAGCTGCGGCACCTGGCGCGACAGCTTATCGATATCGCTCATGGTGAAATCAATTTCGGCTTCCTGCGCCGCCGCCAACAGGTGCAATACCGTATTGGTCGAGCCGCCCATGGCAATATCCAGCGTCATGGCGTTTTCAAACGCGGCTTTGCTGGCGATATTGCGCGGCAGCGCGCGGGCATCGTCCTGCTCGTAATAGCGTTTAGTTAATTCAACAATGCGTTTACCGGCGTTCAGGAACAGCTCTTTACGATCGGAGTGGGTCGCCAGCAGCGAGCCGTTGCCCGGCTGCGACAGGCCCAGCGCTTCGGTCAGGCAGTTCATGGAGTTAGCGGTGAACATCCCGGAGCAGGAGCCACAGGTCGGGCACGCCGAGCGTTCAACCTGATCGCTTTGTTCGTTGCTGACTGTCGGGTCCGCGCCCTGGATCATGGCGTCAACCAGGTCCAGTTTGATGATTTTGTCAGAAAGCTTGGTTTTGCCTGCTTCCATTGGCCCGCCTGAAACGAAGATCACCGGAATATTCAGGCGCAGCGAGGCCATCAACATTCCTGGGGTGATTTTGTCGCAGTTGGAAATGCACACCATGGCATCGGCGCAGTGGGCATTCACCATGTACTCCACCGAGTCGGCAATCAGTTCGCGGGACGGCAGTGAATAAAGCATGCCGCCGTGGCCCATGGCGATGCCATCATCCACAGCAATGGTATTAAACTCTTTTGCTACGCCGCCTGAGGCCTCGATTTGCTCGGCAACCAGTTTGCCCAAATCACGCAGGTGCACATGGCCCGGCACGAACTGGGTAAAAGAGTTCACCACCGCGATAATCGGCTTGCCGAAGTCGGCGTCGGTCATGCCGGTGGCGCGCCATAATGCGCGGGCACCCGCCATATTACGGCCATGGGTGGTGGTGGCGGAACGGTACTTAGGCATGCTTTAGTTACTCCCATCTGTATCTGTTAAATGGGACGGTGCGAGCCGTCCCATTTTTAATTATGAATTTACCTGATCCAACCAGCCCCATTTATCCTCGGTTTCACCGGTGAAAAGGCCAAAGAATGCTTGCTGAATACGTTTGGTGACTGGGCCACAGCGGCCTTCGCCGACCTGGATGCCGTCCACGCTGCGCACCGGGGTGATTTCAGCGGCAGTACCAGACATAAAGACTTCATCGGCAAGGTACAGCGATTCACGGGACAGCACCTGCTCGCGCACTTCGATACCCAAATCTTGCGCCAGCTTGATAATCGCATCACGGGTGATACCCGGCAGCGCCGAAGAGGTGAACGGCGGAGTGAACAGAATGCCGTCTTTTACTTCAAACAGGTTTTCACCTGCGCCTTCGGAGATATAACCGTTCACATCCAGTGCGATACCTTCCTGATAACCGTGGCGGCGCGCTTCGCTGCCAACCAGCAGGGAGGAAAGATAGTTGCCGCCCGCTTTCGCGGCGGTCGGGATGGTGTTCGGCGCAACGCGGTTCCAGGAAGAAACCATGGCGTCGATGCCCTGCTCCAGCGCTTCGGCACCCAGGTATGCGCCCCACGGGAACGCGGCGATAATCACATCGGTGGTGTATCCCGGAGGCGGGTTCACGCCCATACCGACATCGCCGACAAAGACCAGCGGACGAATGTAAGCGCTCACCAGATTGTTTTTACGGATCACCTGACGGCACGCTTCCATCAGCGCGTCCACGCTCTGCGTGACCGGAAAGCGATAAATTTTTGCGGAGTCACGCAGACGTTGCATGTGCTCGCGATGACGAAAAACCACCGGGCCTTTATGGGAGTCGTAGCAACGGATGCCTTCAAAGACTGACGTACCATAGTGCAGCGCATGAGACATCACGTGAACTTTCGCCTCGCCCCACGGAACCATCTCACCGTTGAACCAGATATAATCAGCTTTCTTCGTCGTCATTTTTCTTCCTTTGCGCTTATGCGCGAATTTGTTGTGATAATGAGTGATGTGTTTCTTGCTGGATCTCGACATAAGCGACATCGACCAGCTTACTAAGCTGACTAAACAGTAATTCGACAGGGCGAAGGCTGGCAACGGTCAATTCAATATTTATATTTTCGGCGTTGCTTGCCGTCGCCATGTTCATTGAGCAGATTTCAAAACCGCGATGGCGAACCACACGGAGCACGCGCTCCAGCGTCTCTGGACGAAAACGCGCCTGTACCGCCAGTTGATGTTGCATCATGATAATTTCTCCAGCATTTGTGAGTTACTGGCACCCGGTGGTACCAGCGGCCAGACGTTTTCCAGTTCATCGATTGAGACATGAAGCAGATACGGCCCTTCGCTCGTCAACATTTCGTTAAGCGCGGCTTCTACCTGGTCTTTGCGGGTAATGTGCTGGCCAGGGATGCCGAAGGCGCGGGCCAACATTAAAAAATCGGGGTTATCGGTCAGGGTGGTTTCACTGTAGCGCTCGGCGAAGAACAACTGCTGCCACTGGCGAACCATGCCTAAACGCTGGTTGTCCAGTAACACGATTTTTAACGGCAACTGCTTTCGCTTCACCGTGCCCAGCTCCTGGACGTTCATCATGAATGAACCGTCACCGGACACGCAGATCACCATATCGTCAGGACGCGCCACCTGCGCGCCGACCGCTGCCGGCAAGCCAAATCCCATCGTACCCAAACCACTTGAGGTGATGAAGTTTTCCGGGCGGCTGAAGGACATATGCTGTGCGGCCCACATCTGGTGCTGACCGACGTCGGTGGTCACTACGCAATCGTACGGTTTACGCTCGGAGAGCTGTTTTAACAGCAGCGGCGCATAGATCGCCTCGCCGGGATGGTCGTAACGCCAGGCGTGTTCGGCACGCAATGCGCTAACTTCTTCGCGCCAGGCATCGATGGCTAACGGTTTTTGTAAAGCAGGCAGTAAGTGATTCAGGGAACCTTGCAAGGCGACATGCGCCTGACGCAGTTTGTTCATCTCTGCCGGATCGATATCCATATGGATCACTTTCGCGTGCGGCGCGAAGGTGTTCAGTTTGCCGGTCACGCGGTCATCGAAGCGCGCGCCCACGGCAATCAGCAGGTCGCACTCCTGCACCGCCAGGTTGGCGGCTTTAGTGCCGTGCATGCCCAGCATTCCTACATAGCCCGGATAATCGGCAGGTACTGCACCGAGGCCTTTCAGCGTGACGGTGGCCGGCATCGCGGTGACAGATAAAAATTCACGTAACGCAGGAACGGCCTGCGCCATCCCAACACCGCCGCCCACATAGACCATCGGCTTTTTCGCCTGGTTCAGCATGGCGCGAGCCTGTTCCAGCTCGGCATGGGGCATCTCAAAGGTGTCTTCTACTGCCGCCAGGCAGGGCTCGAGATCGCCGCTGGCGATTTGTACGTCTTTGGGGATATCAACCAGAACCGGACCAGGACGGCCTGAATTCGCAACTTCAAACGCTTCGGCGATGATGCCTGGTAATTCTTCTAAGGATTCAACAAGGAAGCTGTGCTTGGTGCATGCCAGTGAAAGACCCAGCACATCCACCTCCTGAAACGCGTCGGTGCCGATCAGCGGGGAAGCAACCTGCCCGGTGATGGCGACAACGGGAACGGAATCCAGTAACGCATCCGCTAAGCCGGTGATCAAGTTAGTGGCACCAGGGCCAGAGGTGGCGATGCAAACGCCTGTTTTACCGGTCGAACGCGCATAGCCAATAGCGGCCATGGCGGCACCTTGCTCGTGGCGGCACAGTAAATGCTCGACGCCTCCGTCATATAACGCATCGTACACGGGCATTATCGCACCACCAGGGTAGCCGAAAACCGTGTCCACTCCCTGAGCCCGCAAAGCATGTACCACCCACTGAGCACCATTCATAGTTAATCTTCCGTCACAGAATGAGGCAAACAGGATTTTATGCTAGAACACATCATTCACCTCTCATCACCATTCTTTAGCTAATAAAAAACCCCCGGACCTTTCGGTGCGGGGGTTCTCGTTGATTCAGGCTTGATTTTTAAGCCTTTCTTTCTCCAAGTGCAGCCCCGCACGGTGGGATAATAATCACCACCACGCTAATCACGACTAGGCTAATCACTCGTAGAAGGGCTGTCATTTTGGTTATTTCTTACATCGTAATCGAAGGAATACCTAAAGAGTTACCATAGAGCGGGAACAACATACAACAAATTTTTACAGTTAGCGTTTTTGCTTTCGGATGAAATATTCAAGAAACTGCTGTTTTTTAACGTTAAAATCCGAAATGATTTTTTTTCAGGAATAACGCAGTTCTCACGGTTTTTGGCTCGCTTTTAATTTTGCGGCTTCTCTTCCGGTTCCCATGTCAAATATGAAAACTGCATACAAAGCCTGGAATGACGCTCGTAAATTCATCAAACACAGTTTTTTCTGTAGCGAGCAAACTGACAAAATCTCCTCACTGGAGGAGTTATGTCGCTATCGGTCATCTATACACGTGCAGCGTTAGGCGTCACCGCCCCGCTGGTGACAGTCGAAGTTCATATTAGCCAGGGCTTACCCGGGCTCACTATTGTTGGGCTACCTGAAACCACCGTGAAGGAGGCCAGAGATCGCGTTCGTAGCGCTTTGATCAACAGCGGGTACACCTTCCCGGCACGCAAAATCACCATTAACCTGGCACCGGCGGATTTACCTAAGCAAGGAGGGAGATATGATTTGCCTATCGCTGTGGCGCTGCTGGCGGCGTCTGAGCAGCTTACTGCCCAAAATCTGGAGTGTTACGAGTTTGTTGGTGAGCTTGCGCTTACAGGCGCTCTGAGAGGCGTTCCCGGCGCAATCTGCGCCGCAATGGAAGCATTACGCTGCGGGAGAAAGATCGTCGTCTCCAAAGACAATTCGCAGGAAGTAGGGCTAATTCAGGAAGAAGGCTGTCTCATTGCCCAGCATTTACAGCAGGTGTGCGCTTTTCTTGAGGGCAAAGCTGAACTGGAGCCGCCCTGTAGAGAACCTCTTGCGGTACCGGTAATAACAGGCGATCTCAATGAGGTAGTGGGTCAGCAGCAGGGAAAGCGTGCGCTGGAAATTACGGCAGCGGGCGGCCATAACTTGCTGTTTATCGGGCCGCCCGGTACGGGCAAAACCATGTTAGCCAGTCGGCTTAATGGGTTACTGCCGATATTAAGCGATCGGGAGGCGCTGGAGAGCGCAGCAATCCATAGCCTGGTTAACCCGTTGACGATCTATCAACAGTGGCGTCAACGCCCCTTTCGGGCTCCTCATCACAGCGCGTCGTTAACAGCGATGGTGGGCGGCGGCGCTATTCCCTTACCCGGCGAAATTTCACTGGCCCATAATGGCGTGCTTTTTCTGGATGAATTACCGGAGTTTGAGCGACGCGTGCTGGATGCGCTGAGAGAACCGATTGAGTCCGGCATGATCCATATCTCACGGACACGCGCCAAAGTCAGCTATCCGGCACGCTTTCAACTCATTGCTGCCATGAACCCCAGCCCAACGGGGCATTATCAGGGCAATCATAATCGCTGCACGCCGGAACAAACCTTACGCTATCTGGGACGGCTCTCCGGGCCGTTTCTCGACCGGTTTGATATGTCGCTGGAGATCCCGCTGCCTTTGCCAGGCATGTTAAGCCAACGGAATTTATCGACAGAAAGCAGCGCTGTGGTACGTGCAAGGGTACAACGTGTTCAGGAACGACAATATGAACGCCAGGGTAAGTTGAATGCACAATTGGATAACCCTGACATTAACGCTTTTTGCGAATTATCCAGTGAGGATGCGGTCTGGATGGAAGGGATCTTAACCGCGCTGGGCCTTTCAACTCGCGCGTGGTTCAGGTTATTAAGAGTAGCCAGGACGATTGCGGATATGGCTGGGTCAGAACGGATACTCCGCGAGCACATTATGGAAGCGTTATCCTATCGTGCTATCGACAGGATGCTGGTGCATCTACAAAAGATGCTGGCGTAAAAAAGGGGCTTATCGCCCCCTGTTTTTTAATCATCGCTCTCAGTGTAGTCTTCCACGCCTTCCATCTGCGGCTTGCCGCCTGACAGGGTATGGAAACGTTTTGGGCGCTTGATACGCGTCATGTATTTACTCCACACACGCTCAGCTTCCGTTACAGGCTCGCGCTCTCCCCGGCAAACAGCGACGAACTGTTTCTCTTCGTCGTTTGTGGGTTCGCGTTTTCCTAAATCCAGTTCATTGAACGCATAGCCACAACGTTCTAACAACTGCGCTTCTTTGATAGTGAAATCACCATGGCGAGAGAACCCGCGCGGATAATATTTATTGTCGAAAAATCGATTAGTCGTCGTAAAGCTTTCCGCCATCCTACACGCTCCTAATTCTCTTGGCCGAGCTATTTATGGCGCGGAGTATTAGTTACGCTTGACAGAGCGTCAAACAAAACATTTAAATCATAACGACAAAAAATTTTGCGGAGAGAGATGTGGATACTGACTTGCTTAAAACCTTCCTTGAAGTCAGCAGAACTCGCCATTTTGGGCGTGCTGCGGAAGCGCTTTACCTGACGCAATCAGCAGTTAGCTTTCGTATCCGTCAGTTAGAGAACCAGTTGGGCGTGAATCTTTTTACCCGCCATCGTAACAACATCCGGCTGACCACAGCGGGTGAAAAATTACTGCCCTATGCTGAGAATTTGATGAGCACCTGGCAGGCGGCAAAGAAAGAAGTCGCGCACACTACCCGCCATAACGAATTGTCGATCGGAGCTAGCGCGTCGTTATGGGAATGCGTACTGACAGACTGGCTGACGCGCCTGTACGGGACTTACAGCAATCTTCAGTTTGAGGCTCGCATCGCGCAACGTCAGTCGCTGGTCAAACAGTTGCATGAACGCCAACTGGATCTCCTCATTACCACCGAAGCGCCGAAAATGGATGAGTTTTCCAGCCAGCTACTGGGGCATTTCGCTCTGGCCCTTTTTGCTTCAGCACCCGACAAAAAACGCGCTGAATTGAGTTACTTACGATTGGAATGGGGGCCTGATTTTCAACAACACGAGACAGGTCTTATCAGCCAGGATGATATTCCCTTTCTGACCACCAGTTCCGCTGAAATTACCCGTAAAATGCTGCCACAACTGAACGGTTGCACCTGGTTGCCTACCGCATGGGCTGCGGATAAAAACGATCTTTTTATGGTGGCTGATTCCGCCACGCTCTCCCGCCCGCTCTATGCGATCTGGCTGCAAAATAGCGATAAGCAACAATGGATTAAAGAACTGCTGAAAGCGCCAATCATTATCTGATTGGCCGAAAGGTGATCTATAAGGAAGGAAAAAAAGCAAAAAAAATCCTTAGCCGAAGCTAAGGATTATTACTGGCAGGGGCGGAGAGACTCGAACTCGCGACACCCGGTTTTGGAGACCGGTGCTCTACCAACTGAGCTACGCCCCTATATTCTTTTTATCATTAAGCCTGCTAAGTTAGCAGGCTTAATTTTTTTAATAAGTGGCGGAACGGACGGGACTCGAACCCGCGACCCCCTGCGTGACAGGCAGGT
>NZ_DAMBQK010000023.1:0-65004 GCF_032062175.1 Atlantibacter sp.
TGTAAATCTGCCGTCATCGACTTCGAAGGTTCGAATCCTTCCCCCACCACCATCTCAGGCAGTACCTCAACAATATGAATTACCCCTGGTGGGGTTCCCGAGCGGCCAAAGGGAGCAGACTGTAAATCTGCCGTCATCGACTTCGAAGGTTCGAATCCTTCCCCCACCACCATCTTAAAGACGCTACTGAAATCACCTAAACCAGCGAAAATCACAGACTTCACCGGACGGGGAAGGATGAGAAGCTTCGACGAAGGTTCGATTCGAGCGCCAGCGAGAAAGCGTTGCCGCAGGCAACGACCCGAAGGGCGAAGCGCGCAGCGCTGAGTCATCCTTCCCCCACCACCATCTTAAAGACGCTACTGAAATCACCTAAACCAGCGAAAATCACAGACTTCACCGGACGGGGAAGGATGAGAAGCTTCGACGAAGGTTCGATTCGAGCGCCAGCGAGAAAGCGTTGCCGCAGGCAACGATTTTAACCCGGCCCTTCACTCCCTGCCGACAGTAGCGGAACCACCACATCGCTAATGGGCGTCGCAATCCCCAACGCAGCCCCATACCGCTGAATCACGCCGTTGCGGATGTCCCACTCAAGCGGCCGATTCGCCTGTCTGTCGGCGAGAATAGACGTGCCTAAATCCGCAGGGGCACGATGAAAACCGTCCAGGATCTCCTGCACCACCGTATCCTCCAGAACCGCGCCTTTCGCACGGGCGACGGTCAGACACTCACGCAAATAAGCCTGCGCCAGTTCAGTGATATCCTGGCGCGAAAACATTCCGGCACGGCGATTTGACAGCACCATCAGCCCTGCCACCGCGTTTTGCAACAGTTTGCGCCAGGCGATGGAGATAAAATCCCCTGACAGCGCCACCGCGCAGCGCGTGCCGTTGAGCGCATCAACCACCCGTTTCGCCGCCGGGACGTCGGGCAGCGTCAGGCGCGGTTTTGCACGCAGCCATACCGAGGCATCCGGCTCACGCTGCGCCGGGAACCACACCACCGAAGGCAGCACCGTGGCACCGTAAACATAGGGCTCCAGCAGGGCTGGTTGCTCAACGCCGTTTTGCAGCGCGCACACCACCGTGTTCCGATCGCACAGCGCAGCCAGCCAGTTGGCGCTGTCAGCGATCTGGGTGGTTTTCACCGCCACGAACACCAAATCGACCGGTTCACCGAGGGTTGCCGGATCGTTTAATACCGGGCCAGGCACTACCACCTCTCCCTCATCGTGACGCAGAATAAGCCTCGGATGCGCGGTACGCCCGCAAAGCACTGGCGTACGGCCAGCCTCGTGAAGTGCAGCGGCGATGGTAGTCCCGATAGCCCCCGGGCCGATAAGTGCAATCGCTGGACGGTCAGACATCGTGTGTTCTCCTGATTTGAATAACCCTACTCATTGTAGCGGCGGCAGCCGCCGCTTTACCGGTGAACTCTTCACAATCGACGTATTACTCTGCACATAATCCGTCAGGCCATCCAGCACCACGTCCAGTTGTTCGATAGAGCGCACCACCAGTCGCATTACAAAGCAATCCTCTCCGGTGACTTTGTCACACTCAATGCACTCTGGCATCGCCTGAATCATTTTCTCGACCTTGTGAAGCATCCCCGGCAGCGGCTTGACCCGCACCAGCGCCTGTAGCGAATAGCCCAGCGCGGCGAGATTAATCCTCGCGCCATAGCCCTGAATCACGCCCTTTTCTTCCAGCCGCTTTAAACGTTCAGCAGTGCTGGGCGATGACAGCCCCACTCTCCCACTCAACACTTTTAACGACATCCGCGCATCTTCCGCCAGGCAGGCGAGAATTAGCCTGTCAGTATCATCGATAAGGCATTCCATCATTTAATCCTAATTATGAAAGGATAATCATCAATTGAACCTTATCTCCCCTCTGTAACCCGCGCCACAATTTTTACACAATAGCGCTCTCACAGAGGAGATACCCTATGCGTAATATTCAACCCGGCGTCGGACAGATGAGCCTGGCGATGCTGATATCCGGCTCTATCGGCGCGTTCGTTTTGCTTTCAGGATTACCGGTGATGGAAGTAGTATTCGCACGCTGCCTGATCGGCGGCATCACCCTGTATATGTTTATCCGCCTCAGCCGCGAGCCGCTGGCGCGGTTAAGCCGACTCACCCTGTTGTTGATGGCGGCGGGCGGCGTGGCGGTGGTGATTAACTGGCTGCTGCTGTTCGCTTCCTACCGCCATCTTTCTATCGGCCTTTCCACCGTTATCTACAACACCCAGCCCTTTATGCTGGTGTTGATGAGCATGCTGCTCGGGGAACGGGTCATTAGCGTGAAATGGGCGTGGCTGACGCTGGCGTTCGGCGGCGTGGTGCTGGTGCTATCCAGCGAGCTGGGCGCATCGCATCAGGGCAACGGGCTGCTGGGCGTTGTGATGGCGCTGGGCGCGGCATTTTTCTATGCGTTGACGGCGTTGATTACCCGCCAGTTGCGCCAGGTCTCACCGCAGCAAATCGCCCTGGTTCAGATGGTGACTGGCACGCTGATGCTGCTGCCGCTGGTACACATCACGTTTGACCTGCAACCGATGCAGTGGGGGATCCTGCTCACCGTGGGGATTGTGCATACCGGCATTATGTATCAACTGCTGTACGCGGCGATCCAGAAACTGCCGACGCCGATCGTTGGTTCGCTGTCGTTTATCTACCCGCTGGTGGCGGTCGTGGTGGATAAGCTGGTGTTTAACCATTCGCTAAGCCTGGTGCAACTGGCTGGCGGGGTGTTGATTCTGCTGGCGGCGTCGGGAAACAACCTGGGATGGGGAGAAAAGCGGGCGAAAGTGGTTAACGCGGCGAAATAACACCGCTTACCCCGGTAAGCGGTGTTTGATGGCAAACCCCTTAGCGACGCGCTCTGACCACCTGGTATTTACGCGTCAGGTACTCCACCGGCGCGCTCCAGATGTGCACCAGCCGGGTGAACGGGAACAGCACAAACAGCGTCATCCCCAGCACCAGGTGCAGACGGAACACAAAGCCCACGCCGTCCAGATGTGCAGACGCGCCGCCGTGGAAAGTCACTACCGACTGCGCCCAGCCAACCAGTTTCAGCATTTCGCTGCCGTCCATATGCTGCGCAGAGAACGGAATGGTTAACAGGCCCAACGCGCATTGCAGCATCAACAGCGACAGGATCAGGATATCCGCTGTGGTAGAGGTCGCGCGAATACGCGGGTTAAACAGCCGGCGCTTCAGCAACAACAGGCCGCCCACCAGCGTCATCACGCCGCTTGCCCCGCCCATGATCATCGCCATCTTCTGCTTCACGTCCATCGGCAGGAACGATTCGTACATCCAGTGCGGCGTCAGCATCCCGAAGAAATGGCCGACGAAAATACCCAGGATGCCGAAGTGGAACAGGTTAGACGCCAGGTTCATCCCCTTACGATCCAGCATCTGGCTGGAGCCTGCACGCCAGCTGTACTGGCCGTAGTCGTAGCGCAGCCAACTGCCCACTAAAAACACGGTGCCGGCAATATACGGATAGATATCGAAGAGAAGCATATTCAGGAACTGCATTATTGCTGTCCTCCTGTGGTGATATTCAAATACTGCGGGGCGACCGCGCCCGCAAACCGGCGTTGATGGGAGGCGATGGCGGAATCGCCGCAGCCCTGATCGGCAAAGAATTTCACCTGCTCTTCTTCCCATACCGCGTCCAGCGCCGCTGGCGTATCGTCGCGAACTTCGTCGGCTAACTGGCGCTGCACTTTTTCAGCATCAACCTGGCTGTTGGCGATGCTGAGCAGCAGATCGAACAGCACCGCGTAACGGCTTTCACGCTGGTTCAGACGGGCGCTGAGCAGCGCCAGAATCGGCGCCACATCCTGCAACCCGCCTACCGCTTCGCTATGGGGCAACTGCGCCAGATATTCCAGATACAGCGGCAGATGATCCGGCAGCTCACGGCTGTCAATAAACAGCCCGGCACGTTCATATTGCCCCATCAAATCCACCATCGCCTGGCCGCGATCCCGCGATTCGCCGTGCACGTGTTCGAACAGCAGCAGCGAGGTCGCGCGTCCCCGGTCGAACAACTCGCTGTAGCGCGACTGCACGTCCAGACGGTCCTGTGACAGCAAATCGCGCAGGAACAGGCCCAGCGCGTGGGCCTCCTCTTTACTGATCTGCTCAAGCTCGGTCATGGCGTCGAACATCTCGCGTTGATGCTCCCACAGCGCATGATCCGGGTACTCCAGCAGCCGGGAGATAAGTTTGAGTTCCATCATGGGCGCGACTCCGATTTCACCGTCACATCCACCGCGTCGATACGACGGCTGTTGAACAGGTTGGCTTTGCTGTCTGAACCGTGGCAGCCGTCGCCGAAGCTAAAGCCGCAGCCTTTGCTTTCCGGGAAGGCGTTGCTGGCCAGCTCGCGGTGGCTGGTCGGGATCACAAAGCGGTCTTCGTAGTTAGCAATTGCCAGATAACGGTACATCTCCTGCGCCTGGGCTTCGCTTAAACCCACTTCTTCCAGCGCGCGGGTATCGTTAACGCCGTCAACGGTTTCGGCACGTTTGTAATGGCGCATCGCCATCATCCGTTTCAGGGCGCGCAGCACCGGCGCGGTGTCGCCCGCGGTCAGGATGTTTGCCAGATACTGAACCGGGATACGCAGGCTTTCCACGTCCGGCAGAATACCGGTGTGCGGCAGCTCGCCCGCGTCGGCAGCAGACTGGATCGGCGATAACGGTGGCACGTACCAGACCATCGGCAGGGTGCGGTATTCCGGGTGCAGCGGCAGCGCCAGCTTCCAGTCCATCGCCATTTTCCATACCGGCGACTGCTGCGCCGCGTCGATCACGCTCTGCGGCACCCCGTCTTTCAGCGCCTGCGCGATCACGTGCGGATCGTTCGGGTCAAGGAACACGTCCAGTTGACGCTGATACAGATCGGTTTCGTGCTCGGTGCTGGCCGCATTCTCGATGGCGTCCGCGTCATACAGCAGTACGCCGAGGTAGCGGATACGGCCCACGCAGGTTTCGGAACACACCGTCGGCATCCCGGCTTCGATGCGCGGATAGCAGAAGATGCACTTCTCGGATTTGCCGCTCTTCCAGTTGAAGTAGATTTTTTTGTACGGGCAGCCGGTGATGCACATACGCCAGCCACGGCACTTATCCTGGTCGATCAGCACGATACCGTCTTCTTCACGCTTGTAGATCGCACCGCTCGGGCAGGTGGCAACGCACGCCGGGTTCAGGCAGTGTTCGCACAGGCGCGGCAAATACATCATGAAGGTGTTTTCGAACTGGCCGTACATCGCCTTCTGCATGTTTTCGAAGTTCTTATCTTTGGCGCGTTTTTCAAACTCGCCGCCGAGGATCTCTTCCCAGTTCGGACCGGTTTCGATTTTATTCATCCGCTGACCGGTGATCAGCGAACGCGGACGGGCGATCGGCTGATGCTTGCCTTCTTTAGCGGTGTGCAAATGCTGATAATCGAAATCAAACGGTTCGTAGTAATCGTCGATGCCCGGCAGATGCGGGTTGGCGAAGATTTTGCCCAGCAGCATCGCACGGTTGCCCATACGCGGTTGCAGTTTGCCGTTGATTTTACGGATCCAGCCGCCCTTCCATTTTTCCTGGTTTTCCCAGTCATTCGGGTAACCGAGGCCCGGTTTGGTTTCCACGTTGTTGAACCAGGCGTACTCCATACCTTCACGGCTGGTCCACACGTTTTTACAGGTCACTGAGCAGGTGTGGCAACCGATGCATTTGTCGAGATTCAGCACCATGCCGACTTGTGAACGAATTTTCATTTAACGCTCTCCTGTACCTGGTCACACCCTTCACCATCTAACCAGTCGATATTTTTCATCTTACGCACCACCACAAACTCATCGCGGTTAGAACCCACGGTGCCGTAATAGTTAAAGCCGTAAGCCAGTTGCGCATAGCCGCCGATCATATGGGTCGGTTTCGGGCTGATGCGGGTCACGGAGTTGTGAATACCGCCGCGCTGCCCGGTCACTTCGGAACCCGGCAGGTTCACGATGCGCTCCTGGGCGTGATACATCATGGTCATCCCTTCCGGGACGCGCTGGCTCACCACCGCACGGGCGGTTAACGCGCCGTTGGCGTTGAACACTTCAATCCAGTCGTTATCTGCGATACCCAGCGCTTTGGCGTCGATTTCGCTCATCCAGACAATCGGGCCGCCGCGCGACAGGGTCAGCATCAGCAGGTTGTCGCTGTAGGTGGAGTGGATCCCCCACTTCTGGTGCGGCGTCAGGAAGTTGAGCGCTTTCTCCGGGTTGCCGTTGGATTTCTGCCCCATCACCGCCTTCACCGAACGGGTGTCGATCGGCGGACGGTACACCAGCAGGCTTTCACCGAAATCACGCATCCACGGGTGATCCTGATACAGCTGCTGGCGGCCAGACAGGGTACGCCACGGGATCAGCTCATGAACGTTGGTGTAACCGGCGTTATAGGACACGTGCTCATCTTCCAGGCCAGACCAGGTGGGGCTGGAGATAATTTTGCGCGGCTGGGCCTGAATATCGCGGAAGCGGATTTTCTCTTCCTCTTTATTGGTCGCCAGATGGGTATGATCGCGCCCGGTGAATTCGCTGAGCGCCGCCCAGGCTTTCACCGCCACATGGCCGTTGGTTTCCGGGGCCAGGGTGAGGATCATTTCCGCCGCGTCAATCGCGGTATTCAGCATCGGCTGGCCTTTAGCCGGGCCGTCTGCTTTGGTGTAATTCAGCTTGCGCAGCAGGTCCATTTCGCTCTGGGTATTCCAGGAAATGCCCTTGCCGCCATTGCCGATTTTCTCCATCAGCGGGCCGATAGAGGTAAAGCGTTCATACGTTGCCGGGTAGTCGCGTTCCACCACCATAATGTGCGGCGCGGTTTTGCCTGGGATCAGATCGCATTCGCCTTTTTTCCAGTCCTTGACGTCCAGCGGCTGCGCCAGTTCGGCGGCGCTGTCGTGCTGGATAGGCAGAGTGACCACATCAGTTTCTTGCCCCAAGTGGCCGACGCACAGCTCGGAGAATGTCTTCGCGATGGCTTTATAGATTTCCCAGTCGCTTTTCGATTCCCAGGCCGGGTCCACAGCGGCAGAAAGCGGATGAATAAACGGATGCATATCCGAGGTATTCATGTCGTCTTTCTCGTACCAGGTGGCGGTCGGCAGCACGATATCGGAGTACAGGCAGGTGCTCGACAGACGGAAGTCCAGCGTCACGACCAGGTCCAGTTTGCCGTCGAGGCCATTGTCATGCCATTCCACTTCTTCCGGCTTGACGCCGCCCTGCTGGCCCAGATCCGCGCCCTGGATACCGTGGTCGGTGCCCAACAGATACTTGAGCATGTACTCGTGGCCTTTACCGGAAGAACCCAGCAGGTTAGAGCGCCAGACGAACAGGTTACGCGGGTGGTTTTTGCCGTTTTCCGGCTGCTCTGCCGCAAAATGGATTTCGCCGGATTTCAGCGCCTGCACGGTGTAATCCACCGGGTTCATGCCTGCGGCATCGGCAGCGGCTTTAATGCGCAGCGGGTTGGTGCCCAACTGCGGCGCGGACGGCAGCCAGCCCATACGCTCGGCGCGCACGTTGAAGTCCAGCAGATGGCCGGTGTAGCGGGATTTATCCGCCAGCGGCGACAGCAGATCTGCCGCGCCGAGGGTTTCATAGCGCCACTGGCTGGAGTGGTTGTAGAAGAACGAGGTGCTGTTCATATGACGCGCCGGACGCTGCCAGTCAAGGCCAAACGCCAGCGGCTGCCAGCCGGTTTGTGGACGCAATTTTTCCTGGCCCACATAGTGCGCCCAGCCGCCGCCGCTCTGGCCGACGCAACCGCAGAAGATCAGCATATTGATCAGGCCACGGTAGTTCATGTCCATGTGATACCAGTGGTTCAGACCGGCACCGACGATGATCATTGAGCGGCCGTGGGTCTTATCGGCGTTCTCGGCGAACTCACGGGCGATACGGATAATGTGGCTGCGGGATACCCCGGTGATCGCTTCCGCCCAGGCCGGGCTGTAGGCTTTCACGTCGTCATAGCTGCTGGCGCAGTTCACGTCGCCCAGACCACGGTCCAGACCGTAGTTAGCGAGGGTTAAATCATAAACGGTAGTCACCAGTGCGCTGCTGCCGTCCGCCAGTTGCAGGCGTTTAACCGGCAGTTTGTGCATTAGCACGTTGTCCAGCGCCACGCTGTTGAAGTGTTCGCTCTCTGCGCCGCCAAAATATGGGAAGCCGACATCGGCGATCTCGTCATGGCTGCCGAGCAGCGACAGGCGCAGTTCAGACTCTTCGCCGGTGGTGCCGTCGCGCTGTTCGAGGTTCCATTTGCCCTTCTCGCCCCAGCGGTAACCAATCGAGCCATTCGGGGCAATCATCTCGCCGTTGTGGTTATCGACGGCGACGGTTTTCCATTCCGGGTTGTTTTCCTGGCCCAGACCGCCCACCAGGTCGGAGGCGCGCAGCATACGGCCCGCCGCATAGAAACCATCACGCGCTTCGAGCATCACCAGCATCGGCATATCGGTATAACGACGCACGTAGTCGGTGAAGTACTGGCTCGGGCGTTCCAGATGGAATTCGCGCAGCATCACGTGGCCCATCGCCAGCGCCATCGCGCTGTCGGTACCTTGTTTCGGCGCTAACCACTGGTCGCACAGCTTGGCGATTTCCGCGTAGTCCGGGGTGACGGCCACGGTTTTGGTGCCTTTGTAACGGACTTCGGTAAAGAAGTGGGCGTCCGGGGTACGGGTCTGCGGGACGTTAGAGCCCCAGGCAATAATGTAGCTGGAGTTATACCAGTCGGCGGATTCCGGCACGTCGGTCTGCTCGCCCCAGGTCATCGGTGACGCCGGCGGCAGGTCGCAGTACCAGTCGTAGAAGCTCAGGCAGGTGCCGCCGATCAGCGACAGATAGCGCGCGCCGGAGGCATAAGACACCATCGACATCGCCGGGATCGGCGAGAAGCCCGCGATACGGTCCGGGCCGTAGGTTTTGGCGGTCCAGACGTTGGACGCGGCAATCAGCTCATTCACTTCCTGCCAGGAAGAACGGACAAACCCGCCGCGACCGCGTGCCTGCTTGTAGCTTTTGGCTTTATCGCTGTCGGACATGATCGCCGCCCAGGCGTCCACCGGATCGCTGTGTTGCGCTTTCGCTTCACGCCACAGTTTCATCAGGCGTTTACGCATCATCGGGTATTTCAGGCGGTTTGCGCTGTACAGATACCAGGAGTAACTCGCGCCACGAGGGCAGCCGCGCGGTTCATGATTCGGCATATCGGGACGGGTGCGCGGGTAGTCGGTTTGCTGGGTTTCCCAGGTCACCAGACCGTTTTTGACGTAAATCTTCCAACTGCATGAACCGGTGCAGTTTACGCCGTGGGTAGAGCGCACGATTTTGTCGTGCTGCCAGCGCTGACGGTAACCGTCTTCCCAGTCCCGGTTGGTATCCAGAATCTGTCCGTGCCCATCGGCAAAGGTATCGCCCTTCTGTTTGAAGTAGCGAAACCGATCCAGAAATTTGCTCATCGGGGGTTCTCCTGTAAGGAGCCTGTAGGCTCTTCTGCTAAATCGACATTGCAAGAATTTGAGCCAAGGTTACTCCCCGCTTTTGGCTCAGAATTGACACCGATCAACCCCGTAACCCTTTGAAAAATGTCAAAACACGGGAAATACCACCAAAGTGGCAGAGAAATTTATTTTTTAAGCAATTGTATTGAATAGTTATTTTCAGATAAGGGTAGATTTTAGCCGCCGTTATTCAGCATAACGGGGTATTTGGGGGTAGAAGCGTAGTGCTGCATGTGAGGCTCAGTAAAAAGTGTGACGCCGCGCAAACCGCGGTTCGCTACAGTAATAATAACGCGGTGTTATTACTCACTATGAGGGAGTATGCCCATGTCTGCCGACCAACCTGAAACCAGCGCCAAACTTACCTCAACCGAGCGAACCTGGATTGACTACCGGCGCGCCAAAGCGGGAGTGGATAAAAACCTGCCGGAAATTGGCCTGGCATTGTCCGGCGGCGGGATCCGCAGTGCCACCTTCTGCCTCGGCATCATCCGCGCGCTGGCAAAAAACCGCCTGCTCAGCCGCGTTGATTTCCTTTCTACCGTGTCGGGCGGCGGTTACACCGGCGGGATGCTGGGCCGCCTGTTTCATGCCGACACTACGCCGAAGCAGGTTGAGCAGGCGCTTGCCAGTGATTCCACCCTGCTGCTGTGGTGGTTACGTAATAACGGTCGCTACCTGACACCCGCCGGGATAAGCGACCTGACACAATCTTTGGCGCAAATTCTGCGCGCGTTCCTGTTCACCTTTATGCTGATCACCCTGCTCTCCACGCTGGTGTGCAGTCTGGCTATCGGATTACGCACGCTGTTTGGCCCGTGGCTGGATGGCTTCGGTACTGCGCTGGCGGTTCCGCTGGCGTTTGCCGGCTGGCAATGCTGCGCCTACTGGTGTTTTGAATCGCGACGGCGCTATTTTGCCGCCAGCGCCGTGATGACCGTGATTATTCTGCTGATCGTCCTGACGCGAACCTCGCTGCCGTGGTGGTTATCCCTGAGCCTGGCCGGGCTGTGCCTCGCCCCGGCAGTAGCCGAAGGCCTAATACTCAAAAAGGGGCTTCCCGCCCTGCGGTTGTACCTCACCCGTTCCCTGACGGTCTGCCTACTGGTGGCCGCCGGGCTACTGTTCATCGGTCTGGTGAACCGGCTGGGATACGCAACCTGGTATGCGCTGGAGCGCGACATTGATGATATTTATGTCGCCCTGCCCGCCACGCTGGCACTGCTGAAACTGGTGGGGGAAATACGTCCGTTGCGGCGTTTAGGCGCGAAGCTGGCCGCCTTCGGCAACCGTAAAAACGCCAACCCGCTGGCGTGGGTGAATATCGCAGGCTTCCTGCTGGCCTTTGCGGTACTGATTTTTGGCTGCGCCGGGTTGATTGACTTCACCAACCGCTGGTCGGCGTTCTGGCCTGGCGTCAGCGCCCATTATCTGCCTGTCATTGAGGCGCTGGCTGCGCTGTTGGTGTTGATGGCGTGGCGCGATCTGACCCGCTTTCTCAACCTCAGCTCCCTGCACAATCTTTATCGCGCCCGTATTGAACGCGCCTGGCTGTCGGTAGCGAATTTCGCCGCTGCCGGAAGCAAACGGCCACGCTTCCCCTGCGATCCGGCACAGCCTTACAGCCGCGAACAGGCAGAACAGATTGAGAAAGTCACCGCCGCGCTGCCCGACGACGACATCCGTTTCGCCCACTACAACCCCGCGCAGTTCGGTGGCCCGCTGCATCTCATCACCTGCTGCATTAACCAGACGGTGGATGACCGCACCGGCAATTACAATGCCGATCGTAAAGGGATTGCGTTAACTGTCAGTACCTTAGGCGTGGAAACCGGCACTGGCGAAGCGCAACCGATGATCGATAACACCCACGCGACACTGTCACGTTGGCTGGCGATTTCCGGGGCGGCGGCCAGTACCGGGATGGGATCGCGAACCGCGCCGGGGCTGGCGTTTTTGCTGTTCTTTTTTGGCGGCCGGTTAGGCTACTGGTCGAAAAATCTGGTAACCCCCGCCAGCGAAATCCGCACCGCCCGCGACAATCCGGATCGCAATGGCTGCTGGGCATTCTTCAGCGCCCTGTTCGCCCCGGCAGGTTATCTGTTTGGTGAAATGTTTGCCCGCTTTCCCGGCCTCGGCAATGCCAAATGGTATCTCTCTGATGGCGGGCACTTCGAGAACACTGCGGTATATGCGCTACTGAAACGCCGGTTGCCGGTTATTGTCGTTGCCGACTGCGGCGCGGACCCCACGTTCCAGTTTGCGGATATCGAAAACCTGGTGCGTAAAGCGCGCATTGATTTCCAGACCCGGCTCACCTTTTACGACTTCCTGCCGCTTAATGACGTTGGCGAAATGGCACAACTGCGCGCCGGAACAGCCGCCGCGCCGCTGTTAATGGCGCGCATTGCGTACCCGGATCGTGCGCCTGGTGTTTTGATGGTCATCAAACCACACCTTCTGGAAGAGATGCCGCTGGATAGCGAGCGCTATGCCCGGCGTAACTCGCTGTTTCCCCAGCAGACTACCGGGGATCAATTTTTTGATGAGGCACAATGGGAGGCGTATCACCAGCTTGGCTGGCAAACGGGGCTGACTGTCGATGAAACGCTGCTGATGGACGCGCTGGCCTGGGCCCGAAAGGCATCGCCGTGAAGCAAAAAAAAGCGCGGACTAAGCCGCGCAAAGGATAACACAAACCGTTAAATCGCTATTTTCAGGCGGATTTACGGCCGTACACCAGCCACGTCACCACCACACAAACAATGTAAAAAACAAGGAAGACTTTCATGGCGTCCGCCGGGGAGCCGGTCAGCTCCAGCGAGGTGCCGAACGCTTTCGGGATAAAGAACCCGCCAATCGCGCCAATCGCCGAGATAAAGCCCAGCGCCGCCGCGGTGTCGGTGGCCGATTCGCGCATCGCCTGCTCTTCGCTGCCGCCCGCCGCTTTCACGCGGTCCATAGTCAGCTTACGGAAAATCACCGAAATCATCTGGAAAGTGGACCCGCTGCCCAGACCGGCGGTTAAGAACAGCATCAGGAAGACAGCGAAGAAGGCGATAAAGCTGCCGCCCTGGCCCGCCGTCGGCAAGGTGGTGAACAGCAAGGCGCTGAAAATAGCCATCAGCACAAAGTTCACCAGCGTCACCCGGATGCCGCCGAGTTTATCGGACAGCGCCCCGCCCGCCGAACGCGCCAGCGCGCCAATCAGCGGCCCGAAGAAGGCGAAGTGCAGAATATTCACATCCGGGAATTGGGTTTTGGTCAGCATCGCGAATCCGGCACAAAACCCGATAAACGAGCCAAAGGTCGCCAGATACAGGAAGCTCATGATCCACAGATGCGCGCGCTTTAATACCGGCAATTGAGAGCGCAGCGACGCTTTCGAGGCAGCCAGGTCGTTCATGCCGAACCAGGCGGCAACGGTGAAAATCGCCAGCAGCGGCACCCAAATCCAGGCGGCGTTTTCCAGGTACAGCGTCGAGCCGTCCGGCTGAACCACGCCACCACCGCCAAAGAAGGCAAAAATCGACATTGAAATCGCCAGGGGTGCCAGCAGTTGCATCACGCTAACGCCGAGGTTGCCGAAACCGCCGTTAATGCCCAGCGCGCCGCCCTGCTTCTGCTTCGGAAAGAAGAAGCTGATGTTCGCCATGCTGGAGGCAAAGTTAGCGCCCGCGAAACCGCACAGCAGGGAAATAATGATAAAGGTGCTGAACGGCGTGGCGCTGTCCTGCACCGCAAACCCTAACCACAGGCACGGGATAATCAAAATGCCGGTGCTGAGCGCAGTCCAGCGGCGTCCGCCGAACAGCGGCACCATAAAAGCGTAAGGTACGCGCAGCAGCGCGCCGGACACCGACGGCAGCGCGGTCAGCATAAACAGCTGATCGGTCGAGAAATTAAAACCCACTTTGTTCAGATTGACCGCCACGGCGCTGAAAATCATCCAGACGCAAAACGCCAGCAGCAGGCAGGGAACGGAAATCCACAGATTACGACGCGCAATGTGTTGCCCCTGCTGTTGCCAGAAGGCGGCATCTTCAGGACGCCAGTCGGTGATCAGCGGACCTGATGACGAAGTCGGAACGGAGGATTGGCTCATAGATACCTCAGAAACGTGAAATAACTGTCGCCACCTTAGGCGTTCGCGGTGCGTGTAAGTTGATGTAAATCAATGGATAAGCGGACGGTTTAGCGGGCGAAAATCGCCTATTATCCTTTGTGAGTAGCAAGGATGGCTAAAAAAAGTGTGGTTTTTCACTCCAGTGCGTGGGGTAAGCCCACCCGGTCCTCCAACGCTCTACCCACCGGCAATAAAGGAGTAACCCCTTGTTGGTATGGGTATACTCCATACTATGTTTGAGAATAACGGCCTACTTTCCATGCCCCTGTTTGTGCGACCCGTCAGGAAACTGAACGCCATGATAAAACGCCTGTGCGCCCCGCTTACCCTCGCCAACCAGCTTGCGCTGGTGGTACTGATGCTTGCCCTGTTGGGATTAGCGGGCATGGCGGTATCGGCGTGGTTGATTCAAGGTATCCAGGGCAGCGCGCACGCCATCAACAAGGCCGGTTCCCTGCGCATGCAGAGCTATCGCCTGCTGGCAGCGGTGCCGCTGAAAAGCGATGACAACGCGCTGATGCGCGAAATTGAACAGACCGCCTGGGACCCGGAGCTGCGCCATATCGCCCAGCGCGACGGCGAAGTGCAAAAACTTGACGCCCTGCACGCTTACTGGCGTGACCAGCTTGAACCCGCACTGCTTGAGGCCACCACTACCGACGAGGTAAAACCCGCCGTGGCGCAATTCGTCAGCCAGATTGACGCGCTGGTCAGCGGCTTTGACCACACCACCGAACAGCGCATCAGCCGGGTGATTGTGGTGCACTGGACGATGGCAATCCTCACCACCCTGCTGCTGCTGCTGGCGGTGATCTGGCTGCGCAAACGGCTGCTGCGCCCGTGGCGGCAACTGATGGCAATGGCCACCGCTATCGGCCAGCGCAACTTTACCCATCGCGTGGCCGCCAACGGGCGCGATGAAATGGCGACTCTGGGCCGCGCGTTAAACAGCATGAGCGACGAACTGGCGGAAAGTTACGCCGGGCTGGAAGCGCGGGTGAAAGAGAAAACCGCCGGGCTGGAGTACAAGAACCAGATCCTGACCTTTTTATGGGATGCGGGCCGTCGGATGCACAGCCCGCTGCCGCTGTGTGAACGGCTGGCACCCGTGCTGGCGCGCCTGCAACAGCTTACCCCGTTGCGGGATATTGAACTGCGGATTTACGAGACCGGCGATGACGACAACTATCAGGAATTCGCCTGGCAGCCGGACCCGCGCTGTGATGAAAAAGGCTGCACCCTGTGCCCGCGCGAACGGATCAAAGGCGAGCTTAGCGATGCGACGTTGCAATGGCGGCTGGCCGACGGGCTAACGCGCTACGGCCTGCTGCTGGCGCGTCTCCCGGAAAAATCGGCATTGAATCAGGATCAGCAGCACCTTATCGACACGCTGGTGGAGCAAATCACCTCGTCGCTGGCGCTGGAGCGCCAGCAGGATCGCCAGCAGCAGCTTATCGTGATGGAAGAGCGCGCCGCCATCGCCAGGGAACTGCATGACTCCATCGCTCAGTCGTTGTCATGTATGAAAATGCAGGTCAGCTGTTTGCAGATGCAGGGCGAGAGCCTGCCGGAGCAGAGCCAGTCGATTCTGGCGCAAATCCGCAATGAGCTGAACACCTCCTGGCGGCAATTGCGCGAACTGCTGACAACGTTCCGGCTCCAGCTTACCGAGCCGGGCCTGCGCCCGGCGCTGGAAGGCAGTTGTCAGGAATTTAGCGCCCGGCTGGGTTTCCCGGTGGCGCTGAACTATCATCTACCGCCGCGCCTGGTCCCGGCACATCAGGCTATTCACCTGGTGCAAATCGCCCGTGAAGCGTTGAGCAACGCGCTGAAACATGCAGGCGCGAGCGAAATTAGCGTTACCGCGACCCTGAACGATAATCAGGTCAGGCTGGTCATTGCCGATAACGGCTGCGGTGTGCCGGAACACGCCGAACGTACTAACCACTATGGTTTAATTATTATGCGTGACCGCGCCCAAAGCCTGCGCGGTGACTGTCAGGTCCGGCGGCGGGAAACCGGAGGCACCGAAGTGGTGGTGACCTTTATCCCCGATACGCCCCAATTATCTGCCCGAGGAGAAGTCCATGAGTAATCAGGAACCGGCAACGATTCTGTTAATTGACGATCACCCCATGCTGCGTACCGGCGTAAAACAGCTGATCAGCATGGCGACGGACATTACCGTCGTTGGCGAGGCCGGGAGCGGCGAGCAGGGTATCGAAATGGCGGAATCTCTCGATCCCGATCTGATTCTGCTCGATCTCAATATGCCCGGTATGAACGGCCTGGAAACCCTCGACCGCCTGCGCGAAAAAGCGCTCTCTGGCCGGGTAGTGGTGTTTAGCGTCTCCAACCATGAAGAAGACGTGGTGACGGCGCTGAAACGCGGCGCGGACGGGTATCTGCTGAAGGATATGGAGCCGGAAGAGCTGCTGAAAGCGCTGCACCAGGCGGCGGCGGGCGAGATGGTGTTAAGCGAAGCCTTGACCCCGGTGCTGGCCGCCAGCCTGCGCGCCAACCGCGCCACCTCGGATCGCGACGTGACTCAACTGACGCCGCGCGAGCGCGATATTCTTAAGCATATTGCCCAGGGACTGCCGAATAAAATGATCGCCCGCCGTCTCGACATCACCGAGAGTACGGTCAAAGTGCACGTGAAGCATCTGCTGAAGAAAATGAAGCTGAAATCCCGCGTCGAAGCCGCGGTATGGGTGCATCAGGAACGTATTTTCTGATTATTCGTCCGGCAGCAGCGGATACGTGCGGCTGTCGTCGTTGAGTTCCACCGGCGGCGAGAGTTGCAGCGCGATGACATTCGACGTCACCCGCTGCCCTTTGTTGTCCTCCACGATGACCGACAACTGCCAGCGGTGGGTGGCGTCGGGCTGGCTGTTCCAGGCGGGCATAATGAGGGTCCAGCCGTCGATGCTGTTTTCATCAGGCGGCGCGGTCAGGCTCAGCGCCTGGGTATCGCCCTGCCAGGTCAGCCGTTTGATGCCATGAACGCTAGTCACCTGGAGCTTTAACGCCACGGTTTCGCCTGGGCTCACGGTCCAGGGCGGCGTCGCCAGAAACACCGACAGGGTTTTACGCTGGCGATACTCCACTACCGGCAGATTATTGCGCACCACGCCGTCGTAGCGGCTGCCGCGCAGCGAGGTGGCGTTGGCCACTTCACTGGCGGAAAGCTGTTTACTGAGCGGCACGCCGAAGCGGTAGTTCAGCTTCAGGCCGAGGTTATTCTGGCTCACCCCGCTTTCACCCTGTTTGTGCTGGGCGTCAATCGTCACCAGCGGCACCGGCGTATAGCTCACCCCCACATTCACCGCCAGCGGATCGTGGTAGCCATTGCCGTTATCAAACAGATCCACCCGATCGCCGAAGTAGCGCTCAAAACTGACGCGGGTATTGATGTGCCGGTAAAACGGCAACCGCGCCTGGGCAGTCAGGTCGTAGCCCTGAGCGAAACGCTGGGCCTGCACCGCGCTGCTGTCGCGCCAACTGCCGATCGGCTGGTAATAATTGGCAGAAAAGCGCAAATTCTCGCCCCAGGCTTCCGCGCCGACCCCGGCGCGCTGCAAATGGTCATCAAAGCGGGTGTCGTAGAAGGTGTTATAGCCCAGCAGCCAGTCGCCGGTGCGCCAGCGCTGGCCAAGACCGGCGTTGCCGGTCAGCCCTTCGCTCTGCTGGCTGACGCCGAGCTGGCTCCAGGTTAGCCCGGCGTCGCGGTCAATAAGCGGCGTAAACAGCGAACCGCGCGTGCCGGTGAACTCTCCCGCATCGTTGACCTGCAAATCCACCTCCGCCTGGCCCCAGGGCGACAGCAGCGACTGCGCCTCACGCGCCACCCGTTCGCTGACGGCTTCCCGAAACTGATCGAAAGCGTAGGCGCGCGCCTGCTCGCTGATGCCCAGCCCGTTATCAGTCTGGCTGGCCTCCCCGAAGGATTTGGCGAATTCCGCCAGATGCTTCTCGCTGCTGTTGCCCGTGGGCGTCATACCGAGATCCGGCAGTGTGTCCTGGCTATTATCGAATGGATTGGCGGCTTGCCGGGTATCGCGGCCCTGAACGGCCTGCGCGCCTCCGGTAAACAGGAGGCTGAAAAACAGGGGGGTGAAGAGTGATTTATACAACGCCATCGGGTAATGATAGCTAAGCTTTGCGCCTGGCTAAACCGCGAATCGGTTAACCCTGGCGGTTTTGGTCGCCGCAGGCGTCATTTCCAGATTATCCTCAAACGTATTCCCCTGGCCTGCGCTACGCTTAATGCATCCAGGCCGTGTGAGATCCCCCGATGAAAAAATCACTGTTTTCAGCACTCTGTTTGCTGTCAGGGTTAGCGATGCCCGTAGCCCAGGCTGACAGCCTGTTTATTCTTCAGTCGCCGGATTTCGCCGATAACGCGATGCTGCAAAAAAAATTCGCCGGTAACGCCAAAGATAACCCCAACTGCACCGGCGAAAACGCCTCTCCGGCGCTGGTGTGGAGCCACGCGCCCACCGGCACGAAAAGCTACGCGCTGATTATGCATGACCCCGAGGGCGCAAAAGGCCTGGGCGTCACCCATCTGGTGGCCTATAACATCCCGTCCTCGACCACCGGCTTTGCCGCCAATGCGCTGGTCAAAGAAGAGGGTTTTACCGGCGGGAAAAACAGCCCCGGCACCCCCACCTGGTACGGCCCTTGCCCGCCGCCCGGCACCGGGGCGCACCACTACACCTTTACCCTGATTGCCACCGATATGGACCCTAATCTCAACGCGGGCATGACCAAAGAGGAATTGCTGGCGGCACTGAAGGGCCATGCCCTGGCGGCCACCGGGCTAGTGGGTCGCTTTGGTCAGTGAGGCGGCTATCAGCGTCCTTAATTCCGGGATGCACGAACCGCACTGCGTGCCACAGCCTAACTGCTTGCCGAGCGCGGCGGGCGTGTTGCAGCCTGCCGCGATAGCTGCGCAAATCGCGGTTTCGCTCACCCCCATACAGCTGCATACCGTGCGCCCGCGCGGCGTTTGCTGCGCGCCGCCCCCCGCCAGTAGCTGATGGCGCTGGGCCGGGTCGGTCATCGGCGCGTCAAAACTGGCGACAATGGCTGGCTCATCCAGCACGGTTTCATGGCGGCTAAGATAGAGCGCCAGTTGCAACGCCGATCCCTGCCAGGCCAGCAGATGCACGAACGTGTCACCCTGGGCGTACTGTAACTGCCAGCCTTCGCGCCCGGCGAGGCTTTCAAGCCAGCTAACGTCCTGGGTGCTCGCCGCCAGTTTCCAGCCAGCGGCCTGCCGCCACCACATGATCGAACCGGGTATCTCCAGCGCGTGTCGGCTAAACAACGATCCCTGCCACGGCGCGTTGACCCGCTGAAGGCGCACCGCTGTTTGCTTGCTCTCCGGCTGCCCCGAATGGGGATCGACCACCGACGCCACCAGCGCGTTGACCCGGCTCTGGCTGGCGAAATGATTATTCCAGTGCATCGGCATAAACAGCTCGCCGGGGCGCTGGTCGGGCGTGATGCAGGCATAACCCAGCGCCCAGCCGCGCGGCGATGAGAGCCGCACCAGCGACTGTTCGCTAATACCCTGTTGCGCCGCGTCATCGGGATGGATCTGCACCCAGGGCAGCGGCTGGTGCTGCATCAGGCGCGGCACCCTGCCGGTGCGGGTCATGGTGTGCCACTGGTCGCGGATCCGACCGGTGTTGAGCAGTAACGGATAGTGCGCGGTGATGTGCGCCTGGGCGTTTTGCGGATTAACGGCAACCAGCTGTAATCGCCCGGAAGGATGCCAGCCCTTCCCGGTTGCCAGCAGCCGCGCCGTTCCCTGTGGCGCGTCGGCGGTGACCGGCCACTGGACAGGCTGCAACGCCTCCCACTGTTCCACCTTCAGCGACGCCAGGCCGCTGATATCAAACGCCCGGCAGCCGTGGTTTTCAAAGCCCGACAGCCTGGCATGTTCGCTGAAGATCGCTGCCGGATGCTGCCAGCTAAACGCGTCGCTAAACCCGAGGCGCTGCGCCACCTGGGCGACGACCCACCAGTCCGGGCGGGTATTGCCCGGCGCGGGCAGAAACGCCCGCTGGCGCGAAATCCGCCGTTCGGAGTTGGTCACGGTGCCGTTTTTCTCCCCCCACGCCTGGGCCGGGAAAGCGATATCGGCGAAGGCGACGGTATCGCTTTGCCGGGAAACTTCAGAGACGATCACCAGCGGGCAGCGGCGCAGCGCCTCGCGCACCCGGTCGCTGTCGGGTAATGACACCGCCGGGTTAGTGCCCATGATCCACACCGCTTTCACCTCGCCGCGATAAATCGCCTCAAACAGCTCCACCGCCATCAACCCCGGCGTTTCAGCGATGCGCTCGCTGCCCCAGAAACGCCCCAGCCGGGCGATATCCTGCGGGTTAAATCCCATATGGCAGGCCAGTTGGTTCGCCAGCCCGCCCACTTCGCGCCCGCCCATGGCATTTGGCTGCCCGGTCAGCGAAAACGGTCCGCAGCCTGCACGCCCGTATTTACCGCTCGCCAGATGGACGTTAATGATCGCGTTGCACTTGTCGCTGCCGCTGGACGACTGGTTGATGCCCATGGTGTACAGCGTCACGGCGCGATCGGCGCTGATAAACCAGTCATAAAACCGCGCCACGTCCTCACGCGGCAGATCGCAAAACGCCGCGCACCGATCCAGCGTCCACGCTGCCGCCGCATCCAGCGCGGGCTGTTGTCCGTCGAAGCTCTCCGGCGGGATCTGCCCCGCCAGCAGGTTCAGCAGCCCGTTAAACAATCCGGCGTCGCTGCCGGGTTTCAGCGCCAGATGCAGGTCGGCGATATCGCAGGTGGCGGTTGTTCGCGGGTCGATCACCACCACTTTCATCTCTGGCCGCTGCGCTTTTGCCGCCGTCAGCCGTTGATACAGCACCGGATGCGCCCAGGCGGCATTAGCCCCCACCAGCACCACCAGGTCGCTGGTTTCGATGTCCTGATAATTGCCCGGCACCGCGTCCGCGCCGAATGCGCGTTTGTAGCCCACCACCGCCGAGGACATGCACAGCCGGGAGTTGGTATCGATATTGGCGCTGCCGATAAAGCCTTTCATCAGCTTATTGGCGGCGTAGTAATCCTCGGTCAGTAACTGGCCCGAGGCGTAAAACGCCACCGCCTGCGGGCCATGCTGGTGGATGATTTCCGCAAGTTGCCCGGCGGCGGCATCCAGCGCGTGATCCCATGAAGCGGTTTGCCCATCGACTTCCGGCTCCAGCAGCCGCCCGGCTAATCCCAGGGTTTCTCCCAGCGCGGCGCCTTTCACGCACAGCCGCCCCAGGTTGGCGGGATGATCCGGGTCCCCCGCTACGCTCACGCTGCCGTCCGGGGTTTGGGTCACCACCACGCCGCAGCCGACCCCGCAGTATGGACAGGTGGTATGGGTTTTCATGACGCCTCCGCGCGCAGGATCAGCGCCTGGCTGCTGACCCACACTTTATCGGCCTCGATTTTTACCGGCCAGGCGCGTACCGCCTGCTGGCTGCTGCCCTGGAAACAGCCGTCGCGCAGGCGAATTTTTTGTTTGTAGAGCGGGGAAATCACCACCGGCTCCCCGGCGACGTCGCCGAGCATACCGCGCGACAGTACATTAGCGTCACTGTCCGGCTCGCGGTTATCCAGGGCATACACCGCATCGTTAAAGCGGAACAGCGCGATCTGCATGTTGCCCAGCCGCGCGCCAATACCCGCATCCGCCGGGATCTCATCGAGGCGGCACACTTCCTGCCACAGACGCGATGAGGATGCGGCCTCCTGCTGCTGCGGTACGCTCACCAACTGCGGCTGATCGCGCAGGATCTGGCGCTGCACCGCTTCATCCGGCGTATCGCTGTTAACAAAGCTTTTAAACAGCGCCAGCCGGTCCGGGCTGTTGAGCGTGGTTTGCCATTCGCACTGGTAGCTCTCAATGACCAGGGCCATTTCACGCTCCAGCTCGTCGCAGATGCCGAGGCTGTCGTGCAAAATCACCGCCTGAAGATAGGCCAGCCCGCCCTCCAGGTTATCCATCCAGGTGCTGGTGCGCTGGAGCCGGTCGGCGGTGCGGATATAGAACATCAGGAAGCGATCCACGGTACGCAGCAGCGTGGCGGTATCCAGATCGCTGGCGAACAGATCGGCGTGGCGCGGTTTCATGCCGCCGTTACCACACACGTACAGGTTCCAGCCCTTTTCGGTCGCGATCACGCCCACGTCTTTACCCTGGGCTTCGGCGCATTCCCGGGTACAGCCGGACACCGCCATTTTGATTTTGTGCGGCGCGCGCAGCCCCTTGTAGCGATGCTCCAGCTCCACCGCCAGCCCGGTGGAATCCTGCACGCCGTAGCGGCACCAGGTCGAGCCGACGCAGGATTTCACGGTGCGCAGCGATTTCCCGTAGGCGTGGCCGGTCTCAAACCCGGCGGCCACCAGCTCGCGCCAGATCGGTGGTAACTGTTCCAGCCGCGCGCCAAACAGATCGATACGCTGCCCGCCGGTGACTTTGCTGTAAAGGTTGTAGCGTTTGGCGATCTCGCCAATGGCGATCAGCCCGTCCGGCGTGACTTCCCCGGCGGGCATGCGCGGCACAATCGAGTAGGTGCCGTCTTTCTGGATGTTGGCGAAATAGCGGTCATTGGTGTCCTGCAACGGTAAATGACCGGGCTTGAGCAGATACTCGTTCCAGCACGATGCCAGTACCGAACCCACCAAAGGCTTGCAGATTTCACAGCCGTGGCCGCGCCCGTAGCGGCTAATCAACTGGTTAAAGCTGCGGATATGGTTGACACGCACCAGGTGATAAATCTCCTGGCGCGAGTACGCGAAGTGCTCGCAGATATCTTTTTTGACCTCCACGCCCTGCTGTTCAAGCTGATAATCCAGCACCTGTTTGACCAGCGCGCTACAGCCGCCGCAGCCGGTAGCGGCTTTGGTGCAAGTTTTCAGTGCGTCGAGGTGGGTTGCGCCGTCGCTCACCGCCTGGCAAATCTGGGCTTTGCTGACGTTATGGCACGAGCAGATTTGCGCGCTGTCGGGCAACGCCGCCACGCCCAGCCCTTTCACGGCGCTGGGGGAACTGGCGGGCAGGATCAGGGTTTCCGGCTGAGCGGGCAGCGCCATGTCGTTAAGCATCATTTGCAATAACGTGGCGTAGTCGCTGCTGTCGCCTACCAGTACGCCGCCCAGCAGGCGTTTGTTATCCGCGCTGACCACGATTTTTTTATAGGTCTGTGCCGGGCCGTTGGTCCACTGATAGCTCTGCGCACCGGGCGTCGCGCCATGCGCATCGCCAAACGAGGCCACTTCCACGCCCAGCAGCTTGAGTTTGGTGCTCATATCCGCGCCGCTGAACTGCGCATTTTCCCCGTTGAGATTCGCCGCCGCCACCCGCGCCATCTGATAGCCGGGTGCGACCAGGCCAAAAATTTTGCCCTGCCACAGGGCGCATTCGCCGATAGCGCTGATGCGCGGATCGCTGGTCAGGCAGCGGTCGTCAATCACAATGCCGCCGCGCTCGCCCAGCGCCAGCCCCGCCTGGCGCGCCAGCGCATCCTGCGGGCGGATACCTGCGGAAAACACCACTAAATCGGTTTCCAGGCTCTGTTCATCGGCAAACTCCAGCGCGAGCCCGGTCTCCGTGGCGCGGATCGCGTTGGTGGATTTGCTGGTGTGTACGCTGACGCCAAGGGCGCTGATTTTCTGGCGTAGCATCGCCGCGCCAGAAGAATCGAGCTGCACCGCCATCAGGTTCGGCGCGAACTCCACGACGTGCGTCTCCAGCCCAAGCTGTTTCAGGGCGTTAGCGGCTTCAAGGCCCAACAGCCCGCCGCCGATCACCACGCCGCGCGTGGCGGTTTTCGCCCGCTCGCGGATGGCATCCAGGTCATCCAGGGTGCGGTAAACAAAACAGCCCGGCTGCTGATGGCCCGGCACGGGCGGTACAAACGGCCAGGAGCCGGTTGCCAACACCAGCCGATCCCAGCAGGTTTCCCGGCCTTCGGCGTCGCGCACCACCTGGCGTTCGCGGTCGATATCGACAATCCGGCAACCGGTACGTCGCTCAATGCCGCTGCGGGCAAAGAAATCGCCGTCAACCATGGAAAGCGAGTCGGCGCTGCGTCCGGCGAAATACTCCGACAGATGCACCCGGTCATAGGCAGCGTGGCGCTCCTCGCCAAACACGATGATCTGGTACTGCTGATGCAGCCCGGCATTGACGCACTGCTCAAGGAAATGGTGGCCTACCATGCCGTGGCCAATAACCACTAATGTCGCTTTGCTCATTTCATCGCTTCCTGCAGCTAGCGGCTGCGGTTGGTCAATATCAAAAAGCAGCCCGGCGTGGGGTTCAACCGGCTGCTGGAACTGGTTCATCAGGCGCGACGCGGCGTGGGTATCGCCCATCATCAGCAGCGCCGAGAGTTTGCCGTCGCGCACCAGCACACGGCGGTAGTGACCGCTTAATGGGTCGAAACTGGTGAGGGTCTGGCATGCGGGCGTGGGGTTGATGTCACCCGCGCTGAACAAATCGATACCGGTGACTTTTAAGCGCGTGCCGCGCGGCTGGTAGTGAAAATCGCCCTGCGGCTGGCCCGCTAATCGGGCGGCCAGTACGTCGGCCTGGGCCAGGCACGGGGCGACTAAGCCCCAAAGCGCGCCGTTAAATTCGCAGCATTCGCCGATAGCGCTGATGCCCGGCAGCGCGGTTTGCAGTTGTCCATCCACCAGAATTCCCCGGTTACAGGGCACGCCCGCCGCGCTGGCGAGTGAGATATTGGGTTTGACGCCGGTGGCAATTACCACCCGCGCAGCCCGGAGCGTTGCGCCGTTGCTCAGCGTCACGCCTTGCGCGCCTATGTCGGTCAACGTCTGGCCCAGCACACAGTGAATACCGCGCGCTTCCAGCCGCTCTGCCAGCAGACGCGCCGCCTGCTCATCCAACTGTTGTTCCATCAGCCGGGCTGCCAGATGCACCAGCGTCACCGGAATACCGCGCTGGGCCAGCGCCGCGGCGGCTTCCACGCCCAGTAGCCCGCCGCCGAGCACGACCGCCGGGCCGTCATGGCGCAAAATAGCCTCCACATCTCCCTGGGTGCGAAACGCGTGGACGTGCGGCTGCTGATGACCGTTAATCGGCGGGATAAACGGCACAGAACCGGTGGCGAAAACTAATTCATCCCAGTGCAGTTGCTGGCGCGGGGTAGTAACGGTGCGGTTAGCGACGTCCACCGCCAGCACCTTTTCATTGCTCAGCACGGTCACGCCGTGGGCCTGATACCACGCCAGCGGGTGGAGCGTGGTATCGGCAGCGGTTTTCTCGCCGCCGAGCACCGGAGACAGCAAAATGCGGTTATACGCCACGCCCGGCTCGTCGCCGATCAGCGTGATGGCATAGCGCGCCGGGGCCAGTTGCAGCAGTTGCTCCACCAGCCGGACCGCCGCCATGCCGTTACCGACAATCACCAGTTGCGTCGTCATCGCCCGCTCCTCACGCCGCGTTGGGCTGCTTTTCATACAGGAAATGGAGGATTTGCTGGCGCAACTGGTGGTAGTGCGGATCGTCCGCCAACTGCACCCGGTTGCGCGGTCGTGACAACGTCACATCAAGGATTTCCCCTACCGTGGCCGCCGGGCCGTTGGTCATCATCAGCACCCGGTCGCACAGCAGCACCGCTTCGTCCACGTCGTGGGTGATCAGTACGATGGTGGTATTCAACGCCTGCTGGATGCGCATCACCGCATCCTGAAGGTGGGCGCGGGTTAAGGCATCGAGCGCGCCGAACGGCTCATCCATCAGCAGCACTTTCGGCTTCATCGCCAGCGCCCGGGCAATGCCGATGCGCTGCTTCATGCCGCCGGAAATCTCCCCGGGGCGTTTATCCCGTGCGTGGCCCATCTGTACCTGTTCGAGGTTGTGCATGATCCACTCACTACGCTCGGCGCGGCTCATGGTGCGGGCAAAGATGTGGTCCACTGCCAGCGCCACGTTCTGGTAGCAGGTCAGCCACGGCAGCAGGGAATGGTTCTGGAACACCACCGCGCGCTCCGGACCCGGCCCGGCGATTTCGCGGTTATCGCACAGCAGCCCGCCTTCGCTGGGCAGCGTGATGCCCGCGATCAGGTTAAGCAGCGTGGATTTGCCGCAGCCGGAATGGCCAATCAGCCCAACGGTTTCCCCGGCGGCGATATCAAAGCTCACGTTTTGCAGCGCCAGGAACTCACCGCCCTGGGTGGCGAAACGCTGGCTGACGTTCTGGACCTGAATAATCGGTTTCATGGTGCGCTCCTTATTTTTCCTGCCAGCTAAAACGACGCGCCAGCCACAGCAGCGCCTGCTCGAGCATCAGCCCCACCACGCCGATAATGACGATGGCGATGATGATGTTTTCGACGTTGAGATTGTTCCACTCATTCCAGATCCAGAAGCCGATGCCCAGGCCGCCGGTGAGCATTTCGGCGGCGACAATCACCAGCCAGGCGATGCCGATAGACAGGCGCACCCCGGTTAACATCGCCGGCAGCACCGCCGGAAACAGAATGCGGCGCATCACCGTCCATTCGGAGAGTTGCAGCACCCGCGCTACGTTGAGGTAGTCGTCCGGGATGCGGCGCACCCCGTCGGCGGTGTTGATTACCATTGGCCAGATTGAGCAGATGAAAATGGTCCAACTGGATGCCGGTTCGGCGCGCTGGAACAGCAGCAACCCGATGGGCAGCCAGGCCAGCGGGCTGACCGGGCGCAGTAGCGCAATCAGCGGGCCGAACATCCGGGCGAAGAATACGAAGCGTCCAGTCAAAAAGCCGAGCGGAATGCCCACCAGCGCCGCCAGCCCAAAGCCAATAGCCACGCGCTGTAAGGATGCCAGCACGTTCCAGCCGATGCCCTGATCGTTGGGCCCTTCACGGTAAAACGGGTCGGCGAACAGGGTCAGCGCGGAATCCAGAGTACTGAGCGGGCCGGGAAAGCCTTTGCTGTTGATCGACACCAGTTGCCAGGCCACCAGCGCCAGCCCTAAACCCAGCAGCCCCGGCAGCAGACGCTGCGCCAGATGGTTGGCGGCGATGCGCAGGGCCGGATGGCGTTTGCGCACCTGCACCGGCGGCAGTGCGATGACCTCGGCGCTGATGATTTCTGACGTGACAACGTCACTATGCGTCACAATTTGCTGTTTCATGCATTGCTCCCCTGATGCGAGATGTCGAAGCTGGCGGCGTAAGACGCCGGGTCCGCGCCGTTCCAGATTTTGCCGTCGAGCAGACGGCTGCTGCGCATGGCGTCTTTCGGCAGGTTGACGCCGGTGGCGCTGGCGGCTTGCTGGTAAATGTCGGTACGGTTGATGCGCCGGGCGATGGCCAGATAATCCGGCTCCTGTTTCAATAACCCCCAGCGGCGGAACTGGGTCAGGAACCAGATGCCATCCGACAGCCACGGATAGCTGACCTCGCCATCGCGGAAGAACTGCATTCCGTGGCGGTCCTGCCAGCGGCGGCCCGCGCCGTTGTCGTAGTCGCCAAGCATCCGGCCCGTGAGGTACTGCGCTTTGGTATTCAGGTACGCGCGTTTTGCCAGTACCTGTGCGGTTTCCCGGCGGTTGTCATCGCTGGCGTCAATCCAGCGCGCCGCGTCGAGCGTGGCGGAAACCAGCGCCCGCGCGGTGTTCGGGTTTTGCTCCACCCAGTCATGACGGCAGCCGAGCACTTTTTCCGGATGATCCGGCCAGATATCCTGGGTCGTGGCGGCGGTAAAACCGATGCGGTCGTTAATCGCCCTGGCGTTCCAGGGTTCGCCGACGCAAAAGCCCACCATGTTGCCGATGCGCATGTTCATCACCATCTGCGGCGGCGGCACCACCACGGTGCGCACATCGGTGAACGGATTGATGCCTTCGGAGGCCAGCCAGTAATAGAGCCACATGGCGTGGGTGCCGGTTGGGAAGGTGTGGGCGAAGGTGTAACTGCCTGGCGCGGACTGGCGCAGATAACCCGGCAGATCCCCCAGCGAGCGCACACCTTTGTCCAGTAGATCGGTAGAAAGCGTGATCGCCTGACCGTTGTTGTTGAGGGTCATCAGGCTCGCCATCGGCTGCTTTTTCCCGGCGATGCCCAGCTCCAGCCCGTATACCATCCCGTAAAGGATGTGCGCGGCGTCCAGCTCGCCGTACACCAGTTTGTCGCGCACCGCCGCCCAACTCGCCTCTTTGCTGAGGTTGAGTTTGATGCCATAGCGGGCGTCGAAGCCTTTCACCGACGCCATCACCAGCGGCGCGCAGTCAGTCAGCGGGATAAACCCGACGTTTACCTGCTGGCGCTCCGGCTGGTCAGAGCCGGCTGCCCAGACGCTGCTCGCCAGCCCCGGTATCATCAATACGCCGCCCAGTGTGGCTCCCGCCTGAATCAGGCGGCGGCGGGAAAGCCCTCGTTGTGTTTCGCTCATGGCTGCTCCAATAAAAAAGGCGTCCAACAATGCGTGAACATTGCGGGACGCCTTTATCCTCATCGCCGGGAAGCCGCCGTTGGCTTCTCTGCGTTTTGTGTTGTGGTCAGTTAAGGTTTTGCAATTGCTGTGCCAGGAATTTGCACCGCTTTTGCCGGGGTTTCAGCGCTTTTTTGTGAGCCAGCGCACCATAAGCTGTCACGCTCTGCCCCGCGGGTGTGCAGCTAACGCTTTGGCGTTAGCTGCCACAGCGAGGCGCTGAGCAGCAGAGAACGGGCGATATCCACCATCCGCTGGTTCTGGTTCATGGCGAGCTTGCGAAGCTGTTGCCAGGCCAGTTCTTCACTGATGCCCTGATGGCTCATCAGCAGGCTTTTGGCTTTATCAATGGTTTTGCGCTCTTCCAGCGTTTCCTGAAGCGAAGTGAGTTCACGGCTGAGTTTTTCCAGCTCGCGCGCCTGCTGGCGCACCAGCGGCAGCAGATGACGTTCCACCGGCGCGACCCTGGCGCTGCTCTGCTGCACTACCCACGCGGCCAGCGCCGTTTCGCTGGTGTGCGAGTCATCTAAAGTATGTTGTAACGAAAGTTGCGCGGCGGCGGAAAGCGTGTCGATTAACCGGGTTTCAATCAGCCGCAGCGCGTCCAGACGTTCGGTCTGGAGTGCAAACCAGCGCGCCGCCGAGTGCGGGTTGGCCGGGATGCGGGTGCAGGCCTCGCGGCGCATCTGTTCGATATCCCGGGTCGCCTCAGCAGTCTCGCGAAACGTCGCCGCCTTAGAGGGGCCAGCCAGCGACAGGAAGGTGGAAAAGCTGTGCTGCTGGGCGTCGATACGGTCCACCAGCATCTGGCGCAGCGCGGCGTCGAACTCGCCGCGGGTAAAGCCAATCGCCCCCACCGCCCGTTCCTGCCCGACCCACTCTTTGCCCTGCATCAGGCTGTACAGCGCGGTCAACGCCTGGGCCACCTGCGGATCGCTCAGGGTGTCGTTGGCTTCCGGGATAATCTCCATAAGCGGTTGAACGGTGCGGATAAAGCGGTCCATGGCCTGCTCCGGTGTGATACGCGCAGCGAGGATCTCTTCGCGTAACGCGCTTAACCCTTCCAGAAACCACAATGCGCAGGCCAGTTTCGCCGCCGCGTTGCCGTTCATCAGGGCGTGATGTTCGGCCAGCCAGCGCTGGAAAGCGGCAAGAGCGTCATCCACTTGCTGGGCGCTGTGCTGCAATTGCGTGCCAAACAGCGCGCCCCTGGAGCACAGCCAGACGTTGGACGCGCCGCGCTCGCGCTGGAGTGCGTGCACCAGTTGGCTAATCAATGTGGCGAACTCCCCCAGCCGGGCAAGATGCTGTAACTGCTGCTGTTGCTGGCGACGGGTATAGCGAAACCATTCCAGCGCGGATTGTGGGCGTGGCGCCTGTTGATTCATGTCATACTCCCGAAGTCATTACCGCTTTACTCTGGTCATCAATTAACAAAGCAATAACCATGCCCAAACGGCAAAGGAGTCAACGTGCAAAATATCGTGATTATCGCTAACGGGGCGGCTTACGGCAGTGAGTCGCTGTTTAACAGCCTGCGTCTGGCTATCGCCCTGCGTGAGCAGCAGGACGATCTGAGTCTGAAACTGTTTTTGATGTCGGATGCGGTGACGGCGGGCATTCGCGGCCAGAAACCGGCGGAAGGCTACAATATTCAGCAGATGCTGGAGATCCTCACCGCGCAGAACGTGCCGGTGAAGCTGTGTAAGACCTGTACCGACGGGCGCGGCGTTTCCGGGCTGCCGCTGATTGATGGCGTGGAGATTGGCACGCTGGTAGAACTGGCCCAGTGGACGCTGGCGGCAGATAAAGTCCTGACCTTCTGATTGCCTGCTGCCGTATGCGCCCCGCTGCGGCAGTTTCCAAACTATTAACGCGATTCGGCACCCCGCCGCGAAATAGCGGGCTGAACGCGCCGCCCGTTTCCAGAATTTCCCGCCTCGTTTGTTGATTTATCACGCGCAAACCTGCCAGCGCTGAATGCTTTGAGGGAATTTATAACTAAAGTTTAATGATTATGAAATTCGTTGATCAAAGTCAGCATCTGCGCCCCCCCTCTTTGGTGTTATGCATAAGCGTGATTTGTGAACAGAGTCACGTCCTGGGGTAGTCTTTTTTATGGCAGAGGGTAAAGAGATGGCGATGGTAAAAACGAGTCTGACGTTGTTTGGCGGGGATACGGTGGTGGTACGCTGTTCTGATTCTTGTCACATTCATTTGATGAGCGCCAAAGGCGCAGCCAGCAGTACGGCGGATATTTTAAGCGTGCAAAACCGCAAGCACGCTTATCTTACCGTTCCCTACAGCGGTACCTGGAACGTGCTGATCGACAGTCACAGCCAGTCGCTGGATCACTCCATCAGCTACGTTCCCGCCTGAGTTTATGCAAACCCCGGTTGCCAGTGAGCGTCGGACTGGGGTGCCTGCAACGCGCGAACCGCACTAATAAGTTCATCTAATGTCGGGTCGCGCATCCCCAGCTTGTCGAGTTCCTGCTCCAGTGAAAACAGATACTGGGCATTTGTGCCGAGCGGGCCGCTGGCGGCGGCAATCAGCGGGGCGATGATCGCGGCGCGGGTGTCGGATTCATACAGCGAGTGGCGCGGGTCCATAATAAACACCAGCGCGTTGACGGTACGGCCATCGTCCAGCGCCAGTTTGCACCAGGTGGGCAGATAGCAGCCGGTGATCATTTCACGCTTCCACAGCAGCTCCAGCTCTTGATCGAGCGTCGCTTCCGGCAGGCGATACGCCACGCCGGTGGTGCGACCGCCCTCTTTCAGCGCCAGCATCCGTCCCGGCTGGCAGGCGGTGCCGCGGCCTGCGGTTAAGCGCAGGCAAAACGCCCGGTGCCAGCCCGGCAGCGTGCCGGTGGCTGACTCGTCATACTCCAGCGCCGGGTTCCACATTAGCGAACCGTAACCGAAAATCCATACCGGGCCATCGTCAGGCCGACAGGCCAGCGTCGCCGCAAGGGATGCCGCGCGCTGCTCAGATGACCACAATAACGATTCCTCAATGGCTCCAAAAGCCGTCTTACAATCCGCTTTCATTAAGAAATCACGTGTTAGCACTTCATACCTCCACCACTGCCACTCTTCCCTGACACCCTCTTGCCCTGTCTGCTGTTCATTTCGAAAGCAATTATGCTGTGACGATAGGCAATTAACCCAACGCTGGCAAGAGTTGAAAAATTGATTTGGCACAATTTCGGAGATTTGAAGACATTTTGTGGGGCGCTGGCGACGCAACGCCCAGGGTTATCAATTAATTAGCAGTGGATTTATTTTTTCTTATGCCACTTTTCATCGTCACCTTTTTGGTAATCATGTTTTACAGCCGCCCACGCCACGCGGTGCGCGGTTTCCTCACGGCTGGCGTCACCGCGCCGGTCGTCAGCATCTTTATACTGATCCCAGGCGCTGTTAAACGCTTCTTTGTAGATATCCTGGGCGTGGGCTGGCAGTACGTTGGTGACGTTTTCGGGTAAGTCGCTACGTGATTTATACGGCATACAAACCTCTCTTTTCAGGGACAACTTCAAAGTGTGGGCCAGGACGTACGGTTTTGCCAGGTTATGGGATAAATGTCAGAAGCTTCTCATTAATTCATTGTTAGTTAAATGGATTCTAAACAAGATAGCGGTTTATCCCCTTCTGAGGAAAAATTTTACCGCAGGCCGTAAAACTTCGTAAATATTCCCGGTGACCATGCGGTTTTTTGCTATTTTAGTGACCTTTCTCACAATGACTATAATGATAAAACCTGCTTCTCTGGAGTTATAAGATGACAAAAACAGTACAAGAGGCGGTGAAAACCCGCCATAAGGAGTCCTCTCTCATTTTCCCGGTGATAGCACTGGCGGTGCTGGCATTTTGGGGGGCCAGCCAGTCGCTGCCAGTGGTTATCGGCATCAATGCGCTGGCGCTTGTCGCGATCCTGAGCAGCGCATTTAGCGTGGTGCGCCACGCGGATGTTCTGGCGCATCGCCTGGGCGAACCTTACGGCTCGCTGATCCTCAGCCTTTCAGTGGTTATTCTTGAAGTCAGTTTGATCTCCGCGCTCATGGCGACCGGCGATGCCGCGCCAACCCTGATGCGCGATACCCTTTATTCCATCATCATGATCGTCACCGGCGGCCTGGTCGGCTTTGCGCTGCTGCTGGGCGGGCGTAAATTCGCTACGCAGCATGTCAATCTGTTCGGCATTAAGCAGTATTTAATTGCCCTGTTTCCGCTGGCGGTGATTGTGCTGGTGTTCCCGATGGCGTTGCCAGAGGCCAACTTTACGGTCGGCCAGTCGATTCTGGTGGCGTTGATTTCTGCCGCCATGTACGGGGTGTTTTTGATCATCCAGACCAAAACCCACCAGAGCCTGTTTGTGTATGAGCATGAAGATGAAGGCGATGACCCGCACCACGGTAAGCCGTCCGCGCACAGCAACGTATGGCACGCGGCCTGGCTGGTGGTGCACCTGATTGCGGTGATTGCCGTGACCAAAATGAACGCCAGCCCGCTGGAGTCGCTGTTGACCACGCTGAATGCGCCGGTGGCGTTTACCGGCTTCCTGGTGGCGCTGCTGATCCTCTCCCCGGAAGGGCTGGGCGCGATTAAAGCGGTGATGAATAACCAGGTGCAGCGAGCGATGAATTTGTTTTTTGGCTCGGTACTGGCGACCATCTCGCTGACCGTGCCGACGGTGACGCTGATTGCGATCCTGACCGGCAACGATCTGATTTTCGGTCTCGGCGCGCCAGAAATGATCGTGATGCTGGCCTCTTTGGTGCTGTGCCAGATTTCGTTCTCCACCGGGCGCACCAATGTCCTTAACGGCACCGCGCATCTGGCGCTGTTCGCCGCCTATCTGATGACGATATTCGCCTGACCGCGAAAACAAAAATGCCCTGCAAATTTGCAGGGCATTTTTTTATCACAGCGGAAAATTAGTTTTCCGTGTCCAGCTCATCGAAGCTCTTAACCAAATCGTCAATCGCTTTGATCTGCTTGAGGAACGGCTCCAGTTTCGCCAGCGGCAGCGCGGACGGGCCGTCACATTTCGCGTTGGCTGGATCCGGGTGCGCTTCGATAAACAGACCGGCGATGCCGACCGCCATACCGGCGCGCGCCAGCTCGGTCACCTGGCCGCGACGTCCGCTGGATGCCGCGCCAAACGGGTCACGGCATTGCAGTGCGTGGGTGACATCGAAGATCACCGGCGAGTTGCCAGAGGCTTTCTTCATCACGTTGAAGCCGAGCATATCCACAACCAGGTTGTCGTAACCGAAGTTGCTGCCGCGATCGCACAGGATCACCTTGTCATTGCCGCCTTCGATAAATTTGTCAACGATGTTGCCAACCTGGCCTGGGCTGACAAACTGTGGTTTCTTCACGTTGATCACCGCGCCGGTTTTCGCCATCGCTTCGACCAAATCGGTCTGACGAGCGAGGAACGCCGGCAGCTGGATCACGTCAACCACATCGGCCACCGGCTGCGCCTGGGAGGCTTCGTGAACGTCGGTAATGACTTTCACGCCAAAGGTCTGTTTCAGCTCCTGGAAGATTTTCATCCCTTCTTCCAGGCCCGGCCCGCGATAAGAATGAATCGACGAGCGGTTCGCTTTATCAAAGGAGGCTTTGAATACGTAAGGGATACCGAGTTTGTCGGTCACGGTGACGTAATGTTCGCAGATGCGCATCGCCAGATCGCGCGATTCCAGAACGTTCATACCGCCGAAGAGAACGAACGGCAGATCGTTCGCTACGTTGATATCACCAATACTCACCACTTTTTGTTTCATACGTTCGCCTTATCAGGTGTAAATCAGAAACGTGCTGCGATTAATGCAGGGTAATCTGTTTGTGAGAAATCGAATTGATTTGCGCCCGGATCATTTCGCTGATTGGGTCTTCAGGACACTGCTCGACGAAGTAGCTCAGATCGGTCAACGCCACATGGTCGCAGTCAAGCTGGGCGTAGATCAGCCCGCGATCGCGGATTTCGTACGGATCTTCCGGATTGAACTGCAACAGCGCCTCGCTGGTGCGCAGCGCCAGCAGCATCTGCCGCTCTTCCATCAGCGCCGCTTTCAGGGTGTCGAGCAGCTTGCGGATCACTTCAGCGTTTTCGGACTCTTCGAGATCGTCCACGAACAGTTCCGCCACCGGGCTGATGTTACCTTTCAGCCACACTTCCAGCGTATGTTCGTCGAGAGTTTCGCCGTTGAACGGGTTGATGAGCCACATTTCGCCATCCATCCAGTCGGCGCGCAGGATCAGTTGGGTCGGGAAAATCACCGGCATCAGCGGGATATCCAGCTGTTCGGCAACCCACAGCAAAATCGCCCCCAGCGCAACGGCGCTGCCCTGGCGGTTTTCCAGCACTTTATCCAGCCACAGCGCATCGGACAGCTTGTAAATGCCCCGGGAATCCTGGAAGCCCCACTCGCCGTAAAACAGATCCAGCAGTTTTTCCAGTTGGATATCCTGGTGCAGCCCGCCGCTGATCTCTTCCCGGGCGAGCGCGACCAGCGATTGCAGCCGATCGTAAACGTCCTTCGTCGGGAAGTCCTCGCGGATCAGCTGCGAAATCAGAATCATGCCGTCACATAACGGCGCTTTATTAAACTCGAAATCGGCTAACGACTTCATACAAACCCCAATAACGGTATTTTGGTGGTAGCCAGCTTTATCACAATGTAAATGACTACCAGGCCCAGCAGAAAGGCTATCCAGCGCACCTGCTGGCTACGCGGGCGTTTGCCCAGCGCGATAAAACCTAAAACGATATAGATGATAACGCCAAAAAGCTTCTCAGTCAGCCATGCGCCTTGAGGGGTGAATGGGTAGAAATGGGTGATCATCACCAGCGCCACACCCGTTACCAGCAACAGCGTGTCGTTAACGTGCGGGACAATCCGCACCCAGCGTTTGGTCGACATGGCTGAATCGCGATATTGCCACCAGTAGCGCAGAATAAACAGGCTAACAGAAAGGAAAGCGGTGAGAATATGCACGTGCTTAAGCGCAAAATACGTTGCCATGACTTACTCCTGTGATGTTATTTGTCCCATGGTCAGGCGTTCATTGCCGCCATAATCCAGACCGGTTTCTACTGCGATAAATCCTGCTTGATGAAACAACGCGCGCACCGCCTCGCCCTGCCGCCAGCCGTGCTCCAGCACCAGCCAGCCGCCGGGTTCAAGGTAAGCCCGCGCTTCACGAATTAAAAAATCGATATCGGCCAGGCCAGAATCCTGCGCCACCAGCGCAGACAGCGGCTCAAACCGCACGTCGCCCTGCTGGAGATGCGCATCTTCGCTGTCGATATAAGGAGGATTGCTGACGATAAGCTGAAAGCGCTGGCCCTGAACGGCGCTAAACCAGTCGCTTTGCCGGATGTCGATATTGGCGATGTTGAGGCGCGCGGCGTTACGCTGCGCCAGCTCCACCGCGTCTGGCACGTTATCCACCGCAACCACCCGGCAGTCCGGGCGCTCGGAGGCCAGCGCCAGCGCAATCGCGCCGGTGCCGGTACCTAAATCGAGAATACGGCAGGGTTCAGCGGGCAAGCGGGCCAGCGCCTGCTCTACCACACATTCGGTGTCCGGGCGCGGGATCAGCGTAGCCGGCGAAACCCTCAGCGGCAGCGACCAGAATTCCCGAACGCCGGTAAGATACGCGACGGGTTCCCCCGCTGCGCGCCGGGCTAATAGCGCGTCAAGCTCAGCCAACTGCGCCTGGGTTAACGGCGTTTCGCCGAACGCCAGAATAAAGGTGCGCGCTTTGCCGGTTACCAGGCCCAGCAGGATCTCCGCGTCACGACGCGGCGATTCGCTATTAATAAGCTGTGCGGCGGCCTGCCGTAACCAGTGCTGAAACTCCATTAGTCCTGCTCGGAAAGTGCGGCGAGCTGATCGGCCTGGTATTCCTGGACGATAGGTTCGATCAGCATATCCAGTTTGCCTTCCATCACTTCATCCAGACGGTACACCGTCAGGTTGATGCGGTGGTCGGTTACGCGGCCCTGCGGGAAGTTATAGGTGCGGTTGCGATCGCTGCGATCGCCGCTGCCCAGCAGGTTGCGGCGGGTTGACGCTTCAGCCTGGTGGCGTTTGGCCATTTCCGCCGCATGGATACGCGCGCCCAGCACCGACAGCGCTTTGGCTTTGTTTTTATGCTGGGAGCGTTCGTCCTGGCACTCCACCACAATGCCGGTCGGCAAGTGGGTAATACGGATCGCGGAATCGGTGGTGTTAACGTGCTGGCCGCCCGCGCCCGAGGAGCGGAACGTATCAATACGCAAATCGCCAGGGTTAATGTCCGGCAGCTCGGCTTCCGGCAGTTCCGGCATTACCGCCACGGTACAGGCGGACGTATGGATACGGCCCTGGGATTCGGTAGCCGGTACGCGCTGGACGCGGTGGCCGCCGGATTCGAATTTCAACCGGCCATAGACGCCGTCGCCGCTGATTTTAGCGATCACTTCTTTATAGCCGCCATGCTCGCCGTCGCTGGCGCTCATGATCTCGACCCGCCAGCGGCGCGATTCGGCGTAGCGGCTGTACATGCGGAACAGATCGCCGGCAAACAGCGCGGCTTCGTCGCCGCCGGTTCCGGCGCGCACTTCAACAAACGCGTTGCGCTCATCATCAGGATCTTTCGGCAGCAGCAGTACCTGTAATTCCTGCTCAAGCTGTTCGCTTTTCTGTTTCGCTTCGCTTAATTCTTCCTGCGCCATGTCGCGCATTTCCGGGTCATCCAACAGCATTTGTGCCGTTTCGATGTCTTCCTGAACCTGTTGCCAGAGCAAAAAACAGCGCGATACATCGCTCAACTGTGCGTATTCACGGGAGAGCGCGCGAAAGCGATCCTGATCCGCGATAGTCGCAGCATCACCAAGCAGGGCCTGAACTTCTTCGTGGCGCTCCTGCAAGGCTTCTAGTTTGGCAACGATAGAAGGCTTCATAGGCGGTGTTTCACCTTGTTATATGTATTGTTGTGCTACTCCAGCCCAAGGCTGTTGCGCAGAATATGCAGGCGATCGTCATCCCCGTCACGGGCGGCCTGCTGGAGAGATTTGGTTGGCGCATGGATCAGCCGGTTGGTTAACTTCCAGGCAAGATCCTGCATGATGGCTTCGGCGTCGCCGCCTTGTTGCAGCGCAGCAATGGCACGGGCAGTGAGATCGTCACGCACCTGTTCGGCCTGGCTGCGGTATTCGCGAATGGTCTCGGTGGCACCCTGGGCGCGCATCCAGGCCATAAATTCGCTGGCTTCCTGGGCGACGATGGTTTCAGCCTGCACGGCGGCGGCTTTGCGCTGCGCCAGGTTGTGCTGAATGATCGATTGCAGGTCGTCCACGCTGTAGAGATAGGCGTTGGCGAGTTTGCCCACTTCCGGCTCTACGTCGCGCGGTACCGCGATATCCACCAGCAGCATCGGTTGATTGCGGCGGGCTTTTAACGCGCGCTCCACCATGCCTTTACCGATGATCGGCAGCGGGCTGGCGGTGGAACTGATAATAATGTCGGCGTCTTTCAGGCGTTCGTCGATTTCACTGAGTTCGATAACGTCGGCGCCCACTTCATCCGCCAGACGCTGGGCGCGCTCGCGGGTGCGGTTGGCGATGATCATTTTCGAGACGTTGTGTTCGCGCAGATGACGCGCCGCCAGTTCGATGGTTTCCCCCGCGCCGACCAGCAGCACGGTGACTTTCGAGAGCGATTCAAAGATTTGCCGCGCCAGGGTACAGGCGGCGAAGGCCACCGATACCGCGCTGGCGCCAATTTCGGTTTCGGTACGCACCCGTTTGGCCACGGAGAACGACTTCTGGAACATGCGCTCCAGTTCGCTGGATTGGGTATGCCCGCGCTGGGAATCCGAGAACGCTTTTTTGACCTGGCCGAGAATTTGCGGCTCGCCGAGCACCAGCGAATCCAGCCCGCTGGCAACGCGCATCAGATGGCTGACGGCGTCATTGTCGTGGTGCCAGTACAGGCTGTTGCGCACTTCGGCTTCATCAAGCTGGTGGTAATCGCACAGCCAGCGCACCAGGCGTTCGTGGAGATCGTCCTGCTGCTCGACGCTTAAATAGAGTTCGGTACGATTACATGTGGATAACACCACCCCGCCCTGCACCATCGGCTGCGCCAGCAGACTTTCCAGCGCCTGGTCGAGCGTTTCCGGCGAAAACGTAACGCGTTCTCGCAGTGAAATCGGAGCCGTTTTGTGGTTGATGCCGAGTGCTAAAAGGGTCATGTGTGCGGGAATAGTACCAGCGTTGATAAGGTTGAACCTGGTGCATCATACAGGATGAGCAGGGTCAATAAAAGAGAGCGACCTCTTTTGAATCAATCGGTGAACCGATCATTTAAGATAACTTGACCGTAGACGCATTTCTCGCTGACAGCTAGCATGAAAGGTTATCAAGCTAACCTACTTTCAAGGATTTGCCGCCACCATGATTCGCTCCCCTTTCCCGTTCGTCCGTCTTTTACCGCTGGCAAGCCTGATCTTAACGGCGTGTGCCGTGACAACGCCAAAAGGTCCGGGCAAAAGCCCCGATTCTCCGCAGTGGCAGCAGCATCAGCAGCAGGTCGCGAAGATTTCCCAGTACCAGACGCGCGGCTCGTTCGCCTATCTTTCTGACCGGCAAAAAGTGTATGCGCGCTTTTTCTGGCAGCAAACTGGCCAGGACCGCTATCGCCTGCTGCTGACCAACCCGCTGGGCAGCACCGAGCTGGAGCTGAACGCGCAGCCGGGCGTGGTACAACTGGTGGATAACAAAGGCCAGCGTTATACCGCGACCGACGCCGAAGAGATGATCGGCAAGCTGACCGGGATGCCGATCCCGCTCAACAGCCTGCGCCAGTGGATTTTAGGGATCCCGGGCGACGCCACGGATTACAAACTGGATGAAAACTACCGCCTGCGCGAAGTGAATTACAGCCAGAACGGCAAAAACTGGACCGTGACCTACGGCAGTTATGACACCAATACCCAGCCGGCGCTGCCCGCTAATATGGAGTTGCGCGAAGGCGATCAGCGCATCAAGTTGAAGATGGATAGCTGGACGGTGAAATAATGCGTCGCTGGCCCTCTCCTGCAAAACTGAACCTGTTTTTATATATCACTGGCCGTCGCCCCGACGGCTATCACGTTCTCCAGACCCTGTTTCAGTTTCTTGAATACGGCGACACCCTGGAAATCGATCCGCGCGATGATGACCAGATCCGTCTGCTGACCCCGGTGGACGGCGTGGCGGATGAAGATAATCTGATCGTCCGCGCCGCGCGGATGCTGGCGGCCCATGCGCGCGACAACGGTTTTACTGGCCCGCTGGGCGCGGATATCGCTATCGATAAGCAGTTGCCGATGGGCGGTGGGCTGGGCGGCGGGTCGTCCAACGCCGCGACAACCCTGGTGGCGCTGAACCATGTGTGGAAAACCGGCTTTAGCGATGAACAGCTGGCGCAGCTCGGCATTACGCTGGGTGCGGATGTGCCGGTATTCGTGCGCGGCCGCGCCGCGTTCGCTGAGGGCGTGGGCGAACTGCTGACCTTCGTTGAACCGGCTGAAAAATGGTATCTGGTGGCGCACCCCGGCGAGAGCATTTCCACGCCGGTGATTTTCGGCGATCCGGATTTACCGCGAAACACCCCGAAACGCAGCCTGGAAGCGTTACTAAAATGTGAATTCAGCAATGATTGCGAGGTTATCGCAAGAAAACGTTTTCGTAAGGTTGATGCCGCGCTTTCCTGGCTGTTAGAATACGCGCCGTCGCGCCTGACTGGCACAGGGGCCTGTGTATTTGCTGAATTTGACACAGAATCCGCTGCTCGCCAGGTGCTTAAACAAGCCCCGGAATGGCTGCATGGCTTTGTCGCCAGGGGAGTTAACCGCTCTCCGCTGCATCAAGCACTTGACGTAGTTGTTGACGAATAGCGCAGGAATTCCGGGCATACTGAGTAATGGTGACAACGTCACCCTGTTCCAGATGTTGCGCCATGCTCTTTAAATACACCGCCTGGATGGCGAGCTTCACCCGCATTGATGTCGTCATCCACCACTGGACGCATGCCTGAGGTTCTTCTCGTGCCTGATATGAAGCTTTTTGCTGGTAACGCCACCCCGGAACTAGCACAACGTATTGCCAACCGCCTGTACACTTCCCTCGGCGACGCTGCTGTCGGTCGCTTTAGCGACGGCGAAGTCAGCGTACAAATTAATGAAAATGTACGCGGTGGTGATATTTTCATCATCCAGTCCACCTGTGCCCCCACCAACGACAACCTGATGGAACTGGTTGTGATGGTAGATGCCCTGCGTCGTGCTTCCGCAGGCCGTATTACCGCTGTGATCCCGTACTTTGGCTATGCTCGCCAGGACCGCCGCGTGCGTTCCGCGCGTGTGCCGATCACCGCAAAAGTGGTTGCTGATTTTCTGTCGAGCGTCGGCGTAGACCGCGTTCTGACGGTGGACCTGCACGCAGAACAGATTCAGGGCTTCTTTGATGTGCCGGTAGACAACGTCTTCGGCAGCCCGATTCTGCTCGAAGATATGATCCAGAAAAACCTCGACAACCCGATCGTGGTTTCCCCGGATATCGGCGGTGTGGTGCGCGCTCGCGCTATCGCTAAACTGCTCAACGATACCGATATGGCCATTATCGACAAACGCCGTCCGCGCGCTAACGTATCCCAGGTGATGCACATCATCGGCGACGTGGCTGACCGCGACTGCGTAATGGTTGACGACATGATCGATACCGGCGGCACCCTGTGCAAAGCGGCAGAAGCGCTGAAAGAGCGCGGCGCGAAACGCGTCTTCGCTTACGCAACCCACCCGATTTTCTCCGGCAACGCAGTGGAAAACATCAAGAACTCCGTGATCGACGAGTTCATCGTATGTGACACCATTCCGCTGGCACCGGAAATCAAAGCGCTGGAAAAAGTTCGCACCCTGACCCTTTCCGGCATGCTGGCAGAAGCGATTCGTCGTATCAGCAACGAAGAATCTATTTCTGCAATGTTCGAACATTGATAGACATGCGTTCAGAAACCCGCTGCGGCGGGTTTTTTTTATTGCATGATGTATTTGTATGACTAATGCCTCCTTCATCTGACATACACTCAACAGATGATGCGCTCATGGATGAAACACAGTGAAAACATCTTCAATCGCCCATTTCCTGCCATTTCGCGCCCTCATCGACGCCTGCTGGCGGGAGAAATACACCGCGTCGCGCTTTAGCCGCGATTTAATTGCCGGGATCACCGTCGGGATTATCGCTATCCCGCTGGCGATGGCGCTGGCCATTGGCAGCGGCGTTGCGCCCCAGTACGGCCTGTACACCTCCGCCGTCGCCGGGATCGTCATTGCCTTAAGCGGCGGCTCGCGTTTTAGCGTTTCCGGCCCTACCGCCGCCTTTGTGGTGATCCTTTATCCGGTGGCCCAGCAGTTCGGGCTGGCGGGCCTGTTAATGGCGACGCTGATTTCCGGGCTATTTCTGGTGCTGTTCGGCCTGGCGCGCTTTGGCCGATTGATTGAATATATCCCGCTGTCCGTGACGCTGGGCTTTACCTCCGGTATTGGTATCACCATCGCCACCATGCAGATCAAAGACTTCTTTGGCCTGGAAATGGCGCACGTGCCGGAACACTATTTACAGAAGGTCGGCGCGTTAGTGATGGCGATGCCGACCCTGAACATGGGCGATGCGGCCATCGGCATTGTGACTCTCGGCGTACTGGTGTTTTGGCCGCGCTTCGGCATTCGCCTGCCGCCACATCTGCCTGCGCTGCTGGCAGGTTGTGCGGTAATGGCCGCCGTGAATATGCTCGGCGGCGACGTCGCCACCATCGGTTCCCGCTTCCATTACGTACTGGCGGACGGCACCCAGGGCAGCGGCATTCCGCAACTGCTGCCGCAACTGATGCTGCCGTGGAATATTCCCGACTCCGGTTTCACCCTGAGCTGGTCATCCATTCAGGCGCTACTGCCCGCCGCGTTTTCCATGGCGATGCTTGGGGCGATTGAATCGCTGCTGTGCGCGGTGGTGCTCGACGGCATGACCGGCACCAAACATAACGCCAACAGCGAACTGATCGGTCAGGGGTTGGGCAACCTGATTGCGCCGTTCTTTGGCGGGATCACCGCCACGGCGGCGATTGCCCGCTCTGCCGCCAACGTGCGCGCCGGGGCCACCTCGCCGGTAGCCGCCGTGATCCACTCGCTGCTGGTGATTATGGCGCTGCTGGCGCTGGCTCCCCTGCTCTCCTGGCTGCCGCTGTCGGCTATGGCGGCGCTGCTGCTGATGGTGGCGTGGAATATGAGCGAGGCCCACAAAGTGGTCAGCCTGCTGCGCCATGCGCCGAAAGACGACATCCTGGTAATGCTGCTGTGTATGTCGCTCACCGTGCTGTTCGATATGGTGATCGCGATCAGCGTCGGCATTGTGCTGGCCTCGCTGCTGTTTATGCGCCGGGTCGCGCGCATGACGCGCCTCGCGCCGCTCAACGTCACGGTGCCGGACGATGTGCTGGCGGTGCGCGTTACCGGTCCGCTGTTCTTTGCGGCGGCTGAAGGGGTATTTGGCCCGCTGATGCAGCAGGCCGAAGGGAAACGCATCATCGTGATGCAGTGGGATGCGGTGCCGGTGCTGGATGCCGGCGGGCTGGACGCCCTGCAACGCTTTATCGCCCGTTTGCCGGAAGGCTGCGAGCTGCGCATTTGCCATCTGGAATTCCAGCCGCTGCGCACCCTTGCCCGCGCCCACGTCAAGCCGATCCCTGGGCGTCTGGCATTCTTTCCTGACCGCGAGGCGGCACTCGCCGAGCTGTAATCGTTACGCTGATGCGGGCCGCTGCGCCTGCATCAGTGCGCCTGATGGCTGTTGAAGCAAAAAAACGGCCCCGCCTGCGGAGCCGTCTTTTAAAATTGATGAGTTAGCTATGACGATGTTCGTCGCGGCGGCAGCGCTTATCAAAGTGGCGCACCCACCAGTAGCGGTCGCAAACCTGTTCATGCCCACCAACGCGTGCGCCAGCAAGCCAGAGAACGGCCCCGACAAAGATGCTTAATACCGCTCCATGGGCGAAAAATTGTGGCAGGTTTAGCTGAGGCAACTGATTCAGGATGGAATACGCGACGCCAACAACCATGACAACTAAGCCCAACCCCATAAGAAAGTTACCGAGTAACGAAGCGTTTTTGCGTTTCATATGTCACCTCCGGAACGAAAGGGTGTGTGGGAATATCCCCATTCCTTGTGTGTAAAGTATAGACAACAGTTATGGTTCTCTGTTGCGCCTGGGATCACATTTACGCGCCTGAGCTCACAAATCTTGACATATAACTTGCTGAACTGCATGAAATTCTAATGGTTCAGTATAGTTATTATTCAATACTATCAGGCCACCGATCGTGCCGCTTTGTCATCATGACCTGAGCGAAGTAAACTACCTGGCGATTTACGGGCAAACTGGAATAACAACGTGACGATAAAATTGATTGTCGGCCTGGCGAACCCCGGCGCTGAATATGCGGCGACCCGCCATAATGCCGGGGCATGGTATGTGGATTTACTGGCGGAACGCCTGCGCGCGCCGCTGAAAGAAGAAGCCAAATTTTTTGGCTACACCTCGCGGGTGTCTCTTGCCGGAGAAGATGTGCGACTGCTGGTCCCGACGACCTTTATGAACCTGAGCGGCAAAGCGGTCGCGGCAATGGCGGGCTTTTACCGCATCGCGCCGGATGAAATCTTAGTGGCCCACGATGAATTAGATCTGCCGCCTGGCGTGGCCAAATTTAAATTAGGCGGTGGCCACGGCGGGCACAACGGCCTGAAAGATATCATTAGCAAGCTGGGGAATAACCCGAATTTTCACCGTTTGCGCGTGGGAATCGGTCATCCCGGCGATAAAAACAAAGTTGTTGGATTTGTGCTGGGTAAACCGCCCACCTCCGAGCAGAAATTAATTGATGACGCCGTAGACGAAGCGGCGCGTTGCACCGAGATTTGGTTAAAAGAAGGTCTGACCAAAGCCACTAACCGTTTGCACGCCTTTAAGGCGCAATAGACGGCTTTTTATCGGGCGACGGGGTGAAATACGCCCCGAATAACGCCTGTTACATGTATAATAGGCAAAGTTATTTATTTTCAGTCATTGAGCCTGTTTTAACTCAATGATAAACAAGCAATTAAGGTGATCTAAACCATGGGATTCAAATGCGGTATCGTCGGCCTGCCGAACGTCGGTAAATCCACTCTGTTCAATGCGCTGACCAAAGCCGGTATTGAAGCGGCTAACTTCCCGTTCTGTACCATTGAGCCGAACACCGGCGTGGTTCCAATGCCCGATCCGCGTCTCGACAAACTGGCGGAAATCGTTAAGCCCCAGCGCATTCTGCCCACCACCATGGAATTCGTGGATATCGCGGGCCTGGTGAAAGGCGCATCCAAAGGCGAAGGCCTGGGCAACCAGTTCCTGACCAACATCCGTGAAACCGAAGCCATCGGCCACGTGGTTCGCTGCTTCGAAAACGACAATATCATTCACGTAGCCGGTAAAGTTGACCCGGCGGAAGATATCGACGTTATCAACACCGAGCTGGCGCTGTCTGACCTGGAAACCTGCGAGCGCGCCATTCACCGCGTACAGAAGAAAGCCAAAGGCGGCGACAAAGACGCTAAAGCCGAGCTGGCGGCGCTGGAAAAATGCCTTCCGCACCTGGAAAATGCCGGGATGCTGCGCGCGCTGGACCTGACGGCGGAAGACAAAGCGGCTATCCGCTACCTGAGCTTCCTGACCCTGAAGCCGACCATGTATATCGCCAACGTTAACGAAGACGGTTTCGAGAACAATCCGTACCTGGATAAAGTCCGTGAAATCGCCGCGGCTGAAGGTTCCGTTGTGGTGCCGGTTTGTGCCGCCGTGGAATCGGATATCGCCGAGCTGGACGACGCCGACCGCGAAGAGTTTATGGCCGAGCTGGGCATTGAAGAGCCTGGCCTGAACCGCGTGATCCGCGCCGGTTATGCCCTGCTGAACCTGCAAACCTACTTCACCGCTGGCGTGAAAGAAGTCCGCGCATGGACCATCCCGGTTGGCGCGACTGCCCCGCAGGCCGCCGGTAAAATCCACACCGATTTCGAGAAAGGCTTTATTCGTGCTCAGACTATCGCTTATGAGGATTTCATTACTTATAAGGGTGAGCAAGGGGCAAAAGAAGCCGGCAAGATGCGCGCTGAAGGGAAAGATTACATCGTGAAAGATGGCGATGTGATGAACTTCCTGTTCAACGTCTAAGTTTTTTAGCGGGCATGAAAAAATCCACGCGTCGGCGTGGATTTTTTTTACTCTTATTTCTTGTTGAGCATCGACTTTAAATCGGCAAACGGATTATAGGTGGCTGCCCCAACATCTTTTTGCGCATCCTCCCCCGCCACCACGGTGGTGCCGTACTGATCGGCTTCGGTGTACTTCGAATGTTCGTGGTCATGGCAAAACAGACACAGCAACTCCCAGTTACTGCCATCTTCCGGGTTGTTGGTATGGTCGTGATCGATATGGTGGACCGTGAGTTCGCGCAGGTTGGAGTAAACAAATTCACGTGAACAGCGCCCGCAGACCCAGGGATAGATTTTTAATGCTTTTTCACGGTAGCCGCTTTCCAGCCGCGCGTAGTTTTTGGGGATCAGAGCCATTGTCGAGGTAACCTGTCATAAAGGGATATTTATCCGTTGATTTTAGCAGGCTCGCGTTGTTAACAGGGAGCACTAAGTTCAATAATCGGCTCACCGCAGATCCCCATAAAAATGCTATGCTCCAGCCTGTGCTTCTTTCTAAAAGGAAATGACTATGACACCTGCCATCCCACTGAAATTTTATGACATTGCCGACGAGTACTCGACAGAAACAAAAACGCCTGTCTCTGAGCCCGAACGCGACGCCCTGGCGCACTATTTCCAGTTGTTGATCACCCGCCTGATGAATAACGAGGAAATTAGCGAAGAGGCTCAGCAAGAGATGGCTGTTGAGGCTGGGATTAATGAAGGCCGTATCGATGAGATAGCTGATTTTCTCAACCAGTGGGGCAATGAGTAACGCCTGTTTGTGACGTTATCTCAGACAGGCAATATATTTTTCCCCTGAACGCTGCACAATCTCCCCGGCGTTGTTCAAAATCTCTTTTCCTTCAAACGCGCCGTAGAGTTTTGCGAATTTCACGGCGCTCAGGCGGCACGTAATTTACTCCTCGCCCCCCTCTCTCTGCTTCTGCAAATTGTCCCGACCGACTCCGCCAATAAACGGCAGCCTCAGCTTCAGCGGCGAGACATCCACGCCCACATTTAGCCCCAGCACATTCACCTCAAACCCTTCTTCCGCCCCCAGCGTCACTCCGGCAACGCCCAGCAGCGATATCTGTACGCCACGCCCTGACGGCGGCAAGCCAATCACATTACGCAGCGAGCGGAAGTCTTTGCCAATTGCATTGGCAGGCATATCCAGCTTCAGCGCAGGCACTTCGCGCCCGATGTGGGCGATAAAGGTATTGCTGTTCGGCCCCGGCCAGACGCGATAGCTATCCGGCCACGGATAAGAGGCAATCGCCGCTTCTATCTGCGGGATCATGGCTTGTGCTTCTGCTCCGCGATGCTCCACCAGCAAACGGGGTTTTGAGCCATACCAGTAGCCGTCCGGCGAGTTGCGATTACGCCTGACTTTCTCTCCCGATCCCCAGCTAATCACCTCGTAACGGTTGTATTGGGTCTCCCCGGCGCGTTTGAAAATGATCCACGGATGCACCGCCACCACGCCTTTCCAGCCCCAGGTCGGTGCCGCGTAGACCTGCACCACCGCCAGACCGGCATTTTTACGCGGATCGGGCGCCAGTCCGGCAGAATCGCTGCGGGCGGACCACCACCCTCTCTGCGCCTCAGGATCGCGGTGATACATCGCCTGGCCGACGCTGGCGACAAGGGAAAGCAGGATGATGCAAAGAAGACTGAGTGAAATCGTTTTAATCAGGATCATTGGGCCCGGCGCGGTTAAAAATACGTCAAAGAGAGAACTATTGTACGGGTGTTTTTTTATCCAGCAATCGACAACATGCTTTTTGTTTTGCTCTCCGAAAAGTCTTATACGCCCGACCTTCCATGGATCTATGCCAGGCTTGAATCAGTATTTCTGTTAAGGAGCGCCAGCACCTTACGTAATCGACAACGATGACAACGTGGAGAAAGCATGACGCAGACACAAACACTCTCTGACCATGACGTTCAGTTAATCGACCGCTACTGGCGAGCCGCCAATTATCTCTCCGTCGGGCAAATCTATCTGATGGATAACCCGCTGCTGCGCGAGCCGCTCCAACCCGAACATATCAAGCCACGCCTGTTGGGGCACTGGGGAACGACACCGGGCCTGAACTTTATCTACGCGCACCTGAACCGGGTTATCCGCCAGCGCGATCTCGATATGATTTATATCTGCGGACCGGGGCACGGCGGGCCCGGCATGGTCGCCAACACCTGGCTTGAAGGCAGCTACAGCGAAATCTATCCCGATATCAGCGTTGACGCTGACGGCATGAAAAAATTGTTCAAACAGTTCTCCTTTCCCGGCGGCATCCCCAGCCACGCGGCTCCCGAAACGCCGGGCTCCATCAACGAAGGCGGCGAACTGGGCTACTCGCTGTCCCATGCGTTTGGTGCGGTGTTCGATAACCCATCGCTGATTGCCGCCTGCGTGATTGGCGATGGCGAAGCGGAAACCGGCCCGCTGGCCTCCAGCTGGTACGGCATCAAGTTCCTTAACGCGGCGCGCGATGGCGCGGTGTTGCCGATATTGCATCTTAACGGCTATAAAATCGCCAACCCGACGATCCTCGGGCGCACCCGCGATGACGATTTACAGCATCTTTTCCGGGGCTACGGCTATGAGCCGCTCATCGTTAGCGGTCATGAACCGGAGAAAATGCACCGCCAGATGGCAGAAACCCTGGAAAAGGCGCTGGAGAGCATTCACCAGTATCAGCAGCAGGCGCGCAGCGGCAATCCGCCAAAGCAACTGCCGCGCTGGCCGATGATCATTTTGCGCAGCCCGAAAGGCTGGACCGGCCCGCAAACGGTCGATGGCAAAAAGGTCGAGGATTTCTGGCGCGCCCATCAGGTGCCGATTTCCTCGTGCCGCGAGAATGACGAGCACCGCCAGATCCTCGAACGCTGGATGCGCGGCTATCAGCCAGAAGATCTGTTTGACGAGAACGGCACGCTGAAGCCTGAGCTGCGTGCCCTTGCCCCTGAGGGCGACAAGCGTATGGGAGCCTCGCCCTGGGCCAACGGCGGCCGCCTGCGCCGGGAACTGGTTACACCGCCATTGCGGGAATATGCCGCGGATGTCGTCAAGCCAGGGGAAACCCAGGCCGAATCGACTTCTGCGCTGGGTGCTTATCTGGCCGGGATTTTCCAGCGCAACCCGGACAACTTCCGCCTGTTTGGGCCGGATGAAACCGCATCCAACCGCCTCAGCAACGTGTTCAACGTGACCAATCGTACCTGGCTGGAGCCGCTTAAACCCTATGATGAACAGCTGGCACCGGATGGCCGGGTGATGGAAATCCTCAGCGAGCACCAGTGCCAGGGCTGGCTGGAGGGCTATTTGTTAACCGGGCGGCACGGCCTGTTTAACTGTTATGAAGCCTTTATTCACATTATCGACTCGATGTTTAACCAGCACGCCAAATGGCTGAAGATCACGCGCAAGCTGTCGTGGCGTGAGCCCATTTCATCGCTCAACTATCTGCTCTCTTCGCACGTCTGGCGTCAGGATCACAACGGTTACAGCCACCAGGACCCCGGTTTTATGGATCACGTGGCGAATAAAAAGGCCGATATTGTGCGCATCTATCTGCCGCCGGATGCCAACACGCTGCTGTGCGTCGCCGACCACTGCCTGAAAACCTGGGACCGGATTAACGTTATCGTAGCCGGTAAACAGCCTGCGCCCCAGTGGCTGACGCTGGACGACGCGGCGGAACACTGCGCCGCCGGGATGGGCATCTGGCACTGGGCGGGCACGGTGCCGCAAGGGGAATCCCCGGATGTGGTGATGGCCTGCGCGGGCGACGTGCCGACCATGGAAACCCTGGCGGCGGTGGATTTGCTGCGCGAGTATCTACCCGATTTACGCATTCAGGTGGTCAACGTGGTGGATTTAATGGCGCTGCAAACCCAGGATGAGCACCCGCACGGCAAAAGCGAGCAGGATTTTGAGGTGATATTTACGCCTGACAAGCCGGTGATTTTCGCTTTCCACGGCTATCCGAGCCTGATCCACCGCCTGACTTACCAGCGCAACAACCATCGTAATTTCCACGTGCGCGGGTTTATGGAAGAAGGCACCACCACCACGCCGTTTGATATGACGGTGTTGAATGAGCTGGACCGCTTTCATCTGGCGCAGGCGGCGATCCTGCGGGTTCCATCATTGCAGGGCAAAGCCGACGCCATTCTTGACGTGTTGCAGGAAAAAATCGCCGCTCACCATCAGTACGTGCGTGAGCATGGCGAGGATCTGCCCGAGGTGCAGAACTGGAAATGGCCTTCCCAACAGGGAGAAGGCCAGGCACCGGAGTAAGCTGACCGTTTTATGCTAAACGGACTCGCCTTCCAGCCGCGGGCGGTGGCGCAAACTGGCTGCCCGCCGCTCAGCCCGGTTGACTTATTTTGTAAAAAGCCTACATTTCAGGACATGAAAACTATCCTGATTATCGTCCCTGATGGCGGCATGCTGTTCGAAGCCGCCGGTATTGCCGACATCCTGATGCAGGCCAACCGGCTGCATCCCGGTTCGTCCGGCGCGCCCCGTTACCGCATCACTATCGCCACGACCCAGCCACACCAGGTGATCCACGGGCAGTCGGGGTTAAACCTGCTGGCGGATCATCGCCTCACTGAACTGGACCCGTTCGAGGCCCGCGACACCATTATGATCACCGGGCGCGGCACCCATCTGGACGAGCGCGACGCGGTAGCAAGCTGGGTGCACATGGCCGCGCCTCATGCACGGCGCGTGGCGTCAATCTGCGGCGGCGCGATGCTGCTGGCGCAGGCGGGTTTGCTGGATGGCCGCCGCGCCACCACCCACTGGCGCTTGCTGGAAACCCTACAGGCAACGTACCCGCAGGTTAAAGTAGAAAGCGGCCCGCTGTACGTGCAGGATGGCCCGATGTGGACCTCCGGTGGCGTCAGCTCCGGCTTTGATTTAACCCTGGCGCTGGTGGAAGAGGACTACGGCTTTACCCTTGCCCGGGACGTGGCCCAGGATATGGTGATGTACCTGCGCCGTCCCGGCGGGCAGTTACAGTTCAGCCGTTATAAGCTCGATCAGGCCGCGCATGACGGTCCAGTGGGCGAGCTGCAAACCTGGATCCTGGCGAACCTCGCAGAGGATCTGTCGGTAGAAAATCTGGCGCAGCGCGTCGCCATGAGCCCGCGCAACTTCACCCGCGTTTTCACCCGGGAAGCCGGCGTCTCCCCTGCCCGCTACGTCGCCGAAGCCCGTCTGGCCGCCGCCCGCGACCGGCTGGAGCAAACCACCGAAACCCTGGAGCGCATCGCACAGATCACCGGTTTCGGCAGCAGTATCAATCTACGGCGTATTTTCGAGAAACAGTTGCACCTTACCCCCGGCGAATACCGCCAGCGCTTCCACTGCCGCAAATTGGCGTAAAGTGATCCTTTTTTGTCATTTACGCCATTACGCCTGACGCCTACCCTGATGGCAGAAACCGCACATCAGGAGGTAACTATGTTAAAGATCGGCATTAACGGCTTTGGCCGCATTGGGCGCAACGTCTTCCGGGCAGCCCTGAAAGATCAACAGGTCGAGATCGTGGCGATTAACGACCTGACCGACAGCAAGACCCTGGCGCACCTGCTGAAGTACGACTCCCTGCTGGGCACCCTGCCGCTTGCGGTCGAAGCAGGCGAAGGCGAACTACGCATCGACGGTAAAGCGGTGAAAGTGTTCTCCCAACGTGATCCGGCGGAAATCCCGTGGCGCAGCGTTGGCGTGGATATCGTGATTGAAGCCACCGGGTTCTTTACCGAACGCGAAAAAGCGGCGGTACACATTACCCACGGCGGCGCAAAGCGCGTCATCATCTCGGCCCCGGCAAAAAACGACGACATTACCGTGGTGATGGGCGTAAACCATCAGCAGTACGATCCCGGGAAGCATTTTGTGGTCAGCAACGGCAGTTGCACCACCAACGGACTGGCTCCGGCGGCGCAGGTGCTGCACCAAACATTTGGCATTGAACATGGCCTGATGAACACCACGCACGCCTACACCAACAGCCAGGCGCTGCATGACCAGCCGGAAAAAGATCTGCGCGGCGCGCGGGCCGCTGCCCTGTCGATTGTTCCCTATTCCAGCGGCGCGGCGAAAGCGCTCGGCAAAGTGATCCCGGAACTTGACGGTCGGCTGACCGGGTATTCACTGCGCGTACCGGTTCCGGTGGTATCGATTGTCGATTTAACCGTGACGCTGAAACGCAATGTCACCGCTGAAGAGGTCAACGCCGCCTTCCGCGCCGCCGCCAGCGACGGCCCGTTGCAGGGGATTTTGGGATACAGCGAGGAGCCGTTGGTTTCCAGCGATTATCAGGGCGATGCCCGTTCATCGATTATCGACGGGCTGTCAACGCTGGTCATCGGCGGCAATCTGGTGAAAATCCTCGCCTGGTATGATAACGAATGGGCGTTCTCCCGACGCCTGATTGACCTTGCCTGCCTGATGGAACAACGCGGGCTGTAAGCACGCTTGCATCGCCATCTGGCAACACGTCAGATGGCGATTTTTTGTTTACACGCCAGGCCCGATCCCGCCTGCCCTGGCGATTACAAACTTGTACATCGTAAAGTTACAAACTTGTACACCGCATTACTGGCGAACCCCCGCGCCGCAGTCTACGGTTAAACACATACTCAAGTCTGTTTCCATGGCGGTCCCTCATCAATGAGCGAGAATCAAAACACCCCGTCCGGTGGCGTGTCGGTCCACGAAATCAAAAGCACTATCGAGCATCACCTCAGCGGATTACTGAACAGTTGCGACAGTAAAACCGCAGTGGGCATGGCGATGCAGGAGAGCGTCTTAGGACCAGGAAAACGGATCCGCCCCCTGATGATGATGCTGATCGCGCACGACCTGGGGTATCCGGGCGAAAAGAAGACCCTGCTGGATCTGGCCTGCGCCGTGGAGATGATCCATAGCGCCTCGCTGATCCTCGACGATATCCCCTGTATGGACAACGCGGACATGCGGCGCGGCAAGCCGACCATCCATAAAAAATATGGCGAAAGCGTGGCGATCCTCGCAGCGATTGGCCTGCTGACCAAAGCCTTCGCGCAGGTCTCTGCCGCCAGCGGGTTGAGCGGCGAACAAAAAGCGCGCGTGGTGGGCGCGCTGGCGAATGCGGTTGGTGAACAAGGGCTGGTGCTCGGCCAGTTTCGCGATCTCGCGGGCGTCGGGCACACCCAGAATATCAACGACATTACCGCCACCAACGATTTGAAAACCGGGGTGCTGTTTATTGCCATGTTGCAGGTGATCGCCCTTGCCGCCAGCGCCAGCGACGCCACCCACCAGCGGTTATCGGCGTTCGCCACCGATTTTGGTCAACTGTTTCAACTGCTGGATGACCTGTCAGATTCTCACTTCACCACCGGGAAAGACCGCAACAAAGATGCCGGTAAGCCGACGCTGGTGAACGTGCTGGGCCGGGAACGGGTTTGCGATCGGGTTTATCACCATTTTCATTCCGCCAATGAACACCTGGCCGCCGTGTGCGTGGCCGGGCAGGAAACCCGCCAGTTTATTCACGCCTGGTTAACTCTTACGCTGGCGGGAGAAAAACCCGCCATGAAAAGCGCCTGATCAACCCCTTTAGACACTCGTTTACCAGCCAGGTTGGAGGAATACCATGGCGTTGAAACACCAGGGAATTGTACAGAGGAAAAACGATCATCTGGACATTATCCTTAACTCTCCACAGGACGTGACGGGGACATCCACCGGCTTTGAACACTGGCGTTTTGTGCATTGCGCCCTGCCAGAAATTGATTACCAGGCCATTGATTTATCCAGCCAGTTTCTCGGCAAAACCCTGAATGCGCCGTTGCTGATAAGCTCCATGACCGGCGGCGCGCAGCGCTCGAAATTTATCAATCACCATCTGGCGGAAGCGGCCCAGGAGCTGCGGGTTGCCATGGGCGTAGGTTCACAGCGCATCGCCCTGGAAGGCAAGTCTGACAGCGGCATCGACAAGTCGCTGCGCAGGCTGGCACCCGACATTCCGCTGATGGCGAATCTGGGCGCAGCGCAGCTGGCGGGTGAAAAAGGCATCGACGCGGCACGGCGGGTGGTAGAGATGATTGAAGCCGACGCGCTGATTGTCCATCTCAACCCCTTGCAGGAAATGCTCCAGGCCGATGGCGACCACGACTGGGCCGGCAAACTCGACGCCATCGCCCAGGTGGTGCGTTATCTTGATGTGCCGGTCGTGGTCAAGGAAGTGGGTGCCGGTATTTCTGCCACCGTCGCTGGCAGGCTGATTGATGCTGGCGTCAGCGCCATTGACGTGGCGGGCGCAGGCGGCACCAGTTGGGCGGCGGTTGAAGGCAAACGCGCGGAAGATCCGCACTTGCGGGCGCTGGCGATGGCCTTCGCCGACTGGGGCATTCCTACCGCCGAGGCGGTTAAGGCAATTGCCGGGGCGTACCCGGAGGCCACGCTGATCGCCTCCGGCGGCATCCGCACCGGTATTGATGTGGCGAAAGCGCTACGGCTCGGGGCCAGCCTCGCCGGACAGGCAGCGGCGATCCTTGATAGCGCCACCGAATCCAGTCAGGCGGTGGTAGCGCGTTTTTCCCTGACCATCGATCAGTTAAAACTGGCCTGTTTCTGCACCGGCAGCCCTAGCCTGGAGGCACTGAAACGCGCTGACATCATCTGGTGCGGTCGCTGACATGAGCCATTTTGCCATTATCGTACCGCCGTTATTCAGCCATATCCGGGCGATGGAAGCGCTGGCGCTGCACCTGAGCGGTAAAGGGCATCGGCTAACGTTTATTGTTAGCCCGGAACTGATCGCCCGCGATAATCCGCGCATCAGCGGCTGTACGCCGCTGCCGGAGGCGATTCGCGAAGCCCAGCAGCGCTTTCGCGACCCTGCCGCGCGCACCTTTTTCCGCATCGCCGGCACGCTCGCCGGGCATACCGACGCGCTGTGCCGTGAGCTGCCGGGCCTGTTAAAACGTTTGCAGGTGGACGGCGTCATAGCCGACCAGATGGAGCCGGCAGGCGGGCTGGTCAGCAGCTATCTGGGGCTGCCGTTCGTGTCAGCGGCCTGCGCCCTGCCCGTCAACCGTGAACCAGACTTACCGCTGCCGGTGATGCCCTTCAACTATGCCGATGATGACGCGGCCCGCAAGCTCTACGCAGGCAGCGAGCGGGTGTATGACCGGTTGATGCAGGCGCATTACCGGGTGATCGACAATTACAGCCGCCGCTTTGGATTGCCAGGTCGCTATCGGCTGGATCACTGCCTGTCGCCGCTGGCCCAGGTGGCCCAGGGCGCTGCGGCGTTTGATTTCCCGCGCCGCGCCCTGCCCGACCATTTTCACTATATCGGCGCGTTTCAGTCGGTGGACGCGACGCAGCCCCCGCTCCGCAATCCCAGGCCGGTGGCGTACGCCACGCTGGGCACGCTGCACGGACACCACTATTCGCTGCTGCGCACGCTGGCGCGGGCCTGCCATCTGGCGGGCGTCGAAGTGACGATATCCCACTGCGGCGGGCTGGACGCCGCGCAGGCCGACGGACTGTACCGTAACGGCGCGCATCGCGTTGAGCGTTTTGTTCCCCAACGCGACGTTATTCTCAACGCCGATCTGATTCTGTGCCATGCCGGGTTCAACACCGTGCTGGAAGGCATTGCCGCCCGGCGCCCGCTGATGGTGATGCCGGTGGCGTTCGATCAGCCTGCCGTGGCGGCGCGGGTGACGTATCACAATCTGGGGCGACGGGTTTCCCGGCTGGCGACGGCCTCAGCCATCGCCAGGGAGATCACCGCGCTGCTGGACGACAATAACGGCGTGGGCAAACGGCTGGAAGAGACCAGCCAGGCGTTGCGTGACGCGGGCGGCGCAGCGCGGGCGGCGGCTCTCGTTGAACAGGCACTGCTCACCGGACGCCCGGTTTATCGCGGGACGGGGCAGCCATGAGCCTGGACCTGATTTTAGTGGGCGCAGGCCTGGCGAACGGCCTGATCGCCTGGCGTTTAAAACAGCGCCATCCCCGAATGAACATTTTGTTGCTTGAACAAGGGGCGTCGCCGGGGGGTAACCATACCTGGTCGTTTCATCACCACGATCTCAGCGCCGGGCAGCATCAATGGATCGCCCCACTGGTGGCCCACCACTGGCCCGGTTATCAGGTGATTTTCCCGGAGTTGATGCGCGATATCGATCAGCCCTATTACACCGTCACCTCCGACCGCTTTGCGAGCCGGTTGCGCGAGGCGCTGGGCGACAATCTGTGGCTGAATTGCCCGGTCGCTGCCGTCACGCCAGACAGCGTAAAACTGGCCGATGGCACCACGCTGCGCGCCCGGGCGGTGATTGACGGGCGTGGCCAGCGCGCCATGCCCGGCTGGCGCTGCGCCTGGCAACTGTTCGTCGGACAGGAGTGGCGGCTTGCCGAGCCGCACGGCTTAACGCGCCCGCTGTTGATGGATGCCACCGTGGCCCAGCACAACGCCTACCGGTTTTTCTATTTACTGCCGCTGACGCCCGACACGCTGCTGATTGAGGACACCCGCTTTAGCAACGCGCCTGACTTAGCGGCGGAACCCTATCGCGACGCCATCCGCCAGTACGCCGCACAGCACGGCCTGGTACTGGAGCAACTGCTGCGTGAAGAAACCGGCTGCCTGCCGCTGACGCTGGCGGGCGACGCGCCGCTGCACGCCAGCCAGCCCTGTTCCGGGATGCGCGCCGGATTGTTCCATGCGGTCACCGGCTACTCTCTGCCGCTGGCGGCGCAGCTTGCCGACGCCATCGTTGAACAGGATCGTATCGACGCGCCAGGCCTGCACCGGCTGGTTCAGGGGATGGCGACCCGCCAGTGGCGCAGCCAGAAATTCCTGCGCCTGCTCAACCGGATGCTGTTTCTGGCAGGCCAGGCGGATCGCCGCTGGCAGGTGATGCAAAAATTTTATCGCTTACCCGATGCCACCATCGCCCGCTTCTACGCCGGTAACCTGACGCTGACCGATAAAGCGCGAATACTAACAGGCAAGCCTCCCGTCCCCGTTTTCGGGGCGCTACGGGCGGCGATAAACACAGGGAATAAATAATGAAAAAAACCGTGGTGATTGGCGCAGGATTCGGCGGGCTGGCGCTCGCCATCCGCTTACAGGCGGCGGGCATCCAGACTACGCTGCTGGAACAGCGCGATAAGCCCGGCGGGCGCGCTTATGTTTATCACGACCAGGGGTTTACCTTTGACGCGGGACCGACGGTGATCACCGATCCCAGCGCGCTGGAGGAGCTGTTCGTCAGCGCGGGAAAGCGGCTGGAGGATTACGTCGAACTGCTGCCGGTCGATCCGTTTTACCGGCTGTGCTGGGAGGACGGCAAGCGCTTCGACTACAACAATAACCAGGCGCTACTCCAGCAGCAAATCGCCGACTTTAACCCGGCGGACGTGCAGGGTTACGCCCGCTTTCTGGATTATTCCAGAGCGGTGTTTAAAGAGGGCTACCTGCGGCTCGGCGCAACGCCGTTTTTGCACATCAGCGATATGGTCAAAGTCAGCCCGCAGTTGATGCGGCTACGCGCCTGGGAGAACGTCTACCAGGCGGTGTCGCGGTTTATCCAGGACGACCACTTGCGCCAGGCGTTTTCGTTTCACTCCCTGCTGGTAGGCGGCAACCCGTTTGCCACCTCGGCGATCTATACCCTGATCCACGCCCTGGAGCGGGAATGGGGCGTCTGGTTCCCACGCGGCGGCACCGGGGCGCTGGTCAACGGCATGGTGAAGCTGTTTACCGATTTGGGCGGCACGCTGGAGCTGAACACGGCGGTTGAGCGCATCGAAGTGAATCAGCAGAAAGTCACTCAGGTGGTGGCCCAGGACGGACGCGTATTCGCCGCCGACGCGGTAGCCTCCAATGCCGATGTGGTGAACACCTATCAAAAGCTGCTCGGCCACAATCCGCACGGCAAAGCCAAAGGCGAGAAGCTGGCCGGGAAGCGCATGAGCAACTCGCTGTTCGTGCTGTACTTCGGTCTGAACGCGCCGCACCCGCAGCTGGCGCACCACACGATTTGCTTCGGGCCGCGCTACAAGGAACTGGTACAGGAGATCTTTAACGGCTCCACGCTGCCGGACGATTTTTCGCTGTATCTCCACTCGCCGTGCGCTACGGATCCGTCGCTGGCCCCGCCGGGCTGCGGCGCGTTTTACGTGCTGACGCCGGTCCCGCATCTGGGTAATGCCCCGCTTGACTGGCGCGTGGAAGGCCCGGCGCTGCGCGAGCGGATTTTCGACTACCTGGAGCGGCGCTATATGCCGAACCTGCGCCAGCAACTGGTGACGCACCGCATCTTCACGCCGGATGATTTCCAGCACACCCTGGGCGCGCATCTGGGATCGGCGTTTTCCCTCGAGCCTTTGCTGACCCAGAGCGCCTGGTTCCGGCCGCATAATCGCGATGAGCATCTGCAAAACCTGTATCTGGTGGGCGCAGGAACCCATCCCGGCGCGGGTATTCCTGGGGTGATCGGCTCGGCGAAAGCCACAGCGCGGCTGATGCTGGAGGATCTGGCATGAACCAGCCGCTATTGCGCCACGCAGCCAACACCATGCGCAGCGGCTCGAAGAGTTTTGATGCCGCCGCCCGGCTGTTTGACGCCGAAACCCGCCGCAGCGTGCTGATGCTCTACACCTGGTGCCGCTACTGTGATGACGCTATCGATAATCAGATTGCCGGTTTTGCCGCACCTGCGCCCGCCAGCGACTCCCCGGTCCAGCGGCTGATGCAGTTGCGTACCGCGACCCAGCAGGTGTATCAGGGCTACGCGATGAGTGAGCCGGCATTTGCCGCGTTGCAGGACGTGACGGTGCGCCACCATATTCCCGCCAGATGGCCGCTGGAACACCTGGAGGGCTTCGCGATGGACGTGCGCGGGGAGCGTTATCACACGATCGACGATACCCTGCGCTACTGTTACCACGTGGCGGGCGTGGTAGGCCTGATGATGGCGCATATCATGGGCGTGCGCGACGAGCGAGTGCTGGACAGGGCCTGCGATTTGGGGCTGGCGTTTCAGTTAACCAATATCGCGAGGGATGTCATTGAAGACGCCGAGGCCGGACGCTGCTATCTCCCGCAACAGTGGTTAGCGGAGCAGGCTTTGGATGCAGAAAACTTTCATTTAGCGGAAAACCGGGCGGCGCTGTTTCGCGTGGTGGCGCGCCTGCTGGACGAGGCGGAGCCTTATTATATTTCCGCGCTGGCGGGGTTGCCTGCCCTGCCCCTGCGCTCCCGCTGGGCGATTGCCACTGCCCGGGACGTGTACCGCGCGATTGGGAGCAAAGTCGCTGACGCCGGGGTAAACGCCTGGGATAGCCGCCAGCACACCGGTAAAACGGAAAAGCTGGCGCTGTTGCTCAAAGGCGCGGGGCGCGCGGCGATTGCGCCGGTGGCGGCTCGCTCACCGCGTCCTGATTCACTGTGGCAGCGCCCCGTTTAGCCGGGCGGCGGCGATGGCGAAGCTGCGCCTGTAATTCTTCCGGCGAGCGCACCACTAAAAAGCCGAACGACACGCAGCCCTCTTTGCCATTTACCGCGTGATGGAAACGGTGTGCCAGCCACAGCCGCTTCAGATAGCCTTTGCGCGGCACCCAGTGAAACGGCCAGCGCTGATGCACCAGCCCGTCGTGGACCAGGAAATAGAGCACGCCATACAGCGTCATTCCCGCACCGATCCACTGCAACGGCCATACTCCGGCGGTGCCAACGGCGATCAGCGCGATAGCAACCCCCGCGAATACCACGGCATACATATCGTTTAGCTCAAACCAACCGGTACGCGGGGAGTGATGGGACCGATGCCAGCGCCAGCCGAAGCCGTGCATGATATAACGATGGGAAAACGCGGCCACGGCTTCCATCGCCGCCGCGCTAACCAGAACAATGACTACGTTAAGCCAGATACTCACATCCCTTTCCTCGTCAGCGGGCATAAACCTGTAGCAGTATAGTGCACCTGCTGAATTTGGCGGGATGTAGCCGGATAACAGCGTGGGCTACAGTTATTGCGAACCAGATGGCAATTGCAAGGATAACGAGATGACAAAAACACCACTCGCCTTATTTGTAATGAGCGTCGCGGGCTATGCCTGGGCCGCTGACGCACCACAGTATGACGACGCCAGCCAGAGCGTTTATTTGCAGTATTACCCTTCCTCGAAAGCGCCGACTGGCGTAGCCCACACGCCGGGTCTGCGGATTAATTTCCCCGGCGGCGACGCGCGCCCGATCGAGATGGATACCGGCTCTACCGGCATTGTGATATCCGCCGAATCCATTCCCGGTTTTTCAGCGCTTCCCGGCACGCCGGGCAAACTTACCTACAACAGCTCCGGGAGGATCATGATCGGCTCCTGGGTGACCACGCCGGTGACGGTGAGCGGCAGTAACGGCCAGCATTTCACTACCTCGCCGATCCCGGTGCTGGCGGTGACGCAAATTGCCTGCCAGGACAATGCCCGCCACTGCACCCCGGAAGATAACCCGCGCGGCGTCGCCATGATGGGCGTGGGCTTTGCGCGGGAAGGCAGCGAGCAGAAGCAAAGTACGCCCGATACTAACCCGCTGTTAAATCCAGCGGCGGCGGATAATTTTCATAAAGGCTATGTGGTGACGCGCAACGGGGTTCATGTCGGGCTGAGTACAGCGGTGACGAAGGGTGGATTTTCTTACGCAAAATTGCAGCCCGATCCGCATATCTCCGGCGAATGGCAGGCCGCACCGGTGTGTATTGTGGTAAACAGCGATGCAAAACGCTGCGGAACGGTGCTGGTTGATACCGGGGTGACCGATATGTTTTTAACGCTGCCGAATTATCCGTCCAAAACCTTGCCCGATGAGGCCTCACTGACCTTTACGTTTACGCCAGCGGTGAGCTATACACTCAGCGGCAGCGATTCACCGCTTGCGCCGGAGAAAATTATCCTGAATACCACCCGGCAAACGCCGTTTGTGAATACTGGGGTGAATTTCCTTAATGGCTTTGATGTGCTGTATGACGCGCAAGACGGCTATTTTGGCTATCGGGCGGTGAAATAACGCGGCTTATGAAAGGCAGGTGGCCAGGCCTGCCTGTCATTATTTACTGGCTGACGGAAATCACAGGGAGAAGTCATTGCTTAATTAATAGTACCGGGGATGAAAAACCTGCATAGACTCCTGGATAGATTTCATTGCCTTATTAAAGGCAAATTTAAACGTCCCAAAATACGTGATGGATGCAAACGCACTTAGCCCAACCAGGAACCACCCTGACCCCTCCTCATTAAAAAATCCCACCGGGATAAGGGTGATCGTGGCAAGCAGAAATAACAATGTTAAAAAAAGCGCAGTTGAAAACCAGTAAATCGTCGCATAAAACGCCCTGGGTTCTCTCCACCTACCAGGATCCTTAAACGTGACGATACCTGTGTAAATTTTGTCTGCTGCTGAAGTGGTAATAAGCTGATGGCCCTGACCGTGCTTTGCTGCATCAGCGGCTAAGGCCAGTAACATCCACTTTTGCACTTCAGAAGCGTTGCCGGTGACGGTCTCCAGGTCGTAGCGACTCCCCGCCGCCACACCTGTCCCGGCATTATCGACAGCGGCATGGAGTATCAGTTTTGCCTGTTTATCCAGGCCGCTGGACCACAGCCGGTTGATTTTTTTAACGTCAACCTGCTCTGCTGAAAAATAGGCATGCGCAATACTGTCCAGATGATAACTGTCCGTGTTCATCGTCCTTAGCAGAAACATCGGCGTATCTTGTTCCCGTAATAAATCCTGACCGGTAAAAACAAATGCGCTGGCACTTTCAAAAAAATCCTGCTGTTCATCATTATGTAGCTCAATAGCAATCAGCAGTCTGTTGCGGCGTGTTGTTTCATCCATCCACGTATTGATCAAACGGTAATCGGGACAGGTTTCAAGAAGATGGATATCACCGATTTTATTTCTGTCAGTGACTAACTGCGCTAATACTGTACTCAATTCATCACAGACCGACTTGTCACTTCCCCGGACATATATCCCTATTTCGAAGGGGTACGGTCCACGGATAAGTGAACCCTTAAGCGGTTTAAGGAGCGTTATTAATACCTGCCCAAAACGTGAAACCCCTATGTCTTCGGATTCCACCGCAATTCTGAGAGGCGTGGCAGGGTACAGTGGCGCGTCTCCTTCAAGCTTCTGCATTTTTAGTGATAAATCAGGCACAGGCGTTATTGATGAAAAATCCAACAACACCAGCGTGTTTATCGCCCAACGTTTCCAGCGATACATTCCGTACCGCTCAATATACTCAGCAAAACGATAGTGAAATGCAATTATTCTGTATGCTGTAACAAGTATGGCAATAAATAACAAAGATAAAGAAAGCGATATGCCCCCCGCTTTATCTAACAATTGCATTCCAAATTTATCACTAAGGGGGATAGTTAAGGCGTTATAGCCGAAACAGAGTAAAAATATCGCAATCACTATGGTTACCATCAGCCTATAGGGAAAATTATCAGGCTTATCAAAGTAATTTTTACGCGGAATCACCCATCTGTTCATTTGCTTGTTCCTGCACGGGGTAATGTTGTTTTAATCGCGCAACCACATGTTGCCTTGCAGCCATCCACAACCACACCTTTACCGTTCATGGTCCATGTTGGCTCGCATTCATTAATTGGAAACTCGCCTTTATGCACGGTGCACATTACCGTGTCACCCTGTAACGCGACTGCAATCCCCATAAACGTACTGCCAGACGCCCTGTTAACGTACCCGCCTTTCTCCAGCGGATCATTTAATCTGATAACACCTTTCATGATAACTCCTTATTTCCCTGCATCAAGATTGCAGCGCATATGATCCCAGCCTTTATAATTTTTGACCTCAGGTTCTTTATCGGGCAAGTTTTTAAAATTCGCCTTATGACTATCGACTAAATTCGTTAATGCTTCCTTCATGAAAATAACCTCACCCCACGCTGAACCAGGAAATTCTGGGCTTATATGCCCTTTTAATACCTCGCCTTTTGGGTTATAGGTATCATCGATAAAGGTATAATCCACACCCGGTCCTCCCGGTGCTAAAAGTGGGTCTTCAAACGGGTATGAACTCATATATAAATGACCAATATTGGTGGTGATAAATGCCTGGTCATTTACCACGACAATTCTCTTTATGTTTTTTCCTAATGGTCTGTCAATACCAGTCCCATCATCAGCTTTTTCTAACGGTGGATAGGGTGCCATGTAAATAGCAGGCCGCCATGTTTTCCCATAGTCTTTAGATATTAAATAAGCACCAGGCTCCCAGTCAGGAAGAAGGATATATTTCTCAGATGGATGAATATACTCCCCGGTGAAAATTCTATATATGGGATGATTATAAACTGATTTATGGATATTTCTCTTATTATCATGATACCAGACATACCCTTCGCAATCAGTTCCAACCAGTTCAAGATAACGATTTTCGTCGTAGCGATAGACTACCTGTGAAGGCGGTTTTTTATGTAATGTACACGCCGTTACTAAGGTAACCAGTAACATTGTAATTATCACCTTCCTTATCAGCATAATTTATTCCTTATACACAAAAGAGCCACGTGATGCTCTGTAACATTTCCACCCTTTACCAGTGGGTTATGCAAGTTGATATCTCCTTTCATACCCATCACTTATTTCCCTGCGTCCAGATTGCAGCGCATATGATCCCAGCCTTTATAATTTTTGACCTCAGGTTCTTTATCGGGCAAGTTTTTAAAGTTAGCCTTATTCCCAGCAACCAAATCGGTTAATGCCTCTTTCATAAATAAGACTGTTCCCCACGCTGGTCCAGGGGATTCTGGTCTTATATGCCCTTTTAATAAATCGCCTTTAGGGTTATAGGTATCATCGATAAAGGTATAATCCACACCCGGTCCGCCCGGCTTCAAAAGTGGGTCTTCAAACGGGTATGAACTCATATATAAATGATCAATATTGGTGGTGATAAATGCCTGGTCATTTACCACGACGATTCTCTTGATATCTTTACCATCAGGTCTGTCAACACCATACCCTTCCTCAGTTTTTTCTAAAGGAGGATAGGGAGCCATGTAAGTGGCAGTCTGCCATGTTTTTCCGTAGTCTTTGGAAATCAAATAAGCCTCTGGCTCCCAGTTCGGAATAAAGATATATTTATCAGACGGATGAATATATTCTCCGGTAAAAATCCTGCATGATGCAAATATTCCATCCATAATTTCTTTATGAATTTTTAACTTATTATCGTGATACCACAGCGAGCCCTCACAGTTATAACCGATTAACTCAAGATAGCGATACTCATCAAAGCGATAAACCTCCTGCGAAGGCGTTTTTTTATGTCCTGAACACGCCGTTACTAAGGTAACCAGCAACATTATAATTATCACCTTCCTTATTGGCATAATTTATTCCTTATACACGAACGCGCAACGTGATGCTTTGTAACATTTCCACCTTTTACCCGTAGGTTATGCAAGTTGATATCTCTTTTCATACCCACCTCTTATTTCCCTGCATCAAGATTGCAGCGCATATGATCCCAGCCTTTATAATTTTTGACCTCAGGTTCTTTATCGGGCAAGTTTTTAAAATTCGCCTTATGACTATCGACTAAATTCGTTAATGCTTCCTTCATGAAAATAACCTCACCCCACGCTGAACCAGGAAATTCTGGGCTTATATGCCCTTTTAATACCTCGCCTTTTGGGTTATAGGTATCATCGATAAAGGTATAATCCACACCCGGTCCTCCCGGTGCTAAAAGTGGGTCTTCAAACGGGTATGAACTCATATATAAATGACCAATATTGGTGGTGATAAATGCCTGGTCATTTACCACGACGATTCTCTTGATATCTTTACCATCAGGTCTGTCAACACCATACCCTTCCTCAGTTTTTTCTAAAGGAGGATAGGGAGCCATGTAAGTGGCAGTCTGCCATGTTTTTCCGTAGTCTTTGGAAATCAAATAAGCCTCTGGCTCCCAGTTCGGAATAAAGATATATTTATCAGACGGATGAATATATTCTCCGGTAAAAATCCTGCATGATGCAAATATTCCATCCATAATTTCTTTATGAATTTTTAACTTATTATCGTGATACCACAGCGAGCCCTCACAGTTATAACCGATTAACTCAAGATAGCGATACTCATCAAAGCGATAAACCTCCTGCGAAGGCGTTTTTTTATGTCCTGAACACGCCGTTACTAAGGTAACCAGCAACATTATAATTATCACCTTACTTATTGGCATAATTTATTCCTTATACACGAACGCGCAACGTGATGCTCTGTAACATTTCCACCTTTTACCAGAGGGTTATGCAAGTTGATATCTCCTTTCATACCCCTCTCTTATTTTCCCGCGTCCAGATTGCAGCGCATATGATCCCAGCCTTTATAATTTTTGACCTCAGGTT
>NZ_DAMBQK010000023.1:65104-78277 GCF_032062175.1 Atlantibacter sp.
TCATATATAAATGACCAATATTGGTGGTGATAAATGCCTGGTCATTTACCACGACGATTCTCTTGATATCTTTACCATCAGGTCTGTCAACACCATAACCTTCCTCAGATTTTTCCAGGGGGGGATAAGGTGCCATATATGTAGCTGTCTGCCATGTTTCACCATAATCTTTTGATATTGCATATGCTCCTGGTTCCCACTCAGGGAGGAGAATATATTTTTCAGATGGATGTATATATTTCCCCGTAAAAATGCGATACATCGGATTAGCATACACAGACTTATGAATATTTCTCTTTTTATCATGATACCAGATATACCCTTCACAATAACTTCCAACCAGTTCAAGATAACGATTTTCGTCGTAGCGATAGACTACCTGTGAAGGCGGTTTTTTATGTAATGTACACGCCGTTGCAAAGATCATCGGCAATATTGCAATTTTGGCGATCCGTATTGACATAATAAATTCCTTATATATGTTTTGGTTCTGGCATCGCCCACTGAAGATGGGCTACTTCCTCGTTATGGGTTTCATTACGTTGCGCGGGTTTAACTTTAGTTGAATTATAATATTCATTAACCACACCAAAATCTCCTTTGGGTAGGGCATTACCTGGGAAATTCATTAATTCCTTAGTCTTTTTCACATTTAACTTTCCTGTTTGATAATACGCTCTTGCATCGTCAAAGCCATTCCTCTCAATACGCCAGTCAGCCCGACACAATAAATCAATCCAAAATTGCCCCTCTTTATACTCAAAGGCTTTACATCTTCCGATTGCCAGGTCAAACGCCATTGCTTTAGCGGGTGCATCTATTGATGCGACAATAGAGGAATGCTGGCTGTAACCAACCGGATCTGACTGCATCCACTCTTTTTCCAATTCTTCCGGTGTTTTTTCATGGACTAATTGCACGCTGTCACTGTTGTTTTTTCCCAGGACGAAACCGCTAATATAGTTTCTTTTATATTCCCTGGAAAAAACCTTCAGCTCCGACTCGGAGAGTACATAGCCGGCGGGTAATTGACCAAAGCCACACCACCTTAGGCTGCGGGTGTCAATTTCCGTGCGCTTCAGCGCATTGGCTTTCGCTGAATAGGAAATAAATTCGTCAGGAGACCCTTTTTCAATGTCGGAATAGTATTTATTGCCAACATTGTCAACGCCCTGGAGGACATGTGTAAACGGTTCCGGCAACTGCTCACCGTTAATGACTACATCACTGAATGTGTATTGTTTCGTCTGTAAGGAATCCTGCACAAAAAATCCCTTTTTGGGTTCAGGCATTTCAAAAGGGGTAGTTAACGGGCTGTTACCAATATTAGGTCCATTTTCGCAGAATACGCGCTGTTTTAAATTAACCAGATCTTTAGCAATTTCATGGGGTATACCCCGCCAGCCGAACCCCTGAACATTCAACAAGGATACGATAGTGTCATTAGGGCAAAAGTAATTGTAGACCTTTCCGAAGTTATTACGCCTGTATAACTTATCATTTTTCCATTGTGATTTCCCACCAATACAAACAGCCCCTTCCAGCTCCTCTATTTCTGCATCCGTATGACATCCATCATTAAATCTGGGGTTTGTTTTCATGAGGTTGCAGAAATTTTTAAATGTTTCCTGCCTTGCGCGGTTTGTCTGGTGATGCCCGCTCGTTATCGTTTCGCCGTTCGTATTTTCAAGCGCATAAGGTGAATGATTCAGAATGACACAATCTGCGGGTCTTTGTCCGGCCTGTTTTACCAGCATATTTGCCAGCATGGTTATAATTGTCCCCTGAGAGTGGGCAACAATATTTATTGCATCATCCTTAAGCGGATCTGTTTTTCTGATTGTCAATATCAAATCAGCCAGTCTTTGCGCGGCAAAAAACTGATAGATCCGGTGCGGGTTATTATAGATAGGATGGGTATAGTCACCCCCATTACCATATAAAGAATAAAAATTCGCCAGGTCTGTTGCCAGCCCCGTTGAACCCGGCCCCAGCATGTCCGGTATATTCGTCGTGGCGTTTGCAAATGTTCCGCCGTTTTTGGCGTAAACATCATCAAGGGCATTACCAAAATTATCGTTGGTGTATTTTAACGTGGTTGTCTTGATATGCCCCAGCTTTTCCAGCTTCGCTTTATCATCTTCCTGATAGGCATCATAAGGCAGTTTTGCCCCGTCACCCAGTTTATCCACTTCTGCCCGGTAACGGCGCTGGTCTTCAATATAGGTGGCATGGTCAACAGGCTTGTATCCCCAATAAAAAGGGATTACCGGCGAACGCCCAGCCTTTTTAATCTGCTGCTGTTCGCCGTCGCCCATATCCATTTTGTACTGGTGCCATTCATGCTGATATAAATCATCCCGCCCCAGACGTTTATTCAGGCCCTTAATTATGCCTTCCTCCTGATTCTGGTAGGCCTCACCTACGTCATTCACACCGTGAACAAGAATAACAATGCACGGCATGGGGCGCTTGAGGTCTACAAAACAGGTCTCCACGCCTCCGCCTGTTGATACGGGTACACCCTGCACGTTGGTGGCGACAATACGTTTATTAAAGGGGCTGTTACTCATCGTGCAAAACCTCCATTTGAATATCATCCATTTCGTTGAGCGCGATTAAAGGCGTTAATCCTTCGGCATCTGTGACCCCCTCAATAACCTCACCGCTTGATTTTGTTAGCCTGAATTTTGTGTTTTTAAAAACTTCATGGCGGTTACCCTCCGCATGCAACTTAATACGCCGGTGAAACTGGTCCTCTTTAAATACCGGGGTTTTATCTCTGGCCGATTCCGGGCCGCTCCAGTCCAGTTCCACACCTTTAATGTGTACTCTCGAGGGGGAAAATATTTTTATCGAGCCATCTTCATTTATTCGAATGCCGCCGCCGCCGCACAGTAGCTGTATATTTTTTTTGGCGCTAACCGTCACATTGCCGTTGATGCTCTGGATATGGCAGTTCTTATCTGACAGTAAGCCCATTTCACCGCGCTGTGCCTGAACAGAAATATCGTCTTTGGCCGCAATGATCCTGATGCCAATAGCGCGGGAGAACAGCGATAACCCCTGCCCCACGGCGACAGAGAGTTTTTTGAAAATGTTTATGCTGCCGTTGTTTGCCGCGTTGAGGGATAAATCCTTACCCGCCGATATGGCCAGCGTTTCAGGCGTGACGTGCGCCATACCTTGTTCGGCATAGGCCACCAGCCCCGGTCTGGCGAGCTTATCCAGCGCGGCATTCAACTGTTGCTGTGGATGGGTATCAACATTAAACGCCTGCGCCGTCAGCGCGCTTTGCTGTAAGGATGCCGCCAGCGCCAGGGCGTTCTGGAGTTGTTCAATCACCGGCGCCATATCGAGCTGCTTGCCCTGCGCCCTGGGCTGCGGATCGGTTGTCAGCATCAACCCTTTCGCGGCGCGGATCACCGCCCGGTCGTCGGTGCGTAACTCTGCACCTTCACCGCGCTGCGTCCTGGATGCGTCAACAAGATGCCCGAGATTAAGCTGGCTTTTGGCATACTCGGTACTGAGCTTGATGTGCTGCTGACCGCGTTTATCCTCCATCCTTAACTTATTCAGCCCTGCCGTTCTGATCACGTTGCGAGTGTTATTACGGTTAGTCACCAGGTCGGGTTTTGGATTGTGATGGAGCGCGTGAGCGATAAAAGGCCTTTCAGGATCGCCCCCCTCAAAAGCAATCGCAACCTCGGTGCCCTGTATCAGCGGGAAGTGATGACCATACGTATCACCGGCATAAATCCTGGCCAGACGAACGGGCATACTTTCATAGCCCTTTTGCTGTTCATCGAGGTCAAAATCAAATTTAACCCAGTACCGGCCCTGCGCATCGATATGGCCGTAGGGGTCGTTATCCTGCGTTGAGGAAATGATGGCGGGGACAGTCCCGGCTATACGTGGGCGCGGCAGGGGCTGTGGCCGGAAACAGACCGTTTTGCTGTAGGGAATGCCCAGCAATTCAGATTGCAGGGCGCTGTCACGTTTAGCCTTAATCACCATTGCGGTGACCACAAAACCCCCGGCAAACGATCCCGGAATGGTGCCGTCAATATCAAGCACCATCCCAGGAACGATAAGCGGGCTTGTGGTTACGCCTGTCAGTACCGACTGGTGGTTAAGGTAAATTTCATGATGGCGTTTTGCGTAAAACCAGCTTGATTCATCGCCCTGGGCGTGTTCGAACGGAGAACCGGTGACATGGTGAATATCTGCGTAGCGGTAGTCATTGCCGTAAGTGGTTGTGCTATCCCTGACAGGATCATTCCTGGCATGGAGAACGCCACTGTAAGGCAGCCGGTAGTCAAAATTTTTGGCCTCAACGCTCTGCGGGACAACGTTATGTCGTGAAACCAGTTTGTCTATTGAATACTGGTTGCTGGTTAAACCTGCGTGGGACGCATGCAGTATCTTTTGATCAAAGAGGTACCGGTTCTGCGCATCACCAAAAACAGTCACAATAATAAAAGGCTGTTCTTTATGGTTTTCGAACCTGAACCAGATACCTACCTCTGACAACAAACGGCTGATAAATTGCAGATCCGTTTCGCCCCATTGCACAATCATTTCGCGCTCGGGATAGCGGCTTTGCAATTTATCAAAATCGATTTCGTAACCCCTGAAGTGATGCTCTTTCAGAATTTTCGTTACCAGTTCAGGTACAGTGGTATTCAGATAAATTGCCGATCTTGTTCTGCGGTCGAGCAAGGCCAGTTTATGTTCAAGTATTATTTCGTACAGTGATTCATCTGGCGATGTGCTGATTAATGAAAATGATGTGATCACCCCCTCAATCTGGCGTTCAATATTCCATTTATCAGAATCGGGAAAATATTTACTCCATTTATCATTAGGGGCACGGATATAAAGCGATGCTAACGTGTTAAGCAATACGCTCATGGGGATGTCTTTGTTTGATGATGTAAATCTTATCACGTAAGCATATGGCTTACTTAGATTTTCAATACCATGGAGTGATTCAATGTCGAGATTATCAATCGGATCAGCACAATGTAATTTCAGTAAATATTTATTGATACTATCACTCGGTTGAATATCTTTTATATTATAAAAATTAGAACCCTTGCTCATCTTTTCATCCTGAAAATAATGTAACCGTTAGGGAACAGGCGTATCTGAGATTATTAATAATTTATAATTGTTTAACCAGAAAAAATACGTTGCGTAATATGACGCCAATAGACAAGCCCTCATTCAACTGATGAGGGCTTTTTCATTTAAATATGTATCACGTTGTGAATAACGACAGGTCGAGCCGCATTTTGCTTCTATGTTCCCGGCTAAAGGTGCTGCCAATACTCCGTCAAAGCAGGCGCTTCTCCATTAACCGGATCCTGCTCAGGAAACGGCAGCGCGGCGATACGCGCCAGCATCTCTGGTGTCGCCGCCTGTCTGCACAGATCAAAATCCGCACCCGGCGGATAGGCCCCAACCACCAGAAAATCCTCGCTGGCCGATAACCGCCGATGCCCGGTGCCCGCCGGGAGTAACAGCGCGTCGCCGGTTTTCACCTCGATCTCTTCACCGCCTGGCCCGCCGATCATCAGGCGCGCCGAGCCCTGGGCTACGCCTAACATTTCATGGGCGTTAGAGTGGTAATGGTGATAGTCGAAAATCCCGTCGCGCCACTGGGGCGGCCAGCCGTTATCAGCGAACCGCTGTTCAAACCGGCTGGCGATATCGCCGTCAGTGATGACGCTTTTATAGATTAAGACCGGTAAATGGGGATTATTAGGCACCCAGTCGTGGGCGGCGAGCATCAGGGTTTGGGGAATAATGGCCTGGCGAGCAGTCATCCGCGATCTCCTTCCGTTAACGTGTCTGTTAACTGTAGACGGCTTATCGACCCGCCAGTAACTGTTCCAGAAGACTCTGCATGGCTGGAGATAATGCGGCCCCGTCGCGATAGCAAAAGCAGAGCTGTCGCTGCGCCCAGCTATCCGCCAGTGCCAGGATAGCGTAGCCATAACGCGGCTGATAGCGCGCGGCAATGCTCAGCGGCAATATCCCGATACCAATGCCCTGCGCCACCATTTCCCCGACACCCTCAAAGGTGTTCATCCGGATACGCAGCGCCAGCGGGCGGCGGGCGTGGGCGTTGATATGCTCTTGCAAGGCGCTGCCCGGATATAACCCGATAAAAGCCTGGTCCTGTACATCAGCAAATTGGACCGTTTTCTGCGATGCCAGTGGATGCCTTTCCGCGACGATCAGCGCCAGGTTGTCGGCGGCCAGCGGCCATAATTGTAGCCCCTGCGCATCGACGGCATCGGACACGATCCCCGCCTCGCCCACGCCGTTCACCAGGCAATTGACGATATCGCTGCTGGTGCGCTCCTCCAGTTCAACATGCAGCGTGGGATGCGCCGCTAACCAGCGCGCCAGCCGGGACGGCAGAAACTCGCTGACCGCCGAAGTATTGGCGAAAAGCCGTAGCGTCTGCTGTGCACCGCTGGCGAAGCCGTTAAGTTCACTTTTCAGTTGGCTTTGCTGTTCGAGGATCAGCCGGGCATGGCGTTCAAACGCTTTGCCCGCCGCCGTGGTCGCCACGCCGCGCGGATGGCGCTCCAGCAATTGTACGCCCGCATCCGCTTCAATATTACGCAGCCGTTCACTGGCCGACGCCAGCGCCAGGTTTGCCCGCGCCGCGCCCTGGGTAATGCTGCCCGCGTCAACGATGCATAAGAACAGTTTGAGGTCTGCCAGATCGAGCCGCATACGCTGCCTTTTCTCCCTTCGGTTGTGCCGAAGGCCGTGTGGGGAAAACCAGATTGTGCCCTGTCCAGCACATTGATTCAATTGAGCAATGGACCCCTTACTTACTGAATACGCTATGAATGAGTTAATGCTGATTTTTGTCGCCGCCGGCCTGGTAAAAGGCGTGACGGGGATGGGTTTGCCAACGGTGGCAATGGGCCTGTTAAGCCTGGTGATGCCGCTGCCGGCGGCCGCCGCGCTGCTGGTGCTGCCGTCGTTTATCACCAATATCTGGCAGCTATTTACCGGCCCATCGCTGGGCCCGATTGTGCGCAGGCTGTGGCCGATGATGGCGTGTATGGTGCCCGCCACGTTTGCCGGTTCGGCATTGCTGATCGGCGCAGGGCAAGGGGCGGTAGCCGGATTAGGCGCGGCGCTGATTGTTTATGCCAGCTATGCGCTGTTAGCCCCGGCGTTGGCGGTTCCGGCACGTGCCGAGGCGTGGCTTTCGCCGCTCACCGGGGCCATCACTGGCGTGGTGACCGGTGCGACAGGCGTGTTTGTGATGCCTTCTGTGCCTTATCTTCAGGCGCTATCGATGAGTAAAGACGAACTGGTGCAGGCGCTGGGGCTGTCGTTCACCCTTTCTACCGTGGCGCTGGCAGGAGGTCTGGCGGCACATAACGCCTTTCCCCTCGCGCAGCTTAACCAGTCGCTGCTGGCGATCGTTCCGGCGCTGTTGGGAATGTGGCTGGGGCAGAAGATCCGCGCGCGGTTGAGTGCAAAACATTTTCGGCTGTGCTTTATGCTGTTTTTGCTGGGCCTGGGAGTTGAACTGGCATCGAGGCCGTTTATTTGACGGGGCGGCATCGCAGAGAACCGCGATGCCGCGTAAGTTTAGATTTTGATGCCGTATTTCGCGGCAACGGTATCGTAATAATCAATTTGTTCTTTTACATCAGCGATAACTGGCGGGTAATCTTGTTTAGCAAACTCAAGACGGCGATCGCAATAATATTTAAGAGACTCGCGGAAAACTTTCATCGATACAGAACTGTACTGGTAATCAGCAAATTTTACGCCGGTCGCTGTCGCTGCCCGTTGAGAAATATCTTGCCGCCCTTCATTGCCAAATAATGAATACATGGCAGCCTGGCGCGCTTTAAAAATATCGTTTGCTACCGCGTCGCCATTATCTTTCATTAGCTCTTTAATGCACGCGGCCTGGGGTTTGTTATATTGGGCATATTCTTTATTCAGTCTGGTCTGGCGTTCAACGGCTTCTTTGCGTTCCTCAGCAAAGATTTTCTGCGCCTTCGAGTCCGCGCACACCAGACGAATAATTTTGCCGTTTAAGGCTTCGTGGAGCGTCCCTTCCTTCATACGTTCGCGCATATAATTGATTTGTGTCCGGCACTCATATTCCGACCCGTTGATCCGATTCTCAGGGTGCGCAGTAACATATTCAATGGTATCAGCGAGATTCTTGCTGGGATTCTTGCCGTACTCTGTCATGGCCGCTGACAAAAATAATGAATCCCAGGTCATTCCACCTTCGTTAAACAATTTAACCGTGCGCAAGTCACCGTGCTTAATTGCCTGCTCCATGGTGCCCCGATCCCACTGCACCCCAAGGTTCGCCAGTTCTTTACGTGGATCAACGCTGGTTTCCTGCTTCACTTTGCCAAGCTTTTCCTGCACGTCGCTGACTTTATCTTTGATGATTTCGGTATTCACAAAGCTGCCGCCGCTAAAATGCAGTGTCACACCGGTAATGGCGATAATGCCCACAATACCCGCCAGAGCCCAGGTAAGTTTGTGATTTATTTTCTTCACGACCACTTCATTACGTTCAGCGGCGGCATTCAGTTTCGCCAACTGTGTCTGATACGCTTTGATAGCCTCGGCGGGCGCGTGGTACAGCGCATCCGGGTCCGTCTGCAAACGTCCCTGCTGATGCGCATTGCGCAGCGGCTCAACCACCTGGTCGAAATACTCATTCAGCAACAACATTTCTGATTCGGTTAACTTTTTATGGTGGGCAATTTTATTGCGGATATGGTTCAGGCTCTGCAAAAACTGCGACAGCGTTTCCCGGGTGGTGGAGGCGTAATTCAGCCCCGAGGCGCCGTCAAAATAGGCGTCGTAATAATTCGGGTAATCCTCTTGATTGGAGAAAATAATCCGCAGTTGTTCCAGCAACGTACCGCTGAGAATATTGTCCTTCTCGGCGCTTTTCATAATCCGCGCCACCTGCTCTTTACCAAACAGCGTTTGCAGCCGCTCGGCTAATTTCTGCTGGTCTGCCCAGGCTTCGTCAATCACCTGGCGGATTAACAACTCGATGGCGCGCATCTGGCGCACCGCGTTATCCTCGCTGGTTTCGTCGGGCAATGAATAGCGGCTGTCCCAGTTCAGATGCGGATATTTGTGTTTTGCCAGTTCAAGCAGGTTGACGATTTGCAGGCAGGCGATCAGGCATTTATTCAGGGTGATCGGATCAAGATTTTGCACATCGTCGCAGCCGCGTAACCCTCTCATCAGGTCGGCATAATCCAGCATTTGCTGCCGGTTAAATCCCAGCAGTTCGCCCACTTTGATCCAGTTGCCGTTCTCGTTGCGGGCGTCATCCAGCATCCGGTAACTGGCGTCGAAGCTGTTATTTTCCGGCTGCGGTACGCTTAACACCCTGGCCAACTGTGCATGGGCCAGGGCGATTATATCCCGTGAGCGGGTAACAATGGCGATAGCGGTTTTATTATTCATTCGGTTATTTCTCCGTGCGCATTACTCTTCCTGGCTGCGAATATCAAAGAACCAGAAGAGGATGAATCCCAGCAGACCAAAAACTAAAAAGACGATCAGCGTGATCAGTTCAAAGTGGGCGCTCTGCCCGGCGATCTCCGCAAGTTGCTGCGGCGTGGTATCGGGATGTTTAAACAGCAACAGTTGCCATTCATATTCATTGGTGGTGAGGATATCGCGCACCGGCTCCCAGACATGGCTGGCGGCAATGCCCATCCCCAGCGCCGAAAACAGCGAACCGTAAATGCGGTGGCGGCGCGAATTCTGGCGGGCGATGGCGTCGCGCATCAGCGCATCCAGCCTGTCGACCTGGGCAAACAGGTTGCCGCGCTGCTCGTGTAGCCCCCACTGGCGTTGCAGCATCTCGCTCAGGCGGTTTTGTTGGGCGCTGGCAAACAAGGTGTCGGTGCTGTTCAGCACGTTCAGGGCATTGACGCGCAGGGCGAAGATCTCCTCTTCCCACTGTTTATCTTCGAGGGTGCCCGTCTGCTGTTTTAGCTGCTCCGGCCATTTTTTGAAGATTTCGCGGGTCTGGCGCAGGAACTGGGCGTACTCGTCGCTGAGCGCGGCGATGCGCCGGGCAACCTTTAACAGGCCCTCCAGCGCCGGATCGTCCGGCGAGCGGCTAAACAGCGTGACGCCCTGTTGATGGCTAACGATCAGTACATCGCCCTGCCACTGTGCCTCGTAATGATCCGCCTGCGGCAAGGTGTACGGGGTGGTGGGCAGGGATTGTTGGCTACAGCCTGCCAGCCATGCTTCAAACGACGGCGTGCTGGTCAGGTAGCTGCTGGTATCGGTTTGCTGTAAACGCGCGTCAGGCTGGTTCCAGCGCCAGGCGCACACCCGCTTTTGCCCCTCGGCTTGCGGGTTGGGATCGTCAACGCGCGTCAGGCACGGTTCCAGATGATCGACAAATCCTTGCTGCCAGATCAGCGGCAATACATCCTGCCACCAGTCGAGTTTGCTGCCGGGGATCTCCGTGTCATCGAACTTTTTCGGTGCACCCAGCAGCGTGTAACGCCCCGCGTCATCCCACCAGGGTTGGTCCGGCGCATTCGGCACCCCAGCGTAGCTGTGTAACGGACGGGGTTTGCTGCACGGGCGCTGCCCCGCCCAGCGGTGATTTTCCCCGGCTTCCAGCGCCTGCCACAAGTTTTGTAACGACAGGCCGCTTTTCGGATCCACCGAAATTACCATGTCGTTGCCGGTGCCCTGCTGGTGCTGACGATAAATGCCCAGCAGCGTAAACCCGTTTTTACTCCAGCTGTGGGTCCGGTCATTACGGGCGAAGATCTTGAACAGGCCGCTGGGGTTTTGCTCATTGAGGAACAGCGCATCCACCAGCATTTTGCGGCGGCTGTCGGCCTGCTCCACCAGCAGTTGACAGGTGGCGGCGCGTTCAATCGCCAGCTGATAAAGCTGGTATTCATAGGCCAGCGCGGCCTGCGCCGAGAGATAATCCGCCGACGGCAGGGCCTGAATGCCCTGTAACGGCTGTCGGGTGTGGTTAATGAATGCTGTGAGTAATTTCAGGCAGCGGATAAAGCCATCGCGCAGTAACTCCGCATCGTAATGATGAGGTGCGGTTTGGGCGGCATGCAGGCGCGCATGGGCGAATACCGTGTGCAGGCAGGCGGCAGAATGGCCGACGTTATCGCCATCGAGATAAAATCCCTGCTCCCACTGGTCGATATAACGCACCCACTCGTCCAGCTCGTGGGTGTCGCCGCGGGTGAATACGTTGAACAGCAGCCAGGCAAAACAGCTATCCAGTGAAAAATCTTCAATGGCAATATGGGTAACCGTTTGCGAACGCGCTTTGTCGCTTAATGCGCGCCGCTCACTGTCGTCCATGGCCCACAGCCACGCAGAAAGCGAACGGTGCTGGCTGCCGTTTTTGCAGTTCAGGGCAATACCCGGCGAGGCCGCGTCGCCAATACCCAGCGCCAGCATCCCCGCAGGCAACTCGCGCACCGAAGGACGCATTGAAAAAGTGACATTTTCAAGCGCAGCGGCAAGGCAGTCCCAGTTAAGTCTTTCGGCCATTCATCATCCTTTAATGCCCGCAGAAATTCAGGCAGCAACGCAGTTAGGGTTATTATTTGTCGGGAAAGAAATGCAGCAAAAAAGAATATTATAGATGGGGTAATGCGGCAATAATATTAAACCAAATTGCGCTTAAGTCACGAATAGTCACGACCCTGAATAATTAAACGGGTCGTAACTATTAATTTTAATAGCTTGTATTTTACTGCGCGTTATTACTCTGCCACCAGCGACTGAATGTCTGCTGGCTATTCTCCATTTCCACCGTTTCACCGATTTTCGGCGTCAGCAAACGCCAGGGCTGATTTGCGCTGGCAACGGAGAGCCGCTCCAGCGGCTCATTCCAGCGATGGTGCGCCAGTTTGAATTTGCTGTTGTGTGAAGGCAGTACCGCTTTGGCCTGTAAGTCGCTGGCGGCTTTGGCTGCGTCTTCCGGGGTCATATGGATAAACGGCCATTGTGGATCGTACTGCCCGCACTCAAGCACCGCGAGGTCAAAACCGCCGAGCTGCGCGGCGATATCTTTGAAATGCCGACCGTAGCCGCTGTCGCCGCCGAGGTAGATCCGCTGGTTGGGCGTAATAATGGCGTAGGAGGCCCACAGCGTTTGGTTGCGCTTAAAGAAGCGGCCTGAGAAATGCTGGGCAGGCAGAATATGGATTTCCAGCCCGCTGGTTTTCATTACGCTGTTCCAGCCGCCCTCGAATATTTTGTCTCTCGGGAAGCCCCATTTTTCAAAATAAGAGCCAACGCCGGTGGGGGTAATAATCTGGCCAATTTTATCGCGCAGGGCATTAATGGTCGGATAATCCAGATGGTCCCAGTGATCGTGGGTAATTAACAGATAGTCGATCGGGGGAATATCATCGGCACGATAAATATTACTGCCGCTAAATGCCACGTTGGTGCGCGGGATTGGCGACGCATAATCGCTGAATACCGGATCGATAAGGTAATTTTTGCCGTCGAGGCGAATAAAATAGCTGGAGTGCCCCATCCATACCACGGCGTTTTCCTTGAGCGGGTGCAGATTGGTTTTTTGCGAAGGCAACACGCCGTCCGGCTGCGCGCCCTCGTCTTTACCGAATAAAAAGCGATACCACAGGGTTAACCGGCTCTGGGTGCGGGTCACTGGCGGTGGATCTTCGGCGTTAAAGAATTGCCCGTCGCGGTACAGTGGATTATCTGCCTGCGCCGGGACCACGGGCGAGACGTACTGCGGCTGCTGAAGCCAGGCAAAAATGAACAGCGTTAAAAGCGCGATGATGATAATCAAATAGCGGATCCCACGTTTTAGTTTCGAACCTGTTGTCATCGAGGCGTATGCTCCGGGGCCAAAGAGGGGCGTCAGCAGAATGCTGGCACGATGGATAAGCGTACAACAATTGGGCTGTCGCCGGGGGAGGATGGCACGAAGTGGCAAGCTGTCTTTTGTTTCGTTCGGTGGGATTGTTCCGTTCGGTGGAAGGGTTCCATTCAGTGGAGTTGTTCCGTTCGCCAGGCGTTCGTGGCTCAACGTGACTCCGTAGCACGCGAACGGGCAAAGGGGGATTCCGCATCCCCCTTTGCAATCCCCGCTCCCGGCCA
>NZ_DAMBQK010000024.1:0-75012 GCF_032062175.1 Atlantibacter sp.
AGTTTTATATTTACGCGCGCACGCGGTATCTCGTTCTGAAATGATTCAGACATATTTATTTATCTCCTGAATTAATTAATCCCTTATGCGGGCTGTATGTCATCATTTAAAATAGGATTTAATTTTAACGCTTAATTCAACGTAACGTAAAGCGGACTAAACGGAACAATCAATATCAGCAATCACTAATTAAGACCAGCCATGGCTATACTTTGCAGGCATAGGCGGGTCAGCGAGGGATGGCAATTACGTATTTATATTAAATCAGACTTTATTCTCATAAATTAAGAAAATGCAAATGAACAAGAAACAGCCACACTAGCCATAATTAAGCCTGAAATACAATTCACTATATGATTTATTTAACCTGAAAGCATTACCAAAAATTATGTAACATTATTTGCACGTATGATATTCGATAATGAGTGGCTGAATTCATAAATGAGCTTGTATAAAAATGAACGCACTTCCCCTTGACGTCATTTAAAGACATCCTGACTTACCACGACAAAGAATCAATCCTTCAGTAACTCTATTCCACTCCCCCTGAAAGGAAACACAAATATGCAACAGCAAGAACGCGCGCATACGAAGAGGTGGTGGAATATCGTTCATTTATTATCGTGCTGAGAGTCTACCAGGGCGGCTTGCCAAGATGCCCCAAGGGCATGGGGCGGTGTGGTTGGCTTAGCTAAGGCATTGTCATCGGGCAAGAAATATCGATATCTGCAAGTTTGTCTTCATACCAGAGAATCTTTTGCCGCGCCAGGCGCTCGGTGAGACTAAGCCAGTACATCCTTTTGCTCCGCAGGCTCCCTGACCGGAGCCTGCCTGTTTATTGATGAGAAGGTCAATAAAGATCGCTGAATTTGTCGTCTGAGGCATCGGCCTTATACGTGTATTCGGTATAATTTTCGACTTCTTTTAACACCTGCGGCCCGTACAGTTTATTAATAAAGAATAGGCTCATGTCGATACCTGCAGATACGCCTGATGAGGTAATAAATTTCCCATCTTCAACCCAACGTGCCTTTCTAACCCAGTTAACTTTTGGTCCCTGGCTGGCAACCCAGTCGAAAACACTTTTATTGGAAGTGGCACGGTGATTATCCAGCAAGCCTGCTTTCGCTAACAACGCCGAGCCGGTGCAGACCGATAAAACATATTGCGTACCAGAGGCCGTTTTTTTCAGCCATTGCAGCAGGGCCGGGTTGGCTATTTCTGTTCGTACCCCCTGCCCGCCGGGAATAAGTAAAATATCCACGTGGGGCGCATGCGCAATATCGGTATCTACCTTTACGGCTGGCCCCTGATTAGAGGGGATATTGCCTGTCGTGGTGCCAATCAGTACCAGTTTCATTTTCTCCGGCAATGCGCCAAACATTTCGGCAGGGCCAAAAACATCTAATAACTCAAATCCCGGAAAAATAACAATGCCGACCGTTTTTGTTGCGGCATCATCGGTATCAATAGGATGTGCCACGCTGCTAAAACTGTATATGCATGCTGCAAAAGAGAAAATAAACGCCATTTTTTTGAAAAACATGTAATTGATAACTCCGCTGAAGATAATAAACATTTTAAAGTCGATATTCAGATGACCCGGACCGCATCCCTTAAATAGTAAAGGCGATTAAGATGATTAATACCGAACCGTTTCATGGCGCGCAGTTTTAATGAATACACGGTCTTTTGTGAAATATTCATAATAATACTGATGTTGCACACGCTCATTCCAATGAGCAGCAGTCTGAGCACCTTGCGCTCCCTTGCGGTTAATCGTCCTTCCGGTATGTCGTTATCGGGTTCGCTAAAACAGGTATTTAGTTGCGTATGCGCTTTCGCAAAAGATTGCACGGGGATCACCTGCACTCTGCAGCCGGTCAAAATCGCAGTCTGAAGCACTCGTTCGCTCAGGCGATGGCGGCACAGGCAAAGCAGTTTAATATTGGGGTGGGTTTTATTTAACTTAATTACTGAGGTCAGCCACTCGCGGCCTTCTGCGATAAACAGCGTATCAGTACACAGGATCCGCACCGCATTTTCCGGCAACGCGGTAAATGCAGACAGGTGCGCATAATCAAAAATAGTCACAGGCAGATGATTAATTTTTAACGCCTCTGCGATTTTTTCAAGACCTGCCCGAGCGTACCTGTCCGGTTCATATAATAATACGCTAACGTTGCTCATCATCGTTCCTTAGAATTATTTCAGGAAACAGCCTTTATTAAATCGCGCTGTTTCCTGCGGTTGCTAAAATACTGTCGGCGGCGTCCCTGTCGCCCCGTCATATCGCTATTACTGTGAACGGCGACAGGTAAAGGAGAGTGCAGTTATTTGCTTATCCATAAAGGCGGCAACGGAAAACCCATTGTTTTCTGTCGGGCCAGCCATAATAAAGAGTGATTCCACCTTTTTGATGTGATCCCCCGCCTCGCCTTCTTTAGCAAAGAACCCAATTTTATCTGCACGTTGCCCTGTTCCAGCTTTACCAAAAGAAACATAATCACCAGGGACTCCATCGACCGGCTCACGGGCCACGCTCCGCCGCGCGCGTGATGGCGGGCATGAACGCGATCGCAACCGGGAAGACCCGTTGAACGGTGATATTCAGCCAGGTGACCAGGCTGACCAGACGGGTGCGACGATGAAGACCGCCTGGCTGACGAAATACAGGGGGAGAATGTAGTTGATCCATATTTTTTGCTCAAAATAATCGGGCGTGCGCAATTAATCCGCCATAATGATTACCAGGTGGAGGACACGATATTTTCAATTAATAAAGTTCCATGCTCTTTAGCGCAGAAATAACCGACCGCGCTAATAACATAAAACAATTCAACACTCAGGAAAAACTCTGCCTACTCAGGTTGTAGTGAAATAATAGAAAAAAGAGCAGGTAATCCTGAAGCCGTGAGCGTCTTCAATTCCTCACCCATGCAGCCTTGAAGAACCTTTTAAATTCCAGAGCACTGACTCTCCGTGGCAGAGACATTAAAACACCCTCCCCCATCTTTATGAAAATAATTGTAAGTGTTAAATGATAAATAATAGTTAAACAAACACACCGAGCGTTAAAAATAAAACGCACGGGTTAAAAGCAGTCTTTTTTTTATTTTTAATCCAATGACTTTCGGAATTTAGAACAATTGTTGCAGAAAAGAACCAGTATTTAATTTGTACGGTTTTCGATATTTAATCTGGTATAGAAAAAGTCGTGGCAAATTACGCCATTAAGCGTAATGCCATCAGCGGGTTAATGACATGAGGAAATAATGGCGGGTGCTGTCACGGAGAATCGCGTTCCGTTTGCAGCGTCAGCGCGAAACGTAATCAATATTCAACGTCCAGCCGGGTTGAGCATAAATACCACGGTGCCACGATACCACGGCGAGGTTTGCAACCGGGCTTCAGCCTGTGCGTCGCGCTTGCCATGTTGCACCAACCCGAGTTTGAACGGGATGCGCAGCCGGGTCAGCGCGGGCAGATAATCCTGATAATTCGCCACGGTACTTCGGCCCTGGTAGCTTTGCACCACCAGTTCATCCACCGGTAAGGCATTGAGCGTCGCCACATCGCCGGTCTTCGCCCAGTCCAGCAACCCCGTCACGCCCAGTGCGAACTGCGGCGGCAGTTGTTGGCGCAACTGCCGCAAAAAGCGCGCGTAGTCGTCAAGCTGGTGCGTGGCGGCATCAAAATCGACCTGCAATCCCACCACCTGGTTTCCCGCCGCTTGCCAGCGCTGCATAAGCCGCACCAGCCGCGGTGCGATTGTTTCCGGCACGTCCAGGGTAGTAAAGCGCACCGTCAGCCAGATGGACGGGAACGTCAGGTGGCTGACCGGCAGCCCCAGCCGCTGAAATTCCACCACACCTGCGCGTTGCAGCACTTCGCCCTGATGCAGATAGACGGTTTGCGCGTCGCGCAATTCGTTACTGGCTTTTACGCCTGACCAGAGCCAAAAGGCCGGATGGTCGCGGGCCGTGACAATGTCCGCCGCCCGCGCCTGCCCGGCCAGCAGCGCCATTACCAGTAGTATTTGAGTTTTTGCGCCCACGGGCTGCCCGGATATTGCGTTTTTAATTGACTGAACCAGCGCTTGCGCTGCGTTTTATCCACCTCGGTGCCGCCGCATTCGTTCATGCCGGACGGCGCGTAACACATAATGGCGCGATACAGCGCATAGCTCTTATCTTCCGGTTCCGCGCCTGTCGAGGCGATAACGTGCTGATAATAATGTTGGCGGTCGAACTGGCCGAACGGTTTCTCGCGGGCGATAGCCGCTTCCAGCACATCGTTGCCCGCGCTGTCTTTCCACAGATCGACATGCGTTTGCGTGGTGCGGAAGAACTCGCCCAGGCAGTTCAACGCGTGGGCGTCGTCCGCTTTTTTGTTCAGCGTCTGCACGGTTTCGTCGAGGCTTCTGCACACATATCCCGGTTCGGTGCCTTTGCCGTTCCAGTCAAAGGCGCTGAGATTGACATCGTCAAACGCCTCGCCAACCACCGGCGGGGTGATGGCGTTGATAAGCGTCCTGTCATTTAACCAGTCAGCCAGTCGTTGTTCAGTGAGATCCCGCACCAACAGGGTATGCAGAGCGATGGTGCGCACCTCGTTGTTTGGCCCGTTTTGCGCCTGCTGGCGCAACAGCTCAGGCGAAGCCGCCGCTTTCAACACCCTGGAGCGAAAGCGCAGGTTTGTCACCTGGCTTTCAGGGGCAAAGACGGCGGAGATTTCGTCGTTGTACACCAGCGTGGCGGCCAGTTTGGCCTGGAGATACTGCTGCTGTTCATTATCCTGGCTGAGCTTAAGCAGTTGTCGCCAGAAATCACGCGCCGCAGGCCACTGCTTCTGCCCCATCAGCCCTTCGCCGTACATTACCTGCTCGCTGAAGGCGAGCAGATCGTGAGCCGGGAGCTGTTTTGCTGGCGTGACCTCCCTGAGCAGCGCGGCATAGTTTTCTGTCGCCAACCATAAATTAAGCTGGAGATTGCGCCATAGCGGCAGTTTTCCGCTTTTTTCAAATACCGGCCTGGTATTGTCGAGCATCTGCTGGGTCAGCGTGGGTTTGTTATCACTCTTGAGGCGCAGCGCCCGCAGCAATTCGATATAACTCACCTGCGACGCCTGTGGAAACGCCTCGTGCACCGGGTTGGCGAGGAATTGCATGCCATAGACGTTGTCGTACTCTGTCACCAGGTCGCGTAACGCTTGCGGGCTGGCGGCCTGCTGAAAAATCTGTTCATAGCGCTCCGCCAACTGCGGCCAGTCTTGCTGATACCAATTGATGCGTCGCAACAGGCCGCGCGCGGAGTCGGCATACTGTCCCTGAGGAAAGCGTTGCAGATAGGCCTGCGCCGCCGTTCGCGCCTGGGCGGCGTCCTCGCGATCGATGCGCGCGATGTCAAAATCGCCATATTCGCCCACGCTGTTCTGGCTGCTTTTGTTGAGTGCCGTGCGGATCAACATATACTGCGCGGTTTCTGCCAGCCACGGGCGGTCGCTTTGGGTGAGTGTGCTGAAATCTTGTTCTGCATTGGGGTAGTCGCCACCATAAAAGCGCGCCGCCGCCGTGAGGTAGGTTTTCCAGGGCGATGACGGCGCATTAGACGGTAGCCCGGCCAGCGCCGCGATGGCCTGTTCGGGCGTCGCGCCCGCGAAAATCGCCACGCGCACCTGCGCCAGCCCGCGACGCTGCTCGGACGTCAGCGCGCTGTCAGCCAGCAGCCCGGCAAAGAACTGGCTTACGCTCGCAAGATTATTTGAGACAAAGCGGTTTTCCAGTTCGTCAGCATGGCCGCTCAGGCTGGCGGGATCGAGTTGCAGCGCGGCGACCTGCTCCGCAAGACGCGGGTTTTCGCTTTGCGGCGCTGCTGCGGGAGGTTGCGCGGCGGCCTCGTCCCACTGTGGATGATAAGCAAAATAATAATCGCGGGAACGGGTGATATCTGCAGGCATAGACTGGACGGGCAACGCGAAAGATTTGGCCTCGCTGAGCAGGCGCAGCAGGTTGTCGCGCGAATCATTGCCCGGCGTTAAAACCGGTACGCCCTTTAGCAGACAATTGTCCGCGCTCCAGGCGCAATCTTCCATATCAAATGAAGCGTAAGCAGAAGTACTCGCCAGCATAGCGGCGTAGACCAACAGCGATTGCGGGATCTTCCTGACCATAAAGGGTTCCTGTAGATTTTGTAGGATGGGGTTTTTATATAAGGGAATGCGGCCAGCAGCAACCCGATAAAAAACCGCTGCTGCTGAAATCTCAGCGGTTTTTTAACGCAGAAGGCCTACTTTTTATTCCCGAACCGTCCGAAAAAATAATCACCACACCCGACACTATCAGTACTACGCCCACAAGGCTTCGCCATAAAAAAGGTTCAGCGATGGCCGGTATAAACTGTGCCGCCAGCCATACGGCAGGATAACTCAGGCTCAGAACCGCATAGGCCTTTCCCAGAGGAACCCGGCGAAGAGCGAAAAACCAGAAGAGCATAGACACCGCGTAGCATATAAGCCCCCCGAGGAGCGCAAAGACAGGCGCGGCAAATAAAGCGTCCGGGCGCAGTAAAACGTCCGATAAGGATCCTGTGTGAAGGTTTATCGAGGCGAATTTTAGTAAAAGCTGAGCCAGACTCACCAAAAAAACACTGCACAATACGTTGATCATTCCCACGGTGACGCTCCTGTCAATAAGACGACCCCGCTGAGAATAAATAGAATACCAACCCAGTGTCCCGTGGTGATCCTTTCTTTCCAGATTAATTTTGCTGCCAGGGTGACCCAGAAAAAATTAAGCGCCAGCATGGGATAGGCCAGACTGACCGGCGTGCTTTGTAATACCCATAGCCACACGCCCATCCCCAGGGTTAATGAAATGATGGACAAGCCAAACCAGAGGATTATTGCCCACCGTGTAACAGCAAGCGCTGCTTTTTTTTGCAGGGTCTGCCCTGTGCAGGTCAGTAAACTGGTCAGAATGATTCCGGAAATATTCATTTTTTCTGCTTATAGCAAAGCAATGTCAGCCGGCCTTCCATCAGCATGTAATCTGGCTTTGGAAGCGTTTTAAAATCCAGATTTTCGTTTTCAGAAAGCAGTAAGATCAGCGCAACGTCTCCGTTGTGATTAAACGCTTTTAGCCAGCCGGGGAAATCGGCTTCCCTGATAAAACGCCCGGCAGCATCAGGATACTGAAGCCCATATTTCATTTCTCCGGCCCGATCGTAAAAGGAGATATCGGTTCGCTTTAATTCCCATGCGATGGAGGCTGCAATGCCCGGGCTGTTCGCCAGAATATATTTACTGCCCGTTAATGACGCGCGAAGGGTTTTGATAAAATACTGCGGCTGTTTGGTATCAATAACGCTTTCAGGAATAGCATGGGATATCAGCAGCGCCATCCCAAGCGGACAGAGCGCCGCCAGCGTCCAGCGTCTTTCCGGTTCACGATAGCTCAGATAGCCAAAAGCCGCCCAGAGCAGAAAGATTAACAGGCCGAAACCCAGCGTGAAAATTTCAAATGGCGCAAAAAGCGGGCGACTGGCAATACTCCACGGCGCAAGTACCAGCAGAACAAAAAGTGCAGCCAGAATGCCAAACGCCATATTAATTCGGGCATTGATACGGTATACCGCCGTGGAGCAAACTTGTAAGCCATACCGGGCTGTCAACAAAGCCAGCGGTGCAAAACAAGGCAGTATGTAAGTGGGTAACTTGCCTTTCGCAATACTGAAGAACAGCAAGGGCATAAGGGTCCAGCAAAGCAGATAGAACAACGCCGGATGGTCATGACGATTTTTCCATCCTGAGTGAAGTGCGCCAGGCAGGAGGCCAAGCCACGGTAAAAACCCTGCTAAAAACAGAGGAAGGTAATACCAGAAAGGGGCCTTATGCTGCGCGTCTTCATTGGCGAAACGCTGGATATGCTCCACCCAGAAAAAATAGTGCCAGAAATCCGGCTCGCGTTGGGCAATGGCGATCCCCCAGGGCAGCACCGTCAGCGTGGCAGTCACGATCGCCAGCCCACCGAATGTCAGAACGTCTTTCCATCGTCTGGCAAAAATAATCCAGGGAAGCGCCGCGATGACCGGTATAGCCAGCGCAAGAAAGCCTTTTGTCATCACCCCGAAACCGCAGGCTACCCCCAGTAATGCATAACTCAGTATCTTTTTTCCGTTCGTGGTTGCCTGAGTGGCCATCCAGAAAAGACACATTGCCGCAGTAAGCCACAGTGTCACCATCGGATCCAGAACGGCATAGGTGCCAACACCATAGACGAGAAATGAGGTGAGGTAGATGACAGGAGCCAGTAGCGCAGTGCGTTTATCACCCCACATCCGCCATGCCAGCCAGGCAATCAGTAACGCACTCAAGGTAACGGATAATACTGAACCAAAGCGTACGGCAAAGTTATTATGCCCAAAAAGCCACTGGCCAATATTATTTATCCAGTAACCTGCGACGGGTTTTTCAAAATAGCGTAAGCCGAAGAAATGCGGCACGATCCAGTCACCTGAAGCGAGCATTTCCCGACTGATTTCAGCGTAACGGGTTTCATCCGGTTGCCAGAGCGCTCTGGCATTTAGCGGAACCAGATAATACAGGACATAACCCATCAGCATTAATAAGAAGGCGTTGGCGCTTTTCATTATTTATTTCTCACCTTTTCCTGACAACCGAGCCACCCTTCCCTGCCTGCTATTCGGCCACGGACAACCCTGCCCTGAGGCAACGTCGTCGGGTCCTGAGGGATAAGTTCACCAAGCGGGCAAAACTGGACCGACTCATGCCGGGCCAGTTCCAGTAATGCCTCAAACGTTGCGGCTTCCGCGATACCTTCAACTTCTGCGTGAAGGGTATAAACCGGTATGCCGTTGTGAGAATGGATTTTATCGAGTAAATATCGGTTGAAGTCTGTGGCGTTGGTTTCTCTGCCCACCACTTCATCCCAGGTGGGGAGAGAAACCGGGATCTGCACCGCCCCGGATTTGCCGTCTGCAAAGAGCGGAATAAAGGGACACTCTCCACGGCAGTCGCTGTTATAACGAAAACCAAAAATCTCTTTAGCCCGTAAAACGTCCTCGTCAGCCCGCCATCCCGCCGCTGCTGAGCAAGCTACAGACCTTCCGGTGATCGCTTCCAGTTCGGTCACGCCCCGGTTGATATCTGCATACAGTTGCTCGATTTCCCATGATCCTGCAAAAGTTTGCCAGGCAAAGTGGTCCCAGGCGTGCAGACCCACTTCATGGCGGATCGCTGTGCGGCGGATAATGTCATGGTTACCGGCGCCAATACGACGACCGGGCCAGAAGGTGCCGGCAAGCAAGATATCCCAGCCATAGAGCTTTGCAGCCCGGGTGCGCAACATTTTGATTAAGAATGCAGGCTTCAGAAGTCGCCATAAATGGCGACCCATATTATCGGGTCCCACACTGAAAAATACGCTGGCGCGCACGTCGTATTGCTCAAGGATATCGAGCAATCGGGGCATTCCCTGTCGGGTGCCGCGCCAGGTATCAACATCAATACGCAGTCCCACTTTCTTCATAAGGCATTGTCCGGCACTTCGACCGTGCGCAGGAAGAAATCCAGCGTTTCATCGATAGTCTGGCGCATGGAAATTTCCGGTTTCCAGGCTAACAGGCGTCGGGCATTACGAATACCGGGCTTGCGATGCGCCACATCCTGATAGCCCTTACCATAATAGCTGCTGCTTTCCACTTCCCGGAAGCCGGCAAAAGGCGGGAAACAATGTCGCAACGGATGACGTTCAAAGCTCTCAAGCAGCATCTCTGCCAGCTCTCTGATACTGGCCTCGTTGTCTGGATTGCCGATGTTGATGATTTGCCGATCGCAGCAACCCTCCTTGTTTTCAATAATGCGAAACAGGGCTTCAATACCGTCACTGATATCCGTAAAGCAACGCTTCTGTTGCCCGCCATCAACCAGCTTGATGGGCGATCCTTCTACCAGGTTGAGAATAAGTTGCGTAATGGCACGCGAACTGCCGATGCGGGCAGCATTCAGCGTATCAAGGCGCGGCCCCATCCAGTTGAAGGGGCGAAACAGCGTAAACCGTAACCCTTCTTTTTCGCCATAGGCCCAGATCACACGATCCAGAAGCTGTTTGGAGACAGAGTAGATCCAGCGTTGTTTATTGATAGGACCCACAGTCAGGTTGGAATTGTCCTCATCGAAAACCGTATCGCTACTCATGCCATACACTTCAGACGTGGATGGGAAGATAATACGCTTTTTGTACTTCACGCAGTCGCGCACAATTTTGAGATTTTCTTCGAAGTCCAGTTCGAATACCCGCAGGGGATTACGGGTGTACTCAATAGGCGTAGCAATGGCGACCAGTGGTAAAATGACATCACATTTTTTGATGTGATATTCAATCCATTCGCTGTGAATGCTGATATCGCCTTCCACAAAATGAAAACGAGGGGAGCCAGTAAAGCGTGAAACGGCATCTGAACTGATATCCATACCGTAGACTTCGTATTTATCATCGCGCAAAAGACGCTCAGTCAGATGATTGCCGATAAAACCGTTGACCCCAAGAATTAACACCCGCGTCCGGTAACGCTTAACGACATCAGGAAAAGCGCCAAGTATTGCCTCTTCGACCAGTCCCAGCGTTTGCGCCAGTTGCGCCCCCTGCATATATACGCCGTTTTCGGTCTGCCCCGCGGTCACTTCCAGCGCCTGTTCGCCACAGGCGATCACCAGGGGGTCAGTGCTTAGTACGGTGCCGCTGTTTGCCTCCGGGAAATCAGTTCGTATCTGGGATTTCCAGACTAAAAACTTGTTGTTGCCTGCAAAACCGAATGCGCCGGGCCAGGGTGACGAAACCGCACGAACCAGGTTATGCAGCTTTTCAGCACTCTGCGTCCAGACCAGGCGCCCGTCTTCAGGAACACGACGGCGCATAGTGGTTGCCTGACTCTCGTCCTGTTCTTTTGCTTTCCAGTACCCTTCTTTTATTCCGGGAAGGTAATGGCGCAACAGCTGTTGCGCGGCATTGCATAATTTATTGTGCAATGACAACGCCATATCTTCAGGATCGATCGCCACAGGCATCTGACCCACGATAGCGCCGGCATCCGCTTTTTTAACCATCTGATGCAGCGTTACCCCTGTTTCGGTTTCGCCCTGAGCCAGCGCCCAGTTCAGCGGCGCGCACCCGCGGTATTTCGGAAGCAATGAACCATGAAGGTTAAACGCGCCGTGCGGTGCAATATCGAGGATCTCCGTGCTTAACAGATTACGGTAATAGAATGAGAAAATAACGTCCGGTTTAATGGCTTTAATACGTTCAACCCATAATGGATGATTAACATCTTCAGGCGCATAAACAGGAATACCCGTTTCAGCCGCAAGGCGGGCTACTGAATCAAAAAAGATATTTTCCTGAGGATTATCAGGATGAGTATAAATCGCAGCAATTTCATATCCGGCATCCAGCAACGCGCGAATACCTGTGCAACCCATATCATGATAGGCAAAGACAATAGCTTTCATTATTCCGCTTCTCCAGAAACTTTATCTATAGTACGGCTGACAACACGTTGAACGTAATAGCGGGGACGGGCGCGAACATCGTTATATATTCGCCCGATATATTCGCCCAGAAGCCCCATTCCAATAAACTGTGCGCCAATAAACATAAACAGCACGGCAAAAAGCATAAAAACCCCCTCTGCTGCCCATTGCGGCCCCAGAGTCAGACGTAACACCACCAGTAACAGTGAAATGAAAAATCCCGATAAGGCGATAACACTGCCAAATACACTTAACAGACGCAGGGGCGTTGTTGTCAGGCACGTAATCAAGTCATACATCAGGTTTATCAGACGCAGGAAATTGTATTTGGACTCACCGAAGGCGCGTTCGGCGTGCTGGACCGGAATATCCACGGTATGGCGAGCAAAGGTATTAGCCAGAACAGGGATAAAGGTGCTTCGCTCATGGCAATTCAACATGGCCTCGACAATATGGCCACGATAAGCCCGGAGCATGCACCCGTAATCCGCCATCGGCTTACCCGTGGTGCGCTTGATTAACCAGTTGACCGATCGCGAACCCATTATTCTGAACCCGTTATCCTTACGATTCAGACGCTTTGTCCCGACCACATCAAATCCTTCTTCCGCTTTAGCAACCAGACGCGGGATCTCTTCAGGCGGATTTTGCAGGTCGGCATCAAGCGTAATAACCAGATCGCCGGTCACATAGCTGAAACCCGCCATGATGGCAGAATGCTGACCATAATTACGGTTCAGTAAGATAGCGACAACGCAACTGTCCGGCTTTTGTGCCTCATTAATAATGAGGCTGGCCGATTCGTCGCTGCTTCCGTCATCTACCAGTAAAATTTCGAAATATTTCCCGGTGAGATTACAGGCGAGTTGAGTCCGGCGAATCAGTTCGCCAAGGCTTTCCTGCTCGTTATAAACCGGGATAACCACGGAGATTTTATTGACCGGAGAAGGATTAAGCATAATGTTCTCCCGCAATATCCCGCAGCGCAGTGATAACCCGAGTCACATCATCCTGAGTCATCCCTGGGAAAAGCGGCAGCGAGCAGATGCGTTCGCTGTTCCACTCGGTGTTCGGTAATGAAAGTCCGGGGAAACGCTCACGGTAATATTTCTGGGTATGAACAGCGCGAAAATGCAGCCCGGTCCCGATACCACGTAATTTCAGCGCATCCATCAGCGCGTCACGGGATATTCCGCAGCGCGCCTCATCAACGCGGATAATAAACAGATGCCATGCATGAAAATGGTCCCAGGCGGGAAGATTTAATGGCTGGAATGGCGTACCGGCAAGCTCATTTAGATAACGCCAGGCAATAACCGCCCGACGGGCATTTGCGCCACTCAGCTTGCCAAGCTGTACCAGCGCAAGCGCTGCATTAATATCAGCAAGGTTGTATTTAAAGCCAGGCGTCATGACCTCTGCCTGAGGTACCCGGCCATGCGTCTGGCGGTCATAGGCGTCAATACCAAGCCCGTGAAATTTCAGGCTACGCAGACGATCGGCCAGCGTATCGTCATCAGTGACAATCATTCCGCCTTCTGCACTGGTCACGTTTTTTATGGCATGAAATGAGAAGATGGCTGTACCACCACGGCCAATATGCTCTCCCTTGTAATACGTGCCTATTGCATGGGCGGCATCTTCAATCACAGGGATACCATGACGTTCGCCAACCTGACGGATAGCATCAATATCAGCTGGAGCGCCAGCATAGTGGACCGGAACGATGGCTCTGGTGCGTGGTGTGATACTGGCTTCTATCGTTTGCGCAGTGACCATCAGAGTGTCCCGGTCGACATCCACCATGACGGGCGTAGCGCCAAGCAACACAATCATATTTATGGTTGAAACCCACGTCATGGAAGGGGTGATCACTTCATCGCCCGGTCCAATGCCGAGTGCCATCAGGGTAATATGCATTCCGGCTGTCGCTGAACTTACCGCAATCGCATTGTGGCTACCGGTAAGCATGCGGATCGACTGTTCAAGCTCCTGACTAACAGGGCCTGTGGTTATCCAGCCTGAATGAATAACATCGGTGATTGCCCTGATTTCTTCCTCACCGGTAAAGGGCTTTGAAAAGGGCAAAAAATCCGACAAATAACCGTTAGCATCAATTTTCATTAATACATTTCTTTTAGCAGTAATATATAAGGTTATATGTTGCCCTGTGAAAGTTTAATGGAATTACAACGAGGCATAATCATATAAAATGGCCCACTAAAAAGCCGCTGCCGCCGTTGTTTAAAAACACACTCTTTTGGTAAAAATAACAAGCAGTTCATTAGGTTATATTTAAAAACATCTCGCGAATTCTTGTTGATTTAAAGAGGTGTTGTTTAGGACTGGTTTATTATTGAAGACAAACGTTACACCTATAAAACGTCAAACAATGCAAAATTGAAACGCATCTTTTTCAATCAAAGTGAAAGGCTCCACTCTATACAAAATCCTATGTTTAATAATGGTTTCACTTTTAATGATTACTTAATGACTATCACCCCAGGATCATAAAAGCGTTCTGCTTTTCTCCTGGACTCATTAAAAGAGTGTGGTTCCTCTGAACGCAGGAAATGCGTTTCGTGGCGTTCCGTTGAAAGTATCCGGCCTGAGGATCATGCCATTTGCATGGAATCACATTCAGATCCCTTTGATTATAGAAATGTTGCCTGTTCGTCCTTTCCTCTTATGGCAGTTTAGCCGCGCAGTTATGACGCCCATCACATTTGCGCCTTATTTTTGAACGAGTGCGTTCAAAAATAGCCAAAGTGGTGTTACGTTGATCTTACGCGAGTTTGATGTCCGCTTATCCGCTGTACCCATAAACAGACTAAGTCTTTTAAAACAAATGGTTAAAATCCAGAGGGGAAGCAATGAGTGAAGCTAACTTAACTAAAGACGGCGTGCTGGAAATACCCGAAGAACAGAAGGCCAGCAAAAAAACGATTCGCAAAGTCATGTTCGCCAGCGTCTCCGGCACCATCATTGAGTGGTATGACTATTCCCTGTACGGTGCCGCTGCGGGTCTGATTATTAATAAGCTCTATTTTCCAAACCTGTCACCGACTATCGCGACGATGGCGGCATTTTTGACCTTTGCGGTAGGGTTTGTTTCCCGCCCATTGGGTGGCGTGATCATTGCACACATCGGCGATCGGTACGGACGTAAGCCTGCGTTGATTTTCGCCGTAATGCTCATGGGCGTCGCGACACTGGCGCTCGGGTTGTTGCCCACTTATCACCATATCGGCATCTGGGCGACGGTTGCGCTGGTGGTGATTCGCTTAATGCAGGGGTTTGGATCAGGCGCTGAACTGGCCGGGGCACAGACGTTTGTAGCAGAATATGTGCCCATGAAGGAGCGAGGTTTTTACACTTCGTTAATCAATGCCTCAACGGGTGTAGCCATACTTTTATCCTCACTGGCCTTTTTTCTGGTCACCCAACTACCGGATGAAGCCTTCATGAGTTGGGGATGGCGGGTGCCGTTCTTGTTTTCTATCGTGCTGTTTGTTGTGGCCATCTATATCCGTAAGCATCTGGATGAAACGCCGGAATATGTGAAGTCAGTTGAAAAAGCGGAGCGTAACAGGAAAACGCAGGCCGTCCCCCTCAAGGCGCTGATTGTAAACAGTCCTTTAAATTTGATTTGCGGTTTCTTCAGTCTGGCCGGCCATCAGGCAAACGGATATGTTCTAAGCGTATTCAGTATCAGCTATTTGACCAGTACGTTAGGCATGGAAAGATCGGAAGGGCTGATGGCTCTGATGGTTGCGGTGTCCGTGAATACCGTGATGACCCCTGTTATGGGAAAAATGACGGACAGGTTCGGCACAACGGCAGTATTTTCATTTGGTGCAATATTCCTTGCTGCATTCGCCTTCCCCCTGTTCTGGCTTCTGGGTAGTGGCAGTCTGATGTTGGCAACGCTGGGGATGTGTATTGCCTATGGCATCGGACATGGTGCGACATCGGGTGCGCAGGGCGCATTTCTGGCGAACCTGTTTCCCACCCAGTATCGCTATTCAGGTATTGCCCTGTCGCGTGAACTGAACAGCGTTATCTTTGCCGGCTCCACCCCTGTCATCGCCGCTGCGCTGATCACATTTGGTAATGGGGAACCCACCTACCTGATTTATTACCTGATGTTTTGCAGCCTGCTGACGCTCATTGCCGTGCAAATGGCGAAAGGCTTAAAGCAACACGCGTAATGTTCCCGGAGAAACAGTTCACGTCTGTGAGGTTAAAATGAAAATTACCATTTCTGAAAATAAATATGAGCTTGGCACACTTGCAGCGCAAAGCGGGATTATGGCCATACAACATGCCCTGGCGAACAAAGCGCGCATTGCCATTATTCTTGCCACTGGCGCCAGTCAATTTGAAATGCTTGAAAATCTTATCTGCGCCGATATCGACTGGTCCCGGGTAACGATTTTCCATCTGGATGAGTATATTGGTTTGCCAGACGATCACAGGGCAAGCTTCCGGCGCTATTTGCATGAACGCGTGGTGGATAAACTGCCCTCTCTGTATCGCTTCGTGGGGGTGAATGGCTCTGCGAACAATATTGATCGCGAAATTGAACGGCTGAACAAGCTCATTGGCGAGCAAGAAATTGACGTCTGCTTTGCCGGTATTGGTGAAAATGCGCATCTGGCCTTTAACGATCCGCCTGCGGACTTTACTACCACGGTACCCTTTCTGAAGGTGAATCTGGATGAAGCCTGCCGGCAGCAGCAACTGGGTGAAAAATGGTTCAGTACCCTGGACGACGTCCCGCTACAGGCCATTTCGATGAGTATTCATCAGATCATGCAGTCCGGCGTATTGATCCTGAGTATTCCTGACCGACGCAAAGCCCAGGCCGTCAAGATGGCGCTGGAAGGACCGGTTACGAATGCAGTGCCGGCGTCTATCGTACAGCAGCATCCTGACTGCCGGGTGTTTCTGGATACTGAATCAGCCTCACTCTTATCTGAATGAAAGGATGCACGATGAAAGCCACTTCGGGTTTGTTTGATCTGCAGGTAAATGGCTTTGCTGGCGTTGATTTCAATGATGAAAATATTGACGCCGACAGGCTGGATGTGGCGTTAGAAGCCATGCTCAAGACCGGGGTGACAAGCTGCTTACCTACGCTTATCACCGCGCCAGTCCCGCAGCTTTTGCGCCGGTTCAGGGCGCTCGACAGGGCAGTTGCGCAGAGCCAGCTCGGGGCACTGATGATCCCGGGTTATCATCTGGAAGGACCCTTTCTGAATCCTGCCGAGGGATATGCTGGCTGTCATCCCCCTGAAGCGATGCTGCCGCCGGACATCCGGTTAATTGATGATATTGATAAGGAAATATTGCGCCCTGTTTTACTTGTTACCTGCGCGCCCGAGCGGGATGAGAACTTCGTTTTTATTCATGCGCTGAGACAAAGGGGAAAATGTGTTGCCGCAGGGCATTCCAGTATCAATTATTCGCAACTTGAGGCGGCAGCGACTGCGGGCGTCAGTCTTTGCACACATCTGGGAAACGGTATTCCTCAGACATTGCCTAAGCTGGATAACACGCTCCAGGCTCAGCTCAGCTGTGACCAGCTTCAGGCAAGTTTTATCGCAGACGGTGTGCATATTCCCCCCTTTGCACTGAAAAACCTGCTGCGCGCTAAAACGCCGGCCCGTTCTATTCTGGTGACAGATGCAATGAGCGCCGCCGCCTGCGAACATCCGGGCATACATACTTTTGCAGGTATACAGGTTGAATGTACCCGTGAAGGGATGGTGCGCCTGCCCGGTGCCGCAAACCTGGCCGGTTCCAGCCTGACACTCGATCAGGCGATTCGTAATCTGGTGAAATGGGAACTTGCCAGCTTCCAGGAAGCTGTTGAGATGGCGAGTACACGCCCGCATCAATTGATGCAAAAATCACTGGCATACCATCAGCGGGCGCTTTGTAACAGTGAGGTCATCTGGGATGAAAATTATCATGTCACACAATGCCGTTTAGGGCACAGCCTCACCAGGCATTACCGCTGACGAAGCGGAGGTACCAGGTCCCTCTTCCCTGCTCCTGTACATTCATCATCACCCCGCCGGGGTTGCCAGAGGCCCCGGCTTTCAGGATACTCTTTCATATTATCTGCTTATGGGGCCTGCCTTCTCACAGGAAAATGCCGTGTATATTCCGGCCCGGCCCTGATACGTCACTGTATGGATGCGCATGGATAAGACTCCTGTCTCGGATTTTCTGGCTCATTTACCCGTTACCCGTGCCGTTCTCGACGACAGGGAGCGAGTGTTTCTTGCTGTTCTCAGGGGACAAGTTCATTCCCGGAGTGAAGCGACCCGGACGTTGTCGATTCGATCCACGACTATCTCAGACCATGTGGCCGACTTACTGGAAAGACGTTTACTGACTGAGGAAATCAGTGCCCGCGCAGGTCGCGGGCGACCGTTGCGGACATTGCATGCCTGTGCTGAACGTTTGGTAACCCTTGTCTTTCAGGTGATAAGCCAGTCAGTGCATGTGTTTATGGTCAACCTGTCAGCAGAGATCATTGGTCACGAAAAAGCGGAAGCGTCACCTGAGAGTGATAACGAGGCTCTGGGTGCGATTTTTCTGCGGCTCTATCAAACGGTGATGAGGGCTCTTCCTGCGGGAGCAGATTTAGCCGGTATCGTTTTTTCGCTTGGTGGGGTATTTGATCGCACCACTCACCGCTGGATCCACACCTCGCGTTGGCCAAAAATGCATAACCTGGATATTCAGCATCTTTTTAGCGGAGAAAAACACCCCATTTCTCTGTCGCGCACCCTGGACAATGAGCTTCGCATTCATATGCTTCTTCAGCGTCAAAGCACTCTGCTACTGCACTGGGGGTATGGTGTGGGTTTCGCGTTTGGCCAGTCCAGTGACAGAATTGTGGAAGGGGGAAGCGCGTTTGGTGAAATCGGGCACTGGCGAGTAACCGATCAGGGTACCTCCTGCCATTGTGGGCAAACGGGATGCCTGGAGACACTAACGGCGTTGTGGTCAATTGGCACCCCTATCCTGGGTGAAGATTTTCGGGCGGGTGACGAAGAAGAACATATCGCGCAAGTGCTGAAAGACAAGGACATAACAGATAATGACGCGATACAGCAAGCCGTGGAGCATATGTCGACGGCCGCTTCAAATGTCTGTCGCGTATTTTTTCCGGACAGGCTGGTAGTATCCGGCCCGTTCGTCCAAAACCAACGGATATGGCAGTCTTTCCGTGAGCGGTTCGAACAAAAAAATCGTTTCTTTAGTCAGGAAATTCAATCATTGACCGTTAGCCAGGTGAGCCGCGATCTCGGTATTTATGGTGCGGCCCTGCCGATACTTGAGCAGGGTCTTGCAGCATTATTGTTGGACTAAAGATAAGGCAACACTTATCTGCCCGCTTTTAGGCTTTCCTCTGGCTTTGGCGGCATGATCCTGCCATGCGGAAAGCTTCATTGGGGCATCTCCTACTACAGCACACAAAATGCCCCACTTAGGCCCGTGCTGTAACTTGAGTCCGGTAGCTAATGGGAGATTAAGAAACGGACTGTAACCCGCAGGATAAGGGCTTTTAACGAGTTTTGGTAAACCTGGAAAGGCTTAGAAATGGTGCGATAATAGGAACATAACACAACCTATATAACCATTGATAATTATAGATATTTCCTTGTTTCATTTTTATAAATGCCCCCTTTTGTGCCCCCACCTTGTTTTTCATGGGACTCGATGAGCCTTTCACCGAGTCGCCAATATCACCAATTTCTTCACAGACTGTGCAAATCTTCGCTGCTCTTGGAGCCCTCCTCACTGCCGCGATCGGCTAAGAACAATATTACTTACTTCCCGATACGAACAACCGTTCATTAATCCGCATGCTCTCCTGGCATGAAGGATATCTGTCACAGTCAAATATGGCGTTCGTTCCTGTAAGGTAAATCCATTGCGATCGATACGAATTAACTCATTCTTTTCTACCAGAAAGTTAACGGCATTAGCCAGAGTGATACCGGCATCGATATGTTCCTGTATAACGGATTCATCAAAGAACGGCGTATCGTTCAGGGTCAGACCATAGTGTTTTTCCAGCAGGCGTGCCAGTAACATTTGCCAGACAGCCACTGGAGACAGACAGGGCTTCGCCGCCCGCGAAATTGTAGCAGGTAGAGTTTTCATGCTTGCTCTCGTGAAATTAGTTAGCTTTGAGTGGGATAAACAGCGATATATACGTAGCCGCAACTACCAAGAGTATCGGCTTCGCAGGTAAAACCGTTGTGGTACAGGGTGACACAGTGGGCATGGCGAGGGTTCATTTCACCAGTAGTCAGCATTGATTCCATCTGACTGATAAAATGCGGGAATGCGAAATCCAACTTCAGGCATTCGGTATCACTAAACTTACCGGTGATACTTGCCCGGTCAGCCAGATAGTGCAGTCGGTTGCCCTCCTGCACCAGACGTGCTCCCAGGCGCGGCGTGATATCCCGCTGTAGGCCCCATGTGGTGTTTTTCATTTATAACCTCTTTATTGTCAGTTCAGGGTGATAGTCATCAGACAGGCATAAGGCCCGTTGCGGTCCTGGCGGCGTTCGGCGTATATCGCCAGCACACCGGGAATGTCAGGAACTACAAGACCGGTGTAATGACAGACACTGCCGTGCCACTGGTATCTGCCGGTGCAGTAGCGAAAAATGCGGGAAGCCGGATGCTGACGGTAAATCGTCATCGCCCGGCGTTTACTGATAATTTTCATGTATTGCCTCAAAGCAGACCGTGTTCGGCGAAAGACAATATCTGCGTGCCACCGACGATGAGATGATCAGGCACACGGATATCAACGAGCTGAAGCGCCTGCACCAGACGCTGTGTGATGGTCTTATCAGCTTGGCTGGGTGTGATGTCACCGGAGGGATGGTTATGCGCCAGTATCACTGCTGCTGCATTGAAGTACAGGGCGCGTTTGACCACCTCACGGGGATGTACCTCGGTGCTACTAATAGAACCGGCAAACAGGGTTTCGTGGGCAATCAACTGGTTCTGCTGGTTCAGATACAACACCATAAACTCTTCACGCTCCAGTCCCGCCATTTTCAGTTTCAGCCAGTCACGGGCAGCCTGAGTGGAGGTGAATGCCACGCCTGTTTCACGCAGGTGGCGGTCAAGCAGCGTTAAGGCGCGTTTTACCGTGCGTTGCGCGGCTAGTGGGAGTACCGACACCGCTGGGGTAAGTGACTGTTCCATCATGTGTATCCTCAATCAATAATGCTCAGAATGACGCTGGATTCAGGGTGCTGCAGGGCGTAATCCCGCAGGCGGTAATAGTGCTCAGTCATGGCATCACATTCGGTGCGACAGGCGTGATGGCTGTATTCAATCAGGCAGATAGTGATACCTGCGGCTTCCGCGCTCATTTGCGCACCATTACCGTTCATGCTGTTAAACAGATGCCATTTATCATCAATGTCAGCATCAGGAGCCATAAACGCGCCGCCATTGCTGAGCGTGTAAAAGGACCAGATACCAGCGCTGTACTCATCACAGAAGCGGTCCATCCAGGCGAAAATACGGGGTTCCAGCGTTATCCACTGCGGGATAGCGCCAAAGTGCTGTGGCCAGAAGCGGATGCGCTGTTCGTCAGGTACTGGTGTTGCAGTAAGGTCAAATTGAGGTTCATTAGCGGGCATCAATTCGCGTTGAGTTTCTGTCGTCATGGATATTCTCCGTCAATAAAAAACGCCAGCGACGATAGCTGGCGTATGGGGGATATGAAGCAATGATGAATGGGTGTGGTCAGCAGGAGGATGCTCTGAGGATTCCATACTGCCGGATATAGCGGTTAAGTCCTTCACCGGCATCCGTTTCAAAGCTCCACGCCCGCCAGACCATTCGACCTTCAGAGCCGCGAACCACCAGGTGGAAGTGGCTACCCAGGTCGTCTTCAATACTGATGTTGCAATACCGGCGGGTAACCACTTCGGCCTGCTGTCGGGTGAAAGGTCCCGGCGGCAGTAATTGAAATCCAGACATTTTGATAATCTTAAAAACAAAGCCCCCGACGCAGACGCGTCGGGGGCTTTGAGAGAGTATTGTGGTGCGGGTTCAGTCAGAAACCCGTCTGTACCTTATACAGGCGCAAAGTTTTGCTGCCCCGGACAATCTTCACATACAGGGCATTATCTTTTGTGCCTCGCACAAACCCGGCCTTCACATCCCCTTTGCAGTCACCGCCGTCATAAGGAATGTTAAGTCCGGTGTTAAATACCAGGTCAATAACACCGAAGCTTAAATCTTCGCAGGCTGGACCGGGCAGGTCCTGAATCAGGGCAAACTTACGGTCATTACTGACATCAGTCAATGAACAGACGGTAGTGTTAATGTCATTACCCCGGCACCAGTATTCCTGGCCGGGATTGTCTTTATCCATCAGACTTTCCGGAAGCTGCGCGGCACCGGCGCTGAAAGCCGCGAGCGAGAGAATTAAAGCCGGGATAACAGAGGTCGCTATTTTTAGCATGGTCTTCTTCCTGAATAAATGCGAACCGGATTGAACCAGATATACCTGCAAGCCATCTGGCGCGGTTAAAACATCTGTAACCAGATCCTCAACAGTTACCGGTTCGGCGGCAGAGTTCAGCCATACTCTGCTTTGCCACCCATTGCTGCAGCTCCCTGTCTTTTTGAGAACGCTTAGCCTCCAGCGCGGCCTGTTGTTTGGGATTGACGCAGTTATCAGGCACGACCATCAGGGTGTTTGGTTGAAATTTTGTCCGGGCTACTCGCACTGTCTCTGCCGGGTCATCAGTTCCACTCGCTCGCTGCTGTGCCTCGTCAAGCAATGCAGCCTGTGTATCAATCAGAACGAAACCACATGCCTTTCCCTCACCCTGGTAGACAGATGTCAAATCGGAGGAAGAACCACTGGCTGTTTTGAGCGCCAGTTTGTGTACCGTTTTAGTATTTTTATCGGCCAGAAAATAGCCTCCATTGTATCCCTGACGTAGCAGGAATTGCCGGGTCCAGGGATAATTATCGATCACTCTGGCACCATACAGCGCGTTGCTAAGGGTATGGTTGTCCAGACCATCAGCTGATTTCCAGCCATCTGCCTGCATGTACTGCCAGGCCTTAACCGTACCCACGATATTTTCAGCGGCTACTGGCAAAACTGTTCCGACGCACAGGCTGAGCGCCAGCGTGGTTGCAGTGAGTAATTTCATCTTTGCTCCTTAAAGGGTGAAAAACCGTCGTCACCGACAACGAAAAGTGAACGGAAAGTTTGAAAGTGAGGTAAAACCCGAAGAAAATCTGGGTGTGACAACAGGTTACGTACCTGTGTATCCGGGACAAAAAGCGCAGGGTTGAATGTGACTGTGTGAATATCACCCAGCGTGAAAACCGTTATATGTCCCTCATGTTCACCGGTCAGGTACCAGCAGCCGTCGCTGCACACCAGTCGATAGGGAGCCAGACCAGTGCAACGATGACCCTCTGCCAGTAGCGTTACCCGACGGTGTTCTGTGATGGCGCGAATCAGTCGCGTAAACACTTCAGGGCGTGCTTGCATCCTGACGTTGGTGCTGTGCCAGATAAGGCAGGGAGACTCGCTGGCGCTCAACAGAGAGTTGACCAGTTGGTTGTCTATATCCGGAAAAAGCGCCTCCACACCGGACTGACGGACAAAGGTCTGCACCGTCAGCTCCCTCTGACGGCTGCCGGACAGCAGACGACATTGCCCGTTACGGAATTCCAGATCGAGATAGGCCAGACGCTCGCGAAAATCCCGACGCAATGTGCGCACTGACACGCCAAATTCGGCGGCCAGTGTCTGTATGACCAGCGTTTCTCCCGCCACAAGACGGCTGATAATCAGCGACAGCCGGACCGCAAGGCGCTCATGGCGGCGCTCAGACTGAGACATGAGAGGCGTTCTCCACCCTGTTAATGGACTGAAAATTAAGTGATTAGTGTAACGAGAGGGTCGGACAGGATACGGACAGCGGAAGCGGTATTTTTTCTGCATGCTGAATGCAATCAGAATGCGGTTCCGTAGCCTTATCAAGGAAAGACTGCCTGGAAATCGATCAACGAACGGACAGGGGGTGTCCGTATGCTGCCGGAGCTAACATCCGTTTGCCTCAAATCCGGAGAGCATAGCTTCCGCCATCACCCATAGCGCCCGGTTGAGCTTAACGTCGCCGTCAATGCCGCGCACGGCACGGGTATGCGTTCGCCCGCCTTTTGCACTCCGGCCACTGAGCCCACCCTTAATCAGGTTCTCCTGAATACGCTGGTATGTAGTCCACAGGTCATTGCTCTCATCCTGCCAGCGGCGGGGGGAAAGCACCTGAGGTGCTGTCACCGGCTGGTGGTCCTCACCGAAACGGTACGTCAGTGCAGCCTGAGCCAGAGCCTGTTGTGCTGGTGGCGACAGCATCAGAGACTGCATGGCATCCCGCTTCTCTTCCACACGGTCAAAAATCCCCAGGACTTCATAAGCCCCCTCAATCACCTGACTCAACACATCCCCTTTGTGCGGTACCCGCACCTCACCAAACGACTCGCCGCAGACGAGCCCGTTCTGGCATACCGCACGGAATAATCCCGGTAACATCTGATACGAGCTGGTGCCGTCATGAGAATTGAGCAGAATGATTTCCGGGACCTGCTTGCCAGTAATTTGTCCCTCCCGGCGCAGGCGTAACATATGCTTTGTATGCTCGCGACGCCCAGGGTCACGCACCCGGGTCTGGCAGGCAAAGAACGGCTGAAAGCCTTCGCGCTGCAGGTTTTCAAGTACAGTAATTGTTGGTATCCAGGTATACCGGGCACTCCGGGACGCATGCTTGTCCTCGCTGAATACGCTGGGCACCACACGAAAAAGTTCTTCGCGGGTTAGCGGACGGTCACGACGAATAAGATTTGCTGCGCCAAAGCGCGAAGCCAGACGGGTCATAAGCAGACTCCTCATGATGGAAGAATAAAAACAAAAAAGCCCTGTCGCATAATCGCGACAGGGCTCAGGAAATAACTGGTTAATCTACTAATAATTCAGAAGAAGAAATTCCAGACGGCGCGGGCGGCCGATACCACGGTATCGCGTACAGCCTGGATTATTGTCCGAACCGGGGCTGGTATCAGGGGCATGGAACTTACCGTATCCAGTATCGAGCCGACCGTTTCACCAAAATCATCACGCGCTTTTTTATTAACGACATCGGTACGCAGTGGCGCACTGAGCTGAGATACGACCGGGCTGCTGGCCTCGCGTGGCAGGCAACGGATCATCCGTTCAGCCATCACCCGCAGCCCCCACTGCAAACGTACCGACACCGCGCAGACAGGGTTTACAGGCTGGAAGAGTTCATGTAACTGGCAGATTTTGCGGCTGATATTTTGTTTCTGTTCCGGGGATAATATATTGGCACTGTTGGTGGGTTCGACCTTATCCGACTGGCAGATAACAAACAGCACCTTATGTCGATAAGGCTCACCGATCACCTGATGGTAAAAATGCTCATCCACGGCCAGCGCACGATCATCAGCCTTGATCAGCCATAGCACCAGATCGAGACGGGGAAGCTGTGCGCGATACAGGGCGGCATATTCGGCATCACGTTCACCACTTTCACCAACGCCAGGTAAGTCCACGATGGTCATTGAGCGCTTCCCCAGTTGCAGGTCGAAGCGCAAAGGTTCACGCGTACATGCGGCCACATCACTGACCGGCGACACCTCACCGGCAAAGAGTGTATTGCACAAACTGCTCTTGCCAACCCCAGTCTTACCCATAATGCCAATCACTGGCTCATAGTGAGTAAGCTGATTTATTTGCTGCAGAATACGCGCTGATGCCCATTGCGGTAGGCCAGAAAGCGATTGCTGCAAAGGCTGCAAACCTTCAGATATTTTCATTAATAGTCCTCTGACTGAAAACAAAAACGGCAGAACCAGGAGGTTCTGCCGTTAATGGGGTATGTTCAACGTGATGATATATATCTGAATGTTTTTTCAACAAATAAGAAACTTTACTTTCTACAGATGATTCCTGGCATACTCACTTTCAATCAGTGCTACCAATATATCTGACTCAGAAATCCCATGCATAACCGAAAGCCTCGTGAGTTTCTTTTTTATTTTAGCTGGAATCTTCAGCTCTGCTTTACGTTCTTTTTCCTTTTTTCGAAACAGCTTCAGTGCCCATGCTTTTTCCAGCTCATCCATCAACACGGCCTTATGCTTTCGTGGCTCACAAGAGGATATTTTTAAATCAAGGCGTTGTGGACTTATTTTCTTTTGATTTTTAGTTAGCTCATCAATCTGGTCATTCGTCCACCCCTGCCATAAATCGAAAGTTGCACAAATAAAATGCCAGCGCTGAAAATTGTTAAGCGGATTCAGTGGAGGAGATACGCCTTTTTCTTTCATGGTGTTCCATACCCATATGCACTGTTCTTTGTTTTTAATATCCATCCACGAGAAAGCTTGCTGAAAATCTTCCTGAGCTTTGGTCCAGGCTTTACCCACCTCCTTTATAAACTCACCAACATTCCTTAAATTAAACTCAGACAATGTATTTATGATGCACTCGGGAATATTTTCCATACCCACTACACGTTGGGAAAAACTGGGAAAGGAAACACCTCTGGCAGGTTTATCTTTTAAGGTAGAACCAGCAAATTCCTTAAGAAGTTCATCCAGGTCTTTTTCCGGTTTTTTTTCCATATCAGGAAATGACTGCAGCAAGCTATTTTTTTCTATTTCTTCTGATGCTTCAGGCAAATCAGGAGCACCTGATTCATGTTTTTCTTGCGGATCATTAAAATTAAATTCTGGCATAAGTCCACCAAGCTTAACTTTCTCTTCTGACTGTTGAACACCTGCGAGCGGAGCTATAGCCAGATTTAGAGGTCTGATGCCGAGTGCCCGTGCTGAAAGTGGGTTAGCTTCATGTTCATTTCTCGGTGCAATGCTGTTGGCTCTGGCTTTTTCAAGAACTGCTCCCAAGTAAAAAAAATAAAAAAAGGCAGCGCGTGGCTCTTTCTCTAGCCACTTTAACTTGTTCTTTATCCACGCCCGCTTTTCAGCCAGTGTATTTTGCGAATCTGCTTTTTTCTCTTCCACCACGTTCCTCTTTCCACGACTGACTTCGTTAACAAACCCCATCACTAAATCCCCCCGGGTGGGGCTATGGGCTCCTAGTTTACATATACAAAACGTGTACTAACAATAGTAATTACGATATAAAAAAACAAAAAAAACGTAGTAAATTTGTAGTATCAAAAAGCAACATGAGACATTAATATCAATCAGTTACACCACACTCTCTCTTACAAATAGAGAAACCACAGGGGAAAAGGAAGCATCCTTCTCTGAGAAACCTAAACATCGGAAGCCTTTCTTTTGTCGGACAGAATGAGATTGTTGTAGCTCGTAGATCACAGACGTACCCAACCAACATTGTCATGAGAGCTTCAGAGCGGAGCGGTAAACATTTTTTTACGTAATCACCGGTACCTATGCCGGAGCAGGCAGTAGTAATTAATCAATCCACTCCGGTATTCATATAGCGACCGGAGAATCCAGCAATGAACATCAAGCCTTCCCTTCTCGAAGACCAGTTTGTCGATATGACTTTTATCACTCGGCTCACCGGGCTGACTGATAAGTGGTTTTACAAGCTTATTAAAGATGGAGTATTTCCAAAACCCATCAAACTGGGGCGCAGTTCCCGCTGGCTACAGAGTGAAGTCGAAGCCTGGCTTCAGGCCCGTATCGAAGAATCCCGCACTTAGCGTAAAGCCCTTCTCCACTCGTTAACAAAAATCCTGACCGTAATGCCTTAACCGCGCCTCGCGCAGACTCCCGGCTGCCTGTCATTTATGTATTAAGGAATATCAAAATGGACAATTCACCTTTGCTCAACCATTATCAGATCTGGCTTGATGATTTTACTCGTATTAATGTGTTCCACGGCTTATGTCATCAGCAAATAACGCAGTGGCACCGACTGACTATAACGTCCTGCCTGATACCGGAAGGTCATTCAGTCGAAGTAGTGATCCCTCAGTGCCTGCTGCCGTTAACCCGCACCGGGCTTATTGAGTCGTGTACTACCATTCCCCGTCTGACCAAGAACATCGATTATTCCCTTCTGCCCGGAGTACTGCTCAGCGAATGTTACCGATTGGGGAAAAGTCGACTGGCGGACCAGTTGCAGATGTTGTTCCGTTTACATGCACGGCCAGGCATACGCCAGACGCTGACATTGCTGTGCTGGTGTGAACTGGTAACGGGCAAGGATATGAAGGAATGGTATGAACTGCATCTGTCGCTTCCTGACACTCTGAAGCAATGGCTGGCAATAAAACAGCGTGCGTACCGGGGTCTTAAGGCTCTCACTGATGATTACATCCGTGCCACCCGGCCAGTGTGAGGGCCGGATCATGCAGATACCCAAATGTTATATCGCACAACGTTAAACAGGTGAGATTGGCGCAATCAGCCAGCTTAATTCAGTTGATGACGAATGGTTCTGCCACCACTGCTGGTGTCCGTTGATTTACCATCAGTCCACCAGAACATCAGCCCCGTGGTTCGAACATGATATGCCCTGTGGACAACCGGAAGCGCTGCTGCAGTCTCCTTACCTGACCCCGTCGATGTAAAACCTTCAGCTGTGGCGAAGCTACAGTGCCTACTGGCACAACTGTCACCGGTCATGACGACCACACAATGGCAATGTACCAGATGCGGTCTGTCATATGGCGGTGAGAAGTGCTGCCCTCAATGTAGAAAAGGGATATACAGTCGGGAGATACGAATTTAGCGATATGTACCAGGCAATCATGGGATTGATTGGTACACCAGAAAGTTATTATATGGGGGGATATAACTTCGGAGTAAAAATCAATCACTTTTCATCACCCAGCCGCTAGTGCTGTTGGATTGATTATTAGTACTCCACGACGGGTTGGTAATATTAATTAACTAACTGATATATAAAAATATCATCTCAATATCACACCCTATACGGTCACTCGTACACGACAGCCTGAATGGCTGGTATTACCCCCTCTAAATCCGTAACCACTTTAACAACCCATTACGGGTAAGGCTTTGCCCTGCCCGTAATTCATTACCCAAGGAAAATTATATGATTGATAATATCTATCTCGATAGGCGGCACGCACCATTCAACACCACTTACCTACAACGTATTATACGCGTTATAAATAATGCGACTGCAGAGCACGCACGAACGATGGCAGTTCGGGTAGACCTGCGTCTTCCTGATGATATGCCCAATACTAGGCAAGGTCTGATATCTCGTTTCATTGAATCCCTTGATGCAAAGATTACAGCACGCTACCGAAGTAAGCTGAAGCAGGGTAAACGAACATATCCCTGCCACCTGCGAGATGCCTGGGTTCGGGAGGTGGGTGAGATTAATCAGAAATCGCATTACCACATGGTGTTGTTCGTGAATAACGATACGTTCAATGGACTGGGGAGTTACAAAGAAGACGGGACGGGCCTGGCGTCCCTGATACGAGAGGCCTGGCTGAGTGCTTTACAGCTTAGTCACAGCCCAGAGCACGGGACGCTAGCCCGCTTTCCCGATAATCCACTTTATTACCTGGATATTAATTCCCCCGGTTACAGCGAGGTTTATGATCAACTAACGTTTCGCTTGAGTTACTTCGCGAAAGAGAGAACCAAATCCTACAGCCGTGAAGAGCGATCTTTTGGCTGTAGTCAGCGTTAATACCTCTTGAGGCATCTATCTAAGAGGACAATTACTTGGTAGGCAACTCCAGAAATTAATGAATACCATTCATAGTCCTTATCCTCCCTCCTGTGATTATCAGCGAGCACAAACCCGTTAACATACCCCCTATCTCTTTATGTCCAACGGATCACCATGCTTAATCAACAGGCACAAACACAGTCGACTACAGCTAACAAAACAGGTCTCTCGTTTCTACTCATTCTCAGCGCCCTGATGGCTGTGACCTCTTTATCAACCGACATCTATCTTCCAGCTATGCCTGTCATGGCCAAAGATTTGCAGGGTGACGCAGAGCTGACAATCACAGGGTTCCTTATCGGTTTTTGCATTGCACAACTGATTTGGGGACCGATTAGCGATCGTTATGGTCGTCGACTGCCGCTGTTTATCGGTTTAGGTCTATTCATCGTCGGCTCGGTGGGCTGCGCGTTATCAACGGATATCGTGCAAATTGTCTTCTGGCGTGTTTTTCAGGCGTTAGGTGCCTGTACCGGGCCGATGCTGGCACGAGCAATGATCCGTGACTTGTTTAGCCGTACTCGTGCTGCACAAATGCTTTCGACTCTGATGATCATTATGGCCATCGCGCCGATTGCCGGGCCCCTGATAGGGGGGCAGATGATTAAAGTCACCTCGTGGCATGCCATTTTCTGGCTGCTGGCGATTATCGGAGCATTAATGCTGATGTCTTTATTCTGGCTACCGGAGACATTACCTGCCGAAAAACGCTCGCAAGCCTCCGTAACCAGAGCTTTTCACAACTACTATGCCTTGCTCACCAACGCCAGATACATGCGGTTTACTTTGTGCCTGACGTTCTACTACGTTGCAGCCTACGCCTTTATCACCGGTTCCCCGTTTGTGTACATCACTTACTTCGGGGTTGACCCGCAGCATTACGGTTGGCTGTTTGCAGTAAACATTGTTGGACTGATGGCGGTGAGCATGGTCAACAGACGTCTGGTTCACCGCTATCCACTGGAAGCGTTGCTCAGGAATGCCGTATTCATTGCCGCTATTGCGGCAATAGTGCTGGCGGTCACCACCGGCCTGGGCGTAGGAGGAATTACCGTGATTGTCGGCGCTGTGTTCGTATTCTTCTCCATGAATGGCATCATCGCGGCGACATCCACGGCTTGCGCTCTGGACGCAGTGCCTAATGTGGCTGGCTCCGCATCGGCGCTAATGGGGGCATTACAATACGGCAGCGGCATCATCTCTTCACTGCTTCTTGCCTTGTTCAGTGATGGCACACCCTGGACGATGGGCTGGATAATTGCGTTGTTTACAGCAGCCAGCGCCCTTATGGCACTGACCGTTCAGATAAAAAAATAAAACGTCGTTATTGATGCCAGACGACACTTTCGTCCAGAAATACCCGCCCTTCCCTGTAACTCAGGGAGGGATGCGTTTTATCTGGGATCCCAAAAGAAATACCGTAAAGCAGCCTGAAGCCCTCAGGAACATTTAATATTCTACGCACCGTTTGGGCAAAATAACTCAGCACTGCCTGTGGAACGCCTGCGTAACCGCGAGCTGCCAGGGAAAGCAGGAATGTCTGGGCATACATACCGGCGTCAGAGGCTACGCGAACGTTGTCCCCTACAGCAGGAATGAACAGCAAGGCAACATGAGGCGCGCCGAAAAATCTCACATTACGCTCGACCACTTCTGAGCGACTTAAGTTATCCCCCCGCGCAACGCCCAGTGCCTGATAGTACGAGCGCCCCTGCTCCGAAGCCCGTTGCCTGAATGGCTCGGGATAAGCTTCTTTATCAAACGTAAAATCAAGACTGTAGTTCCCGGCCCTCAGATCTTCCTTCAGTGCGTGGCTTAATTCACGAAGTTTATCTCTTGCAACGATATGCAGGGACCAGGGTTGTGTATTGCAGTTGGATGGTGCGCATTGCGCTTCGAGCAAAATGTCTTTGAGGATATCGCTGGGGATAGGAGATGGAAGAAAGGCTCTTGCCGAGTACCTGTTTTTTACTACCTCACTAAATGTTGGCTCTTGCGTACTCATTTGGTTCTCCGCCTGAAAGTAATTTGAAGTGAATGATTCACTCTCTCCCGAACCATCCTGTCACATCAGGCTCATCGTTTTCATTCCCGGTTCCAGATTAGGTCTATGAATTCCATTCATAGCGTCTATTTAAGCAGCGTAATTATCTTTAACCGCAACTTCGTTAATCTGGGTCTATCGCGTGAACACGCAAGCGGAAAATGGCTACAGCTGATGGACATACCCCAGCCTGCGCGGCTGGGGCGTCATCGGAGGCTAACTAAATATTTTTATCGAAGAAGACGTCTAACTTTTGCATTGCCTGGTCAACGTATTTGGGCACCCAATACGTCTCGATATGGGTAGCGCCATCGATCAGGAAAAGTTCTTTGTCCTTCGTACCGGTGGCTTTCGCGAACGCGTCCTCAGTCATGTAGAGCGTATCCGCTTTTGTACCGGCAATCATCAGCAGCGGTTTATTGATGAGATTGATATGGTCCGTTACGTCAAAGCTCATCAAATCCAGAAGACTGCTGGTGGTGTATTTAAACGTGGAGTTCGGGTGGGCGTGGGTTTTCCAGTAGTACTCGTAGCCCTGGCGATATAAGGCAAAAGGTAATTTAGCAATCTGTTCATCAGTCAGGTTGGCATCGCCTGAGTAAAGCACTTCTCCTCCGGCAGCTTCCTGAGCACGCGCGTCAGAAGCCTGTTGAAGACGCTGCTGGATAGTATCCAGCTGTGAATCCTGCATACCGTTGCGGCGCACAAGGCCTGAATTAAACATGCTGATGGTTGCTATCGATTTGAACCGCTTGTCAGTTTCGGCCGCAACAAGTGAATACCCGCCGCCTCCACAAATACCCAGCAGACCAAGGCGGGCGGTATCTACACCGGGATACTGGCTAATGTAGTCAGCCATGCCGTGGATATCCTCAATGCGATTAGCGGGTTTATCCACGCTGCGAGGCATCCCACCGCTGGCACCCTGGTAAGCCGCGTCGGCGGTAATCGTGATGTAGCCCTGCTCGGCGAGACGCTGGGCATACAACCCGGCGACCTGCTCTTTTACGCCACCATTAGGATGTGCAACCACCACGGCAGGATATTTTTTGGCGGGATCGTAGTTAGCAGGGGTATAGACATTCGCAGCAATCTGGATGCCATGCAGATCGTATTTCACCGGATGAATGTTGACCTTACCTTTGACGTTCTCGGTGATGGCTCCGTCATAGACGAGAGTGAATGGATTTTTTTTGTAATCAGCCGCATTGACTGAGGTCACCCCAGCCATTGCCGTGAGTAGCATTGCACTGATAAGCGTGAATTTCATGGTCTCTCCCGATGAGTGTCGGCCTTGTTATACAGGCTCGCGGAATCAAATTTGCAGGCTCAGATTAGGCGGGGAGGGCTGTCAGCATCGTGACAGGGAAATAACATTTTTGTCAGGAAACAGGCTGGGATGGGAAAGCATTTCTGACAGCGCTGTCAGGTAACCGTCAGCTTTATGTTGGCAATCCAAAGGCAGAATGGTCTCGCTTAAATGAGATTCATGTTCAATTTTCTGAGAAACGGAGCGATCAATGAAAAGCCAGAATGCCCCAACAATGCCAGAGCGGCGCAAGCTATTAGTCGCCGGGGCGGGTATTGCCGCCGCCTCGCTGATTCCGCACGTATCAGCGGCGAGCCAATCCTCTCAGGTCGATTCATCCAGACAACCCAGCCAACGCAATGCTGCTCCTGGCAAGCGTAAACTCGGGAAGCTGGAAGTTTCTGCCGTCGGTCTGGGCGTGCAGAACATGAGTCGTAAATACGACACCTCCGTTCCCTGGCGTCCCGAGATGATCAATGTTATCCACCGGGCATTTGATGAAGGGGTAACATTCTTTGACGCTGCTGAAGCCTACGGCCCGTTTGAAGTCGAAAAAATTCTCGGGGAAGGCGTCGCCCCGTTCAGGGACAAAATCGTTATCGCCACCAAGTTTGGCTGGAACATTGACCAACAGACGGGTAAGCGTCTGCCGGGCCTTAACAGCAGACCTGAGCATATCCGACAGGTCGTCGACAATATGCTCAAACGCCTGCGTACCGATCGTATTGACTTACTGTATCAACACCGGGTTGATCCACAGATCCCGATCGAAGATGTCGCTGGTGTGGTGAAAGATTTAATGGATCAAGGGAAAGTCCTGCACTGGGGTCTGTCTGAAATGGGCATCAACACGTTGAGACGCGCTCATGCAGCATTACCCGTTACCGCCGTACAAAGTGAATACTCCATGCTCTGGCGTGGCCCTGAAAAGCAGGTGCTTCCGGTGTGTGAAGAGCTGGGCATTGGGTTCGTGCCATGGAGTCCACTCGGCGTGCAATTTTTAACGGGCTGGATTGATGAGAATACCCGGTTCGCTGCCGGTGATTTCCGCGCGACAGAAACGCGTTTCTCGCCTGAAAACTTGCCACACAACTTACAGCTGGTTGAACTACTGAAATCCTGGGCAATACGAAAAAATGCGGCACCGGGACAGATTGCGCTGGCATGGCTCCTGGCGTGTAAACCCTGGATTGTTCCCATCCCTGGCACCACCAATAAAGACCATATGCTGCAAAACACAGCGGCTACCACCGTGTCGCTAACTTCCGCTGAGATGACCGAGCTCACCCGCTCACTGGATGCCATCACTATCCAGGGTCAACGTCTGCCGGATGCTGTGCAAGTTTATTCTGATGTTGAAGCACCGTTGAAAAGTTAAGAGGAAGTCCCGTTATGCGCCTGTTGTTAGTCGAAGATGAAGAAAAAACGTCAACCTATCTCTCCCGTGCGCTGGGTGAGTCCGGGTTTACGGTAGATGTCTCTGCAGATGGCGCTGAAGGTCTTCATTACGCGCTGGAGTTCGACTACGACGCGATAATACTGGATGTGATGCTGCCGGGGATGGACGGCTACCGGGTACTCGAGGGCGTGCGAGCAGCCAAACAGACGCCGGTGCTGATGCTCTCGGCACGGGGATCGGTCGACGAGCGCGTTAAAGGTCTTCGCCTTGGCGCAGATGATTATCTCCCTAAGCCCTTTTCTCTTATTGAGCTGGTGGCGCGTATTCAGGCCCTGGTGCGCCGCCGCGCTACGGATGGCGCGGACATCACCCAGCTGCAAATTCACGATCTGCATCTCGACCTGCTGGCTCGCCGGGTATTTCGCGCCGGTACGCGACTGGAGCTGACGGCGAAAGAATTTTCCCTGCTGAGCCTTCTGGCCCGGCATCAGGGGGAGATCCTGTCCAAGATGATGATTGCGGAGCAGATATGGGATATGAACTTTGACAGCGATGCCAACGTGGTTGAAGTGGCCATTAAACGCCTGCGAGCCAAAGTGGATGCGCCGTTCGATATCAAACTGCTGCATACCGTTCGTGGTATGGGGTATGTCCTTGAAGTCCGGTCAGAATAATGAAGGGGATAAGCATGCTTAAGCGTTCCATCTCCGTTCACCTGGCGCTGATGTTTGCCTTATCCGCGCTGTTGATTGTGTCCATTATCGGTATCCTGCTCCGAAGCTCTTTGCATGATTCTTTGCAGAAGCAGATGCACAACGAACTGCTGTTCCGGGAATCATTAATGAGTCCGTGGATCACCGCACGAACCTCGGCTGACGGCTGGTCACTGCTTGCCAATAAATTCACCGTGTTAACCAATTCTGAAGGTGAACGCGTTCGCTACTGGATAGTGAGCGATAACCCACGCTTTAGCATGGGGGGAACGCCGCCGGTGGGTGTTCAGTGGTCTTCTTTACAGGAAGGCTTTAATAAAGTGCCAGGTGCATCAGAAGGTGCCTGCTCGCTGTTTCTGTTAGTGAAAACGATCCCCGCCAACGGTGAAAGGCCTGAGCTGCGCTATGTGGTTGCCATCGACTCCACGCCGTACATGGGCACACTCGATGCGTTCACGCGGACATTGCTGATCATTACCGCACTGGGCGTCGTGATTGTCGCCTTGCTGGGATACGTCGTTTCAAGGATCGGTCTTCGTCCCGTTGGGGCGCTCAGTAAACAGGCCCGGCAACTCGCTCCCGGGGACCATGGTCAGCGCCTGAAGACCGAAGCATTACCTGACGAATTACAGCAATTAGCATCATCTTTTAATGGCGTGCTGGAACGGCAAGAGGTCGCCTGGCGACAACTCGAAAGCTTTAATGCTGATGTTGCGCATGAACTCCGGACCCCACTGACTAATCTGATCGGCCAGACGCAGCTGGGGCTTTCGCGCCGACGCTCGCAGGATGAACTGGAAGAGTTACTGGGTTCCAATCTGGAAGAACTTGAACGCATGACGTCTATCGTTAACGACATGCTGTTCCTGTCCCATGCCCATGCGGGTGAACATGCTTCCCAGCTTACGCAGGTGTCCCTGCGCGAAGAAACCCTAAAAACAGCGGAGTATGTGGAACCCTCTTTTGCTGAAAAACAGCTCTCTCTCGATGTTCAGGGCGACGTCACCGCGGACATCGACCGACGACTGTTCCACCGTTCACTGGCCAATTTACTGGAAAACAGCGCAAGACACTCCCCCTCCAACAGTACGGTTACGGTGCGGTTAAGCGAAACCGGTCATCAAGCCTGTGTTGAAGTGTCAAACCCGGGCGATCCAATAGCACCAGAGCACTTACACCGGCTTTTCGAGCGGTTCTATCGCGTTGACACCTCCCGGGCCAGGAGTGATACCCATCATGGACTGGGCCTGTCGATCGTGCGTGCCGTCGCCATTATGCACCGGGGAGATGTCTTTGCCCGTAGTGAAGGTGGCATCAATACTTTTGGCCTCACCTTTGCGCTACAAGCGGATAAAGCGGCAGACAATGCTCAATCCGGTACTGAGCCGGGACCCGGGTTAGCTGACAGAATTGTCAGGGGGGCGTCAGCCTGACGTCATTACCCTCCCGATAAAATCATCGCAGGCAATCCCCTCTTCATTGATAAGGACGCTTTGCATGATCGGACATTTACGTTACCTCGGGCTGTTACTGCCCTTCTTCACATTTTCATCCTGGGCAGCGGAACAAAATCCCGCTGTCCATATCGCCCCCGCAGGAAGTCAGAATGCGGTGTTCGGGCCAGCCGAGAACTTTACCGATCGTGTCAGGGTTGATCCTCTCTTCAAACCGGATAACGACATCCCTGTTTCCGGGGCTTATGTCACGTTTGAACCCGGCGCTCGTTCCGCCTGGCATACGCATCCGGCAGGTCAGCGGCTGATTGTGACCTCGGGTGTTGGGCTCACCCAGCAAGAAGGCCAGCCGGTGCAGGTTATCCGCGCCGGTGACGTTGTCTCTTGCCCGGCGGGCGTCAAACACTGGCACGGGGCGGCCCCCGGCAGCGCGATGACGCATCTGGCGATAACTGGGATTGTGGATGGCAAAAGCGTTAACTGGATGGAGAAAGTGACAGATGAACAATACCACGCCCATTAAAACATTAGCGGCAGCGGTACTGCTGACCTTTGGTTTTGGTCTCGCGGCACATGCTGCGTCCGTCAATAAAGGAGCCTCAGAAATGAACCACGAACAAACGGTTTCAGATACGCTGTCAGCCAGCCAAGAGGCCATCCCGTTGATTGCGGCATCGATGGCCAGCAGTCAGATGGATAAGCTGAATGCAGCCCTGAATCAGGGTCTTGACGCCGGACTCACGATAAACGAAGCCAAAGAGATTCTCGTCCAGCTTTATGCCTATACGGGCTTCCCGCGTAGCCTCAATGCGCTTAATGAACTGTTGAAGGTCGTCGAAGCACGTAAACAACGTGGTATCAAAGACGTTGAGGGTAAAGAACCGGTTGCCCCGATCCCTGTCGGGGATGAGCTTCGTCGTGTCGGTACCGCAAACCAGACAAAAATCTCAGGCGCTCCCGTCCAAGGCCCGCTGTTTGATTTTGCCCCGGTCATTAACCAGTTCCTGCAAGCGCATCTTTTCGGCGACATTTTCGCCCGCGATAACCTCGACTGGCAAAGCCGCGAACTGGCAACGGTTGGCGCATTAGCCGCCACCCCAGGCGTTGAAGCCCAGCTGTTATCCCATACGCGAGCCAGCATGCGGGTCGGCCTGACGGCAGCGCAGCTGCGCCAGCTGGCACAGGTTCTGCGTGAACATGGCGAAAGTGATGCAGCAACGCGAGCTGAAAAGGCGCTGCAGCAGGCGCTCGCAAACAAGTAGGAGTGGATTATGGAGCATGATCCCAACCGCAGAATGTTAATCACCGCACTTGCCGGGCTGACGCTTGCGAACGTCTCCCTGGCATCGGCAGCCACCGGAACCGCAAACGTGCAGGGTAAAAGCCGTGTTCTGGTGGCGTACTTTTCCCGCAGCGGAAATACACGAGTCATTGCGGGCGTCATTCACCGCAGCCTGAATACCGATCTGTTTGAAATCGAACCAGCTACGCCTTATCCGGAAGACTATTTTCAGACCGTTGAACAGGCGAAAAATGAGCGTGAGCGAGGCGTAAAACCGGCATTAAAAAATAGCGTTGCAGATATCTCACGTTACGAGACCGTGTATTTAGGCTTTCCGATCTGGGGGACCAGCGTGCCGCCTGTAGTGCAAGCATTCCTCAGCAGTCACAACCTTGCGGGCAAATTACTCATCCCCTTCATTACTCACGGTGGCTACGGTAAAGGAGACAGCGACGACATCCTTACCCGTCTCGCCCCAACTGCGCGTCGGGAAAAACCGCTGGTTATTGAATGCGACCAGGAGCGAAGAACCACTGAAACGGTCACCAGTTGGTTAGAGACAATACGCAGTTAATCGTCCGCATTCATGAGTCTGCCAAATAAGGGCAATCAGGGAAGCTAAATAATTAACGCTGACAACTCAGATATGATCGAACGGCAAACATAACAGAGGATGTAATCTTGAAGACAATCTTAAAAACGCTGGCCATCTGCATGATGGCGGGTGGCCTGGTGGCTCAGTCGGTATATGCCGAGCCGCTGGTCATTCAGGAACAAGGAGGCTTTTCTGCTGGTGGCACCATCATCACCGCACCAGGAAAATTTGACGCGAAAAAGCCGCTGGACTCTGCTGGCCAAACCTATCATGGCGATCATGCCTCAGTGTTCTACCAAATCCCGGAGAATCCGCATAAATACCCTATCGTCATGCTGCACGGCGCAGGTCAGTTCTCCCGTACCTGGGAAAGTACCCCGGATGGTCGCGAAGGGTTCCAGAACATCTTCCTGCGTCGCGGGTTCTCAACCTATCTTGTCGATCAGCCACGTCGGGGCAGCGCCGGACGTACGACTGTAGAAGGTACTGTTACGCCTAAACCGGATGAACAGATGTGGTTCAATCAGTTCCGCGTTGGCGTGTGGCCAGAGTATTTTAAGGGCGTTCAGTTCTCTCACGACAAAGAAGCACTGAATCAGTATTTCCGTCAGATGACCCCAAATACCGGGCCGTTTGATATCAATGTTATCTCTGATGCGATGTCCGCCGTCGTGGATAAATCCGGCCCGGCAATCCTCTTCACCCACTCTCAGGGCGGCGGACCAGGCTGGTACACGGGGATGAAAAACAACAAGGTCAAAGCCATTATCGCCTTCGAGCCTGGCAGCAGCTTTGTCTTCCCTGAAAAAGAACTCCCAGCCCCTATGCCAAGCGCGTTTGACACGCTGAAGGGTGAGCCTGTGCCGATGGAGCAGTTTATGGCACTGACCAAAATCCCGATTCTGATTATTTACGGCGATAACATACCGGATAAACCTGTCGCCATGCCCGCGCAGGACAGCTGGCGCGTACGTCTGGCGATGGCTCGCGAGTGGCGTGATGTGGTGAACAAGCATGGCGGGGATGTGACTGTGACGCATCTGCCTGAAGTGGGAATCAAAGGGAATACCCACTTCCCGTTCTCTGATTTAAATAATGTGCAGATTGCTGACCTGGTGAGTAAATTCCTGAAGGAAAAAGATCTGCAATAGGAAAAGCTAGTATTGAGCCTTCATTGATGAAGGCTCAATACAAATATAAGCTTTATATAATTAAAAAGGCCTAATCCTGGCGGTAAATTATTGAACGTGACTGTCCGTTGTGAGCGAAAAACGGACCTTCAAATCCAAACCGGTTCAATTGATTAACTTTGGCTGTCAGTCAAGCCATCGTTAACATGAATCCGATCGAAAATTCCTTATCGCATTTTTACAAATACGCAGTGGCAAGAAAGATAGATTCTGGCTCATGACAAGTAGAGTTGTTCATTTGTATAAAGAGACTTCGCCTTCAGGACGCGTTTTGAACCTGCGATGCATCCACAGGTATTGCTCAGGAGCACGGAGAATTTCACGCTCGATGATCTTGTTCATATAAGCCGCTGCGGCGACCTTGTCTTCCCCTGGATAGCCTGACAACGGATTGCTGATATACATGTGATAACCTTTTTTATCGCTACGTCGAATCATGCTAAGTGTGATCAAGTGTGCACCAGCGAGTTTTGACAGAGCATACGTTCCGTTCGTCGTGGCTGCTTTTTTTACCGAGAAAAAAGGTGCAAAAACGCTTCCTTTAGACCCATAATCCTGGTCTGGTGCAAACCAAACGGCTTCACCTGCTTTTAGCGCATGAACAAAACCTGATAAATTACGTCGATTAATCATAGCCTTATTTGAACGCATACGCCCTTTTGTCTGTACCCATTCCATTAATGGATCATTGTGTGGGCGATACGTTGCCATCATAGGATGGCATAACCCCATTACTCTTCCACACAACTCAAGGGACATAAAATGAATCCCGACAACCATTACTCCTCTTGTCGCACCGGTCAGGTTTTCAAGCCCTTCGACATCAAACCATTTTTTGACTCTCGCATCGCTCCAGAACCAGGCCATTCCTGTTTCCATCAGTCCCAGCCCGAGAGAAGCAAAGTTTTTATTGACCATCTGGCTCCGGGCAAACGGTGTCATCTCGGGAAAGCACAGTTCGATATTTCTAATCGCAATCCCTTCCCGGCGTTTCAGAAAGGGTCTGGATATTGTTCCAAGGCCAGAGCCCAGAATATGTAAAACCGGGTAAGGAAGTTGAACGAGAAGCCACAGCAGACCCAAACCAGACCAGGTAAGCCAGTGGCGAGGATGAAGTAAATTATGAGTAAAAGTCTGTGCCATAAATTTCCTTAATGCTAATGAAGGTTATAACGCAAAAGGAAAACAATGAGGCAATTTGTCTTTAGCGATACATTTTGTTTTAGACAATTTAAACCCATCTAAATTCAGAAAAAATAATTTTGCAATGCCTGGTAAAGAATTTAAAGAGCCAGGAATGAATTGTAAGTCAGCAAATTTATTCTGTTATAAATCCATGGTTTTATCATTGATACTCAAGGAATTGTCTTCTTGATTCATCATCATCAAGGTACTCAAAAGAAAAAAGCCGAATTTTGGTAAGTTTATAAAACCACTCACAATCGTTTCGTTGAATAATTTCGCCTGGTTTGAAACATATCCCGGATGCCATCCGAATAATCGCATATTTACCATTACTAAACCTGACCCGGTGAATACAGAAAGGTTGACCGGCCTGCCCGTGACAGCTGTTTGACAGGATATGTCCTTCAATAAAAACAGATTTTTTAGATTTCATTATCATACCCTCGACAACTGCAGTACAGGAGAAATGTTGTCATTTCCCGACATCACTGACGTTAAGTGGCAGAAGCTGATCAGCCGCCGATACACCAGCATTCTGAAGGTCTGAACAACAGTCCGCAGGCAGGGCACTCAAGAACCGCATCTTTTCTTAGTTTACCTGCTTTCTGATCGGCTCTGTGTGCGCATACCGGGCAGGCAACATGAACCGGTCTTTCTTTAAAATACCTGAGCCCATTTGTATAAGACATAAATAACTCTCTGAGGAATACATTAATTATTATACGCTTTACTCTAAAAACAGCCGGGTTAAGTTATGTTGATTTATGACTGAATCACGATAGCAGATATTGAAAATTGAACGTCCGATTTATGATATAATACCCTTCCATGAGAAATTTATAATGAAATCAGAAGACACCCTTGACTGGTACCCGTCCCAGCTACCGCCAGTAAAAATTATTCTTGGCGAAGCCGTGCTGGCGGTGGGTAAACAGGGCCGACCGATTAATACCCGAACCTTGCTGGAATACCTTCAGGTCATGCAGGGCAGGCAAAAAAAAAGGGATGACAAAATCGCCATGCAGACAGCGATTGACGTTCTCAGGGATAATCAGCGCATTAACGGCAGACGTTAATGCACCTCCGGGATCAGCGTCAGTTCTGAATGATCTCAACCGTATGGTTTTGTCTATCATCCTTCAGCGGTATTCTGTCATCAGGGAGGAGAACACCATCCAGCGTCACGCAATATTCTGCATCGCCGCGTGAAACACTAATCTGATAATGGCTTTCACCATACTGATATGCCATAGAAAAAGACGACCACGCATCCGGTAACCTGGCATGAACACTAAAGTCAGTGCCGGAACGTTTTATCCCCAGTAATTCCTCGGTAAGTAAACGCCAGGCCCAGCCTGCGGAACCGGTATACCAGCTCCACCCTGCACGTCCGGTATGGGGAGCGACGCTGTAGACATCAGCACTCATGACATAAGGCTCAGCTTTATAAATCCCGACCGAGTCCGCATTCAGGGTGTGATTTATAGGGTTGAGCATTGACCAGAGTTGCCAGGCTCGTTCGGCATTCCCCATTCGGGCAAAGGCCATCACTGCCCAGATGGCGCCATGCGTATACTGCCCTCCGTTTTCCCGCACGCCGGGCAGGTACCCCTGTATGTAGCCCGGATTCGGGCCGTGTCCGTCGAAAGGAGGCGTTAACAGTTTGATCAGCCCTCCTTCGTTATCCACAAGGTGCTTATCCAGCGCCTGCATGGCCTTTGCGCACCGTCCCGGGTCTGCGGCCCCGGACAATACAGACCAGCTCTGCGCAATCGCATCGATCCGGCAGTCCTGAGAGGCTTTCGACCCCAGGGGAGTACCATCATCAAAATACCCGCGCCGGTACCATTCACCATCCCAGGCATGGGCTTCGAGATTGCTTTGCAGACGCAGGGCCTGTGCACGGCACATAGAGGCGACATTCTCATCCATCCTGCGCTCCGCCAGCGCTGCAAACCGCTGCAAAATATCGTACAGGAAGAAGCCCAGCCAGACGCTTTCACCTTTGCCTTCGATACCCACCTGGTTCATCCCGTCATTCCAGTCACCTGCCCCCATCAGCGGCAGGCCGTGCCCCCCGAACCGCTGTCCATACTGAAGAGCTTTGACGCAGTGTAACCAGAGTGTCTCTTCGGTGCCGCTGATGACCGGCGTGTCATAGACTGACTCTTCACCCGGCTGAAGCGGCCGTCCCTCAAGATAAGGAATGCGTGTTTCCAGTGCATCCATATCCCCCGTCGTTTCAACATAGTGGCAAACAGCAAAAGGAAGCCACAGGTAGTCATCGGAACAGCGGGTACGCACACCGTTTCCGTGTGGCGGGTGCCACCAGTGCTGCACGTCACCCTCGATAAATTGCCGTGATGCACAGAGCATTATCTGTTCACGCATTCGATCCGGAGCAGCATGGCTCAGTGCCAGCGTATCCTGCAGCTGATCGCGAAAACCAAATGCCCCACCAGACTGATAGTAACCACTGCGGGCCATAAGACGACAGGCTACTGTCTGATACATTAGCCAGCCATTAACCAGTAAATTTACGGACGTGTCGGGGGTGTTAACCACAATTTTATCGAGCATATTGTGCCAGTGGATATGAACCCGGTTCAGCGCCTGGCGGACCGCATCTTCGTTCATATAATGGGCAAGCGTCTCCTGAGCGCGAGCATGATTCTCAGCAGCGCCAAGGATGAAAATAAAGGTCCTCTGATCGCCGTCGATTAATTTGACGGCAGATTGCACCGCCCCGCAGGGATCCTGGCCGGCGCCCGTCTTACCTGATAGCCTGAGCAGTTTCATCGCAGACGGGGCGTGCAGCGAGCCGTTGCGACCGATAAACTCCCGGCGGTCACCAGTCAGCGAACAGTCATTACCGCTGACGGCAAAAAATGCAGTACGGTCACCGCCGTTATCACCATAAAAGTTGTTCGCCAGTACCCCGCAGCCGCCAGGAACACTGGCTGCCTGTGTCACAATGTGAGGAGCCGAGCGAGGTCGGGATTCACCCAGCGTCCATTCCACATAGCCAGTTACGGAAAGTTTGCGTGTCCGGCCCGACGTATTACTGAGCGTCAGGAGTGCAAGTTTAACCGGCGCGTCTTCGGCAACCAGAACAGTCAACTCGCTGTCTATACCGCTTTCACGATGGGCAAAGACGCTGTAACCAAAACCATGGCGCGTCAGGTAATCACCGTGTCCGCGAACAGGCAAAACCGTTGGCGACCAGTACTCGCCGCTCTCTTCATCGCGCAGATAAAACGCCTCGCCGCTGCGATCGCTCACCGGATCGTTCTCCCAGGGTGTCAACCGGTATTCATGCGCATTTTCATACCAGGTATAGGCCTGTCCCGCCTCTGAAATCACACTGCCAAAACGGGAATTTGCCAGTACGTTTGACCATGGTGCCGGTGTCAGCGCATTTTCCCGCAGGACAATCTGATACTCCCGACCATCCTGAGAAAACCCACCGTATCCGTTGAAATGTTGTAACTGACCGACATCGGGATTCCACTCCTTGTGCTGATTACGTTCCCGGACTGCGTGAGGTACGAATGCTCTGGCCGGAGGTTTGAGAGTATGAATACGCTGATTAAGCTGCTCACCAATTCCACCTGCACGATCATCAAGATAAAGACAGGCCACGCTCATCAAAAGCAACTTATCTTCAGCGGAGAGATGCTCGCCATTACGGACAAAAAGCCCACCCGTTTTATCCAGCAGACTGGCTTCAGCCCCGGCATAAATTAACTCCATAATCTGATTTTGTAATCCCTGCTGATAACCGCCGGGACTGTTATTGAGGATCACCAGATCCACCTCCAGCCCTTTCTGTCTCCAGTACCGGTGTGCCTGAATCAGAGTGGTCACGGCAGCGATACTTTCTTCGCTGGTAATACTCAGCAGCACTATCGGCAGATCGCCTGAAATTGCCCAGCCCCACAGACCGGACTGACCGCGACGGTTGCGGCTGATCGCCTGTCCCTCGACTCGCAGCTCCTGGACAGGGTAAAGCACTGCACTGGCGAGACGATTAAACAACGTGGCATCATCTTCACTGGCATTCATCTGACGTAATACCACCTGACTGTGAGACCTGGCCAGTTCGAAGACGCGATCAGCGATAGGGTAATCGCGGTATTTTTCCAGCAGAGCCAGACTTTGCTGACGGGTCTCGCTGATGCCATAAATGATATCAATCGTGACCGTCTGCCCCGGCTGCATAATGATGGCATGGCGTATCGCCAGTACAGGATCCAGTACTGACCCCGACGTGTTACTAAGCGCTCCTCCAGCCTCTATTGCCAGGGCATCAGCAGGACTTCTGCCACGGCCAAGAAATTTTGCCCTATTCGTTTCAAATGAGACGGTATGAAGTGTATCGCCATGCACCACCATCATGTGAAACAAGCAGGGACTCGGTTCATCCGGGGTGCGCGGGCGCCGGTGGCAAAGAATAGCGTCACGCTCAGGTTCAAGTTCAGTCTGAATAAACAGATTGCTGAATGCCGGGTGTGCCAGATCGCTGGCATCAGGGGCCAGTACCACTTCGGCATAGGTTGTCAGCTCCAGAGAGCGGGGCTGGCGTCCACGATGAATGAGTGTGAGACGTCGCAGTTCAATGTCATCTTCCGGGGAGATAACAATCTGAGTTTTGACGCTGAGTCCACCAAAGGTACGTCTGAATTCAGCACTCGCATCGGTGAATATCACTTCTTCTTCGTGTTCGCTGGCGTTGCCTGTCGGCTGCCAGGTATTGCTCCACACGTTGCCCGTCTGCATATCGCGGATATAGCAGAATGCTCCCCAGTTATCTCGGGTGGTATCACTGCGCCAGCGTGTAAGAGCAATATTTTTCCAGCGACTGTAACCGCCACCGCCTACCGTCAACATCAGATGATATTGACTGTTAGACAGGAGCTGAATATCCGGAGCTGGCGTGTCCACCCCATTGAAAATGCGGGGTTCATAGCGAACGGGTTTGACTCTGCCCTCATGAGATTCAAAATGACGACGTGGGCTGTAGAGATCGAGCGCATCCGGCACGCGCTCCTGTAACAACAGACTCGCTGAACGGAAGGTCGTACTGGACATAAATCGCTCAGTCATGGGGGCCCCAAGCAATACATGGGCCAACGCCTGAAATGCCATGCCCTGGTGATGTGCCATCCAGGACTGAACCACCGCATAGAGCTGACCAGATGCGAGGCGTGAGGGGGTATAATCCAGCGCTTCATAAAAACCATATTCGCCGTGTGCGCCATTTTTTTGCAGCCTGAACAGGTTCTCACAGGCTTTCTGTGGAGAGACCATCAACGCCAGCAATGTGGCATAAGGGGCGACAACCATGTCATCAGCAAGCCCCCTGCGCAGACCGAGGCCCGGCACGCCAAAGGCCTGATACTGATAATTATACTGAACATCAAAAGCATGATAACCAGACTCTGAAACCCCCCAGGGTACTCCGCGTTCTTTCCCCCAGTGGATCTGGCGCATAACTGCCGACTGACTCATCTCATCGAGCAGGCTACCAGGCCAGGTAGGCATTACAAGATTCGGCATCAGGTATTCAAACATGGATCCGCTCCACGACATCAGGGCAGTTTCATTATCAATCGTGGTAAAAAGTCGACCCAGCGCGTACCAGCTTTTAAGAGGAAGTTGATTAGTCGCAATGGCAAGAAAACTGGTCAGGCGAATTTCAGACGGCAGGAGATCATAGTGGCTCTTGTCAGGCGTATTTGTGTCACAGTTATAACCAACACTGAGCAGACTGGTTGCTTCGTTGTACAGGAAGGCGAAATCCATCCGGGCATGTTCATCCAGCCGCTGTTCAAGCTCGGTGATAATATTGAGTCGCATCCGGGCCTGCCCCGTCGCTGATGCAGAGGGTGTTTCTTTACCGGTAAATGTCTCCCGGGCAAGCTCGCTCAGCGTCGGCAGCGTTTGTTTGTTCCAGGATGCAGGTAACCAGCCAAGCAGCAGCGACCACTCATGGCAAAGCTGAACCAGCTGATGCTCCAGATGTCCTGCCCAGCGCATCTGGAGGGGGGCTCCATGATGACATTGCGTGATCAGATGGTTGCTCTGGGTGCGCATGTTTTTCAGCTCGCTGAAAAATGCCTGCGGAGAGAGCGACACCGCGAACAGGTAGTGTTTGCGCAGCAGCCGCAGGCTGTCCGGGGGATTCTGACCCCACTGGTTTTCCAGAATACCCAGCGTATCGTTCAGTCCTTCCAGTATTTGTTGGCTGTTTAAAACAGGCTGATGACGCATGGCGGACAGCCCTGCACGCAGGGTCAACAGATGCCCCGCCAGGTTGCCGCTGTCAACACTCGAGATGTAGCGTGGGCTGAGGGGGGCCAGCGTACGGGTGTCATACCAGTTGTAGAGATGGCCCCGGTAGTGCTCCATTTTATCCAGCGTGTCGAGCGTGAGCGACACGCGCCGGAGCACCTCTCCGCCGGGCAGATAGCCAAAGTCCCATGCCGTCAGGTTAGCCATAAGGGAAAGGCCAATATTGGTAGGGGAAGTGCGATGGGCCACCTTCGGTTGCGGTAGTTCCTGGTAGTTATCAGGCGGAAGCCAGTTCTCTTTTTCTGTGGCAAAGGTTTCAAAAAACGCCCAGATTTCACGGCCAGTCTGGCGTAACAGCTGTTTTTGTTCCTGATTTGGCGAAAACACCTTACGCACGGGCTGGCGACTCAGCCAGCTCATCAGCAGCGGTGCCACACACCATAACATACCGATCGGCAACGCAATTCCCAGCAGTTGTGGTGCAAATTGTCCGGTCAGTATTATCAGCGTCACGCCACAGGCTACATTCAGCCACATCGCCTGATAAAACCGCGCAAAAGCGGGTGTGGACTGATTGCTGTCGTGGCTGTGAATGACCCACTGGCTGAGGCTACGCCTGCTGATCCCCAGTCGCCATAGCGTCACGGCAATCGCCTTCAACGAATATCCGGCTTCGTGTGGCAGTACCGCAAAATTAATCCCGATACCTGACAAACGCTTCAGCGCGCCCGCCCCCACCAGTAACAGATGCGGCTTCAGGCGGCGACGCAGAGGTTTATGCAGAAGATCATGGGCAATGCAGAGGATGGATGGTAATAGCCATATCAGTGAAAGTACGCCCAGCCAGTAAACCGGATTGGGTACCCCAAGCAGGGTAAAGAACAGCAATACCAGTAAAGAGGGGGCGACCAGACTGCGCCGCAGATTATCAAGTAATTTCCAGTAAGAAAGCGCGGTCAGCGGATTCCTGTCTCGGGTTCCATCGGCTTTTCTGACGCGTGGTTTCAGCCAGTTAAGCAGTTGCCAGTCACCCCGGATCCAGCGTGAACGCCGTGCAACATCCGACAAATAATTATTAGGGTATTGTTCGTAGAGCAACACCTCACTCAGCAGACCCGAACGGGCATAGCATCCTTCGAGGAGGTCATGGCTGAGGACCAGATTTTCCGGGCAGGTGTTGGCGGTGGCCTGCATAAAAATATCAACATCGTAAATCCCTTTGCCCACGAACGATCCTTCCCCAAACAGATCCTGATAAATATCCGAAGACATCATCGAATAGGGGTTATTGCCCGGTATGCTGCTGCGCAGCGCTGCGTAACGCCCCTGACCGTTGCGTGGTATCTCCTCTGCAAGGCCGGGTTGCAGAATGCCGAATCCTTTGACAACCCTCTGGCTTACTGGATCATATACTGGCGTATTCAGCGGATGTGCCATTGCCGCGACCAGTTTGTGTGCCGTATCGCGCGGCAGCAACGTATCACTGTCCAGGGTAATAACGTATTTAATGTGACCTGGTAAAAGGTGGGTAGGCATGTCTGCTACGCTGACGAATTGTGTCCCCGGATGGCGTAACCAGCTGTTCAGTAACGCCAGCTTTCCCCGCTTGCGTTCATAGCCCATCCAGGTTCCTTCAGCGGAGTTCCATTCAGGCTGGCGGTGTAGCAGATAAAAACGTGGCCGCCCGGAGGGATAGCGGCGGTTCAGCGCCTGCGTATCGGCGATCGCCTGTCTCAGCAGTATGTGACTTTCTGGCGAGGGTTCATTTTCAGAATCAGCGAAGTCAGTGAGCAGCGCGAACCTGAGATTTTCGTTTTCATTCCCCAGCCAACAGACTTCAAGGCTGGTAAGGAGCTTAGTGAAACTTTGGTGGCTGGTCAGCATGCAGGGGATGACTAACAGGGTGGCGCTGTCAGCGGGAATACCGGTTGAAAAATCCATTCCCGGCAACGGGCGAGGAACACGAAAGCGGGTGGTTGCGTCACTGAGTAAATCACTTATTAACTGAGTTAAAGCGATAATCAAAGGCAGTATCACTGCGATCAACAGCCACTGTGCGCCCTGCATGGCAGTTTCGTGCAAAATTGCCGCGGTTGTTGCGGTGGTCAACAACGCCAGGCTTCCAAGCCATGACAGCAGGGTTATTCTGTTGAAACTGTGCCGCAAGCGTATGAGACTTGAAGTATCTGCCAGGAGATGAATTTCCAGCGCCTGTCGACCTTCGCCTGCGAGATAATAACCAACATGATGTTCCGGTGTATCGGGAGCATTCTTTCCTGACAGCCGCAGTACTCTGTCAGCAACCTCTGGCTCGCTGAGACCACTGTCTCTGGCCAGGACCTCAACAACGTGTCGGTAATGATCCCGGGTATTGAAGTGCATCCGGGGGTAGATCCCGGCAGGATCATTACGTAAAGCCTGTTCGACGACACTTATCGTTTCGGCGAAATCAGCCCAGTCCGTTTCACTCAGTAACCGCAGACCCGCGATGCTGTTGCTGACAGACAGCTGGCTGGCGGCAAGCTGTTGATTAAAGTTATGTATGAGAACGTCGGAGGTGATCCCCTGTTCCCGAAGGCTCTGTTCAACCCAGTTCAGAGGTAACGACAGCGCGTTACCATGCCCCTGCAGGCGCCGCACCAGTTCGGCGACAAACGCACTGGTTAAAGGAGGCCGGGAGCGTGCCATGTCGGCAACTACCATGATTAAATCACCAGGCGCACTCTCGGCGCATTCGAAAATCCTTGTTATCCACGTATCGGCCAGATTTCTGTCCTGCTGCGCTTTTACCACTTCCACGCTTATACGACGGAGATTTTCTATCAGCGCCAGGCGCAGCATTCCCGGTAATGCCCAGACTTCACCTAATGTCAGAGGTGTCACCTGTTGATAAGCTGTGAGATAGCTGGTCAGACTGGCGGCATCCCAGCGGCCATCACCGTGAGCAATAGCCTCTGATGCAATGTTGTAAATTCGTGGGCAATTCAGCGGCGACATCAGCGACGGGAGTCCTTTACCAAAGCTTTTTGGTAAGTGCTGGCGGACAGTGCGTATCTGTTCTTCAATCAGATAGTAATTGTCCAGCAACCACTCTCCGGCGGGCATGATACTGGTCTTTTTACCCGCGTTAAGCTCATAGCAGTTTTGAGTGATGATAGCCTCATTGTCGCCAAGCCTTTTCAGAAGATAATAAGGATGTTTATCCGGTGATAATTTATGGGTTCGCGCCAGCTTCTGACCGTAGCGCTCCATCTGGGCGGTCGAAAAGAGTTCTAACCGCGGAGGACTTTCACCGGCAGGATCGTTCGCTGAAAACGTTACGTTTTCAGCAGCATTCCTCGGAATACGGGAGCGGTTAAACCACACTTTGGGGTTCATTTTCATAGCATTGCTCTGATGCAACGTTAGCACGCAGGAGCAGTTGCGAAATCAGTTCAGAAACGTTCTCTCAGGATGGGCGTCAGGCATCAGGGATTTAACAGCTGCCGGAATCTAACATAAGTATAGGACATGGGCTCTGATCTGCGGTTGTGGTCGAGCTAGCGTCGGGAGATAAACAGAGCTTTACATCCGGGGCAAAGCATGGCTTGGTTGAGTCGGATTTTTGACAACGGCTGTGCTGATTTTAAGCCACAAACAGGACAGGCAGCAGTGGCAGTAGACGCACTGCTGAAGAGTTTCATTGCGTAATTGATAACAGACATGACCATTAACCTTTCAATGAATGAGCTTCACCGTATCACATATGGTTAAGTTTTAATCTATATATTTTGAGGCACAGAAATTCAGGAAAGATAAATGTTCGCAGCCACAGGCCCCCTATTACCGTTGATCCGGCAAAATTCTATGCGGCTTCCTGGGATGAGTAATTCTGATTCGCGGGAGTTAACGGCTGAAATGTGAAGCAGGACGTCTTTTCGGCCATCAGAGGGGATGATGAGGCCTTTACCGCTGAGAATGTCAAAACTTTTGACAATTCCGGTCATTTTATGGGACAAGTCAATTCCTTATTGAAAACACGTAAATAGTATACATTGAAAATAGCACGCTGCCACTTTTGTTTTCCTTGCAGGATCTCTGGACGGCTAAAATATAATTTGCTTATTATTATTTACCGTGCCTTAATGAATCCCATCAGTTCGATGTAAAAACGAACGTTTAACATTTTTCGGGAAGTCCTCATTACCAGGCGCTATCTCTGATATCCCCTCCTTTTGAGTCCAAACGTTTAATACGATATGTTTGCTATCAATACAATCATTTATAACGGGAGTCAGTATGACCTCAAGAATTAAAGGCCTGGTAAAATGGTTTAACGGAGACAAAGGTTTTGGCTTCATCTCTCCTCTTGATGGCAGTAAAGATATCTTTGTCCATTTTTCTGCGCTTAGCGGCGACAACTTTAAAACTTTATTTGAAGGACAGAAAGTTGAATTCGCCATTCACAGCGGTGACAAAGGTCCTGCTGCTGCAAACGTAATACTTTGCGATAAATAAATCTTTGTGGATCTGCGACAACGATCAAGGATTATTCCTGAGTAGACATACCCATAAATTAAATGTGATAAAAGCCGTTTAATCCTAATATCAGGTCAGCATATTTTTGCATATGTATGAATGTGTTGACCGATTTGATGAGGTGCAGGACTGCTGCATAAAAATTTCAAAACAGAAGCTAACTGCTTGTTAAATAATAAAGTGCGTAAGGGGCGAGGCTGCCTCCGAAAGCATCACGTCTTTATTTTTACCTTAGTGGCATCTACCAGTAAACATCACTGAGAGAAAAGATTAACAGATTCATGGTGGCATATGATAAAAATTCTTGTTTTCTTTAATGCCGAACCCTGTAAAGTCATGACCGTTCTGGAGGGTATATCCTCTATCAGACGAGAATATCCGAACGGTGATGAAGCACATCTTCGGATTATGTCCGCTGGCTTTCCTTCATTAACCGGCGATCATGGTGTTGTTTACGTGGCTTCTGACAGGCAGTTAACGTCGCAGGAGATACTCGATGCTGCCAGGAAATATTTATAGCAGTTTCATTACCTTCTCTGCTTCATGTTTAATTGCGTACCTACCCTATTTATAAGATACAAACAAAAAAAATAAGTAAAAAAACTTTATAGCCTGCTAACCGCAGGCTTTTTTTTCAACACATTCTTTTAAAAATCGCTGTCAAATCAGGAGGTCACACTATGTGCATTGACAAAATACAGATGGCCCTCTACCTCCCTTCATGCTATTTTGCCTCTTATGATGAATCCTTCTGAGCGGCAGGGCAAATTAACCTGATGAATTTTCTAATGGAATGTTCATCATGCACGAACGAAGCAGCGGGTCATAGGGATACCCAAAGGCTTACCGGGAGGCATCGGCATCATATTCATAAGCATCAAGCGATGCAGCAGAGGATTTTTCTCTGGATGTTTTATGCTTCTTGTTTTGTAAGAATTATTGAAAGATTGTTATATATTTAGTCCAGCAATATGTCTGGCAACTATAATGGTTAGTTACTTCCTTTCCGAGTTCGGTGCTTCTTTTAAGGAGGATTTCACTTTTTACAAATTGGTGATTTCTTTAATGACTATAATATTTTCAATACTTATCTTATTTTTGTTAAATAATGCACTCATGAAGTAAGGAGATACAGTTAAATTTCATCTCGAAGATAATCATCTTCTTCCTGAGATAAAACCTAAAGCGAAGCCTATACCGACTGCTATGAGAATACTTGTCGCAGGATATGACTCAACTTTATTCTTCATGCTGTTAGCCCCACTACGTAACGCACCATCGGTTTTAGTAGCGTATTCTTTTACTGTTTCCTTAAATTCATTTTCAGACTTTTCAGGTGAATGGTTAAACATGGCACTCTCCGGTTTGAAATTATTTATTTAAGTATAGTCAACACCCTTAGGAAAATAAAAAGTTGCAGCTAAATAACACGACTTAGATTATTATTTTCTTACAGTGCTTTTTATATATTTAATGAGTATATGCAAACCTAATCGGCGTTACAGTGTAGGGTACCCTATACTATTAAAACCTCATAAAGATAGGATGCCGGAGTAGACTATGCTAACTTATTTAGAGATCCCAACCGCAGATGTCAGGTTGATGCAAGAAGAATGGCAGTATTCCATTAACGAATGGGAAGATGAAGGAGGGGCGTCTGAAAAAATATATAAAGATGTTGACATTCTAAAAAGTAACAATATGGAATTAATTTTTGATTTACTGTGCTTTGAAAATGAAGGGAAATAGTAACGGTAAATATCGTCTTTTCTTTTCTAATGTTCGTATTTGGTTCATCGCCGCCCAGAAACCTTGCCGCAGGAGCAATTCGTAAAGAATACAACCACACATTCGAAACCGCCCTAACTTTATGTATTGATCAAAAAATTCTGGTCAATGCCTTAGCTTTTTCCAAAGACGATTTCCGCGTCGACGCTTACTCTACTTGGTTCGTTAACTTCAAAGAAACAGCCGGAACTTCCTGCATGTATTGACCTGCTCAGCATTAACAAATTCAATAGAGATGTAATAAAATTCCGCTTCTGGCAAAGGGCTGCTGTTGCAGCCCTCACAAATTAAACTTCAATAGACTCAGATATCTCCAGGGCATCATCCACTTCAATACCGAGATAAAGGACTGTACTTTCAAGTTTTTTGTGACCTAACAATAGCTGGATCACTCGAAGATTCTTCGTTTTTTTATAGATCAGATATGGCTTGGTTCTTCGCATAGAATGCGTACTGTACAGAGTCTCGTCGAGACCTAGCTTATCAATCCATCCATGAAAAATACGGTTATATTGCCTGGTTGAGATATGTCGTGAAGAACCGACGCGGGACTGGAACAGATAGTCGCTACTACGTAGATGAGCCATTTTGATCCATGCTGCTACAGCCTCTCTGGTTCCCTTAGTCAGTTCAAACTGAACGGGGCTTCCCGTTTTTTGCTGCAGCACTGTCGCTCTGCCCGAAACAGAGTGCCCATAGGCCACATCAGAAACTTTTAGCTTAACCAGATCACAGCCCCGAAGTTTACTGTCCAGAGCCATGTTAAACAGAGCTAAATCGCGTACTTTTCCTTCCATCTCAAGTCTGATACGGATTCCCCAGATATGAGAGATCTGAAGAGGCCGTTTCTGGCCAATAATACGGCCTTTGTTCCAAGGGGATGTTGTCATGCTCATTCTCCTTTGGGTTAGGAGATGTGATTATGGTTGTCCCATATGAGCGAAAATCGGATGCCCGCATAGCGTAAACAGGCGTCCGATATTTTGAAGTGGGCAGATTACTTAATCCGCTTCCCCGTTTCGTCAATGACCTTCTCGCCATCCTCTTTGGTAAACGCTCCTTTCTGGCCTTCCGGTAGAATATCCAGCACTATTTCTGAAGGGCGGCAAAGACGAGTGCCAAGCGGCGTAACGACAACCGGCCGATTAATCAGGATCGGATGTTGAAGCATGAAATCAATCAACTGCTCATCACTAAATTTCTCTTCATCAAGACCCAGGTGTTCATAAGGCTCAACATTCTTACGCAGTAATGCACGCACCGTAATTCCCATATCTGAAATAAGTTTAATCAGCTCATCACGGGTGGGTGGCGTATCGAGATAATGAATTATCGTCGGTTCGTTGCCGCTGTTACGGATCATCTCCAGCGTGTTGCGTGAGGTGCCACAGGCCGGGTTGTGATAGATGGTAATGTTGCTCATATCAGTATCTCATTACAAAGTGACAGAGAGCCGCCACGCCAGAGCGGCCAGAGTGACAAACAGCACCGGCACAGTCATGACAATGCCGGTCCGGAAGTAATATCCCCAGGTGATCGTCATATTTTTCCGGGCAAGCACATGCAGCCACAGCAGGGTTGCCAGACTGCCTATCGGGGTGATTTTCGGGCCTAAATCGCAGCCAATCACATTGGCATAAATCATTGCCTCTTTGACGACGCCAGTCGCCGCACTCCCGTCAATCGACAGCGCACCAATCAGCACCGTCGGCATATTGTTCATCACTGATGAGAGAAATGCCGTCAGGAAGCCGGTGCCGAACGTCGCTGCCCATAACCCCTTGTCTGCCAGCTGATTCAGCACACCAGACAGGTACTCCGTGAGCCCTGCATTGCGCAGGCCATAGACCACGAGGTACATGCCCAGCGAGAAAATAACGATCTGCCATGGCGCACCGCGCAGGACTTTCCCGGTGTTGATGGCATGGCCTCTTTTCGCCACCACAAACAGCACTGCTGCGCCAGCCGCCGCTATCGCACTGACCGGGATCCCCAGCGGCTCCAGAACAAAGAAACCGACAAGCAGCAATAACAGGACAATCCAGCCCGCCCTGAAGGTTGCCGGATCCTTGATCGCACTAGCTGGTTTCTTCAGCAGCGAAACGTCATACGTTGCCGGAATATCCCTGCGGAAGAAGAAATGCAGCATGGTCAGCGTGGCCGCAATCGCTGCCGCATCCACGGGGATCATAACGGAAGCATACTGCGTAAAGCCCAGACCGAAGAAGTCCGCCGAGACGATATTAACCAGGTTAGAAACAATGAGCGGCAGGCTGGCCGTATCTGCAATAAACCCTGCAGCCATGACAAAGGCCAGTGTCGTGCCCTGGCTGAACCCCAGTGCGAGCAGCATCGCAATCACAATCGGCGTCAGGATCAGCGCGGCGCCGTCATTGGCAAACAACGCAGCAACAGCGGCACCGAGCAAGACTATCCAGGTGAACAGCAGGCGGCCACGTCCGTTACCCCAGCGGGAGACGTGCAGTGCGGCCCATTCAAAGAAGCCGGACTCATCGAGCAGCAGGCTGATGATGATGACCGCAATAAATGCCGTTGTCGCGTTCCAGACGATATTCCAGACAACGGGAATATCAGCGACATGGATGACACCGGTTCCCAGCGCCAGCACTGCCCCGATACTCGCGCTCCAGCCAATACTCAGGCCTCTGGGTTGCCAGATCACCAGTACCAGCGTCAGTAAAAATATACTCCCTGCCAGAAGCATCTCAGACTCCATCATATATGATTATGTAAATATCTTCCTGCCTCAGCAGGAGGTGCAGGCTGATTTATCCAGCCATTCACGCACATCCTCCCGCATACACTGCCAGGACGTTGTGATTGTCTCAGCTGCCCACGCTGGTATGTGGGGTGACAGACGATAGTGGATCCATTTGCCTTCACGACGGTCAAGTACCAGCCCGGCCTCACGAAGGATAGCCATATGTCGCGAGATTTTTGGCTGTGATTCAGAGGTGGCCGCGCAGATATCGCAGACGCACAGTTCACCGGACTCCCGGAGAAGCATGACGATGGTGAGCCGTGTTTTATCCGACAGGATTTTGAAAAGCTGAACAGGTTGTAGCATTTGTCACTCCATTCCCTTTAGAATATACATATGGTAAATCATATGTATTAACTTTGAAATCATCTGGTCTGTCCGGAGGAGAAAAATGGAACAATTTCCTGCCCTGAACACCGAATGCTTTGATCAACACATCGCTGAACGTCTGCACCTGCAGGAGCCACCACGGATTCTGATTCTGTATGGCTCAGTAAGAGAGCGCTCCTACAGCCGTTTTGCCGCGGAAGAAGCTGGTCGCCTGCTGACGGCGATGGGCGCGGAGGTAAAACGCTTTAACCCCTCCGGTTTACCCCTGCCGGATGATGCGCCGGACACGCACCCTAAAGTCACCGAGCTGCGCGGTCTGGTCAGATGGTGTGACGGGATGGTGTGGAGTTCTCCGGAACGGCACGGGGCTATGAGCGCAGTTATGAAGGCGCAGATTGACTGGATACCCTTAAGTGAAGGCGCGGTTCGTCCTTCGCAGGGCAAAACACTTGCGGTAATGCAGGTCTGCGGTGGTTCCCAGTCCTTCAATGCAGTGAACCAGATGCGTATTCTGGGCCGCTGGATGCGGATGTTTACGATACCCAACCAGTCTTCCGTAGCCAGGGCATGGCAAGAGTTCGACGAAAACGGCCGAATGAAACCTTCGTCATGGTATGACCGCATCGTCGATGTAGCCGAGGAGCTGTTTAAAATCACACTGCTGCTTAAGGGACAAACCGGTTATCTTGCGGATCGTTACAGCGAGCGAAAAGAGAGCCATCAGGAGCTTTCATCCCGTGTCAATCAGGACAAAATATAACGTCTGTTCTTCGTGAATCCATACTGCATGAGCTTAACAACGTCCGCTATTGGCACAAAGCCGACCGTAAGACCTGCTGGAAATTAATGAACACATCTAATAAACCCTAGCTAATTACCCCACCTAATCGAATAAATCACTTTGCGTTATGCTTTTCCAACACAACAGCTGAAGGATAACGTCATGCAAACTGTAAAACTGAACAACGGGATTGAAATGCCCCTGCTGGGCTTTGGTGTGTTTCAGATGTCTGATGCCGCTGAATGCGAAAGAGCCGTTATTGATGCAATCGATACGGGATACCGCCTGATCGATACCGCAGCGTCTTACCAGAATGAAACCCAGGTCGGGAACGCACTGAAACAAACCGGTATTGCCCGCAACGAACTCTTTGTAACGACCAAACTTTGGCTACAAGATACCAATTACGAAGGCGCTAAAGCACAGTTCGAACGATCCCTGAATCGACTGCAACTTGATTACGTTGACCTGTACCTGATTCACCAGCCTTACGGCGATGTCCATGGGGCCTGGCGCGCCATGGAAGAACTGCATCAGGCAGGAAAAATTCGCGCCATTGGCGTCAGCAATTTCCATCCTGACCGACTGGCCGACCTTATCGCCTTCAACAAGGTTGCCCCTGCGGTGAACCAGATTGAAGTTAACCCCTTCAACCAGCAGCTACATGCCGTTCCATGGAATCAAAGCCATGGCATTCAGCCGGAAGCCTGGGCACCGTTTGCTGAGGGTAAAAATGGCTTGTTCCAGCATCCCGTGTTAACGGCAATTGGCCAGAAGTACGGCAAAAGCGTGGGTCAGGTTGTGCTGCGTTGGATCTTCCAGCGAGGCATCATTTCACTGGCGAAATCGGTGCGCAAAGAACGCATGGAAGAGAACATCAACATTCTCGATTTTGAACTCAGCTCTGAAGATATGCTGCAGATTTCTGCCCTCGACACCGCAACCAGCGCCTTCTTCTCTCACCGCGACCCGGCGATGGTGGAATGGCTGACTGGCCGCAAACTTGATGTTTAAGACGCGATAAAAGAGGTATTCATTCAATGCAAAAACGTTATCTGGGTAAATCCCGACTCGAAGTATCCGCGCTTGGGCTCGGTTGCATGGGCTTAAGCCACGGCTACGGCCCGGCGACCGATACTCGTCAGGCTATCGAGCTTATTCGCGCAGCGGTTGAACGTGGCGTCACCTTCTTCGATACCGCTGAAGTATATGGCCCCTTTCTTAATGAAGAGGTTGTCGGTGAAGCCTTAAAACCATTTCGTGACCGCGTGGTCATCGCCACTAAGTTTGGTTTTACTTTTGGCGACGATAACAAGCAGCAGATTTTAAACAGCCGTCCGGAGCATATCCGTGACGCGGTGGAAGGATCATTACGCCGCCTCAAGACTGATGTTATTGACCTGCTATACCAACACCGTGTCGATCCGGATGTCCCGATTGAAGATGTTGCGGGTACGGTAAAAGACCTGATCGCTGAAGGCAAAGTTAAACATTTCGGTCTGTCCGAAGCGGGTGCGCAGACCATTCGCCGTGCGCATGCCGTACAACCTGTCACGGCGCTGCAAAGCGAATACTCCATGTGGTGGCGCGAGCCTGAGCGGGAGATCCTGCCGTTACTGGAGGAACTGGGCATTGGTTTCGTGCCCTTCAGCCCATTAGGCAAAGGCTTCCTGACGGGCTCGATTAAGCCAGGAACCACTTTTGGCAAGGATGATTACCGCAGCACCGTGCCGCGTTTCGCCGGGCAGGCGATTGAAGCCAATGAAAAGCTGGTCTCCTTGCTGTTTGAATTGGCGGCAGAGAATGGCGTGACGTCTGCGCAAATTGCGCTGGCATGGCTGCTGGCACAAAAGCCGTGGATTGTTCCTATCCCTGGTACCACCAAACTGCACCGGCTGGAAGAAAACCTAGCGGCTGCCGACATCATTCTTTCGCAGGATGACTCACGGCAGATAACCCAGGCGCTTGAAACGATTAAAGTCGTCGGCGAACGTTACTCTCCTGAGCACCAGGCTCGCGTAGGCCGTTAATACCCGGACGGGTCCGCTGAGATTGGCGGACCCGTTATTCCTGATAGCGAAGTGCATCGATCATCAGCGCAAAAGCGGGCGGATGCTGCTTACGGCTCGGGTAGTAGAGATAATATCCGGGGAAAGATGGGCACCAGTCCTGCAGAACCTGGATAAGCTCTCCTAACTTTATATAATCCTGCACCCTGTCTTCAGGTATACAGGCGATGCCAAAACCTGATAACGCCGCATCAATCCTTTCCGCCTGTAGATTAAACGTGACCTGCCCTTCCACTCTGACCCGTAACGGTTTCCCTTCCTTCTCAAATTCCCAGTGGTAAAGCCCACCGGCTGTCGGCAGGCGCATATTGATACACCGGTGATTTTGTAGCTCGTGCGGCGTTTCAGGTGCAGCATTTGCAGCGAAATAAGACGGCGCTCCTACCACAGCCATTCGCATATCCGGCCCAATTCTTACCGCAATCATGTCCTTATCCACGCTTTCGCCCAGACGGATCCCGGCATCAAAACGCCCCTCAACAATATCGACAAAGCCGTTATCAACCACCAGTTCGAGATTAATTTCCGGATATTCCCTGAGGAAGGGTTTTAGCTTCGGCCATACCAGACTTCGCGCGGCATGCTCCCCGGCTGATAAACGAATATTGCCAGAAGCGGTGCCGTTCAGCTGAACGAGCGATTCAAGTTCCTGCTCAAGATCGGCAATACGCGGTTCAAGGCAGGCAATAATTCTCTCACCGGCTTCCGTGGGGGCAACGCTTCGGGTCGTGCGGGTCAGAAGGCGGATATTCAGCCTTTCCTCCAGGGCCTTCATCGCGTGGCTGAGAGCAGACTGAGAAACGCCCAGTTTGCCCGCAGCTTTGGTAAAACTTCGTTCCCTCGCCACCACAAGAAAGATTTGCAGTTCGTTGAAATTTTCTTTGAGCATCGGCGATTTCCTTATGGAAGCATTCCCTTCATCGCGTACTCATGAAGGGTGTTCATAGACACAATCATTTTAGCCCTATTACTGTCATTAATGATAATTGATATTCTGACTCTATCGAAAATAAGTCTGAATTATCAGTAGGTTTATCATGAAAATACTCGTTGCAGGGGCGACAGGAAGTATTGGCCTTCAGGTCGTGAATACCGCTATCAAAATGGGCCATCAGCCTGTAGCACTGGTCAGAAATAAGCGCAAAGTGAAATCGCTTCCTCGGGGAACGGATGTTTTTTACGGCGATGTTTCATTGCCTGAAACACTCACTGATTTGCCGAGAGATATCGATGCCATCATCTTCACGCTCGGTTCCGATGGCCAGGGGCGTATTGGTGCCAGGGCGATAGATTACGGCGGAGTGCGCAATATTTTACGAATATTCAGGGATGCACCTTTTCATATCGCTCTGATGACCACGATTGGCGTGACTGAACGACTCAGCACCTGGAATCAACACACTGAGGTTCATGACTGGAAAAGACGTGCCGAGCGTCTGGTCAGGGCAAGTGGTCATCCCTATACCATCGTCAGGCCCGGCTGGTTTGATTACAACAATGATGATGAGCACAGAATCGTTATGCTTCAGGGAGATCGTCGCCATGCCGGAACACCGGAAGATGGTGTGATATCCCGAGAGCAAATCGCTCAGGTTCTGGTCAATGCCCTAACCAACGACGAGGCAAAAAATAAAACGTTGGAACTGGTGGCTGAACGAGGCGAAGCACAGCAGGATCTTACGCCATTGTTTGCAGACCTGAAGGCTGATGATCCACAAAAAAATGATGGGGTTTTAGACATAGACAATATGCCTCTACGTGAAGAACCTGAGTGCATTATTAACGAGCTGAACCTGTATTCAAAAAAATTAACCAATCTACAACCCTGACAATTTTGTCATATAGCGGTCAGTCTCATGACAGCTTAGGTCTGTATATTTGAATGTACAGAGGGGGAGAGTTCCCCTGATACGAGTCCAGTTACAAACATAGATTTTAAAAGAGATATTAGATATGAAATCACTACTTATTACTTCATTGGTCATGGGATTTATTGCAGTGAATGCCGCATCTGCCGCTCAGGAAATTAACCACGCAGATGGGAAAGAAAAGATGGGTGTAGTCTCAGCCAGCAATGCCTATACGCTTGATGAATTATCGAATACGCTTTCCCGTAAAGCTGATGAGCAAGGGGCAACGTCATTCAAAATCCTGTCGGCAACGGGGGATAACAGGCTACATGGGGTTGCTGAAATCTATAAGTAAATCATTAGCATCCCGAACAGGATGTTTCACAGCCTTCATAGTGAGCGTCGATTTATGTTCAGAACAGAATACATCATCGATGAGATAACTCAATGGATTGATTCAAACTTACACAAGCCGCTGAAGATAGAGGATGTTGCTGCGCGGGCAGGATACTCCAAGTGGCATCTTCAGCGGATTTTTGTGCAGGTGAAAGAAGTTAGCCTTGGGAAGTACATAAGAGATACGAAACTTAGACTTGCAGCAAAAGATCTTATTGATACTAATGAATCAATTATGGAGATCGCTTATAAGTATGGATACGATTCCCAACAGACATTTACGAGGGTCTTTTCCAAAACTTATAACTTTCCACCCATGATGTATCGGAAAATCAATAAGTTGACCATTACTATAAATAGATCCAAATCTTTACCTTTATAAATTCATATAGACACTACGACTTTTATTACATTTACTTAGATACTTTTAAGTTACCAATAAAAAATTGAGAATATAACTTCAACATAACCATTTAAGAAGAAAAATTAATTAAATTAATAAAAAACTCAAAGGTTCCATCAACGTTAATCTTTAAATCCCTATTTTCGATACACTTGTTGTGATTTTCCAAGTCTTAAAAAGGTTAACGCATAAGCCACTCAAGTCAGTAAATGACTCATCGCATAGAATAAAATCATCAATTGTGATATAGATCACGAAAATTGTGCATAGCACTCATTAATCAATTACTGTAAAATATTGTTATTTCAAACTTTGTGATGACGATTATGGGTGAATTTTCAAAATACGTTGGTGAAGTAGGCGAAGATATTGTCAATGATTTTCTAACTCTATTTGGTTGGCGAAACATGTGCAATAATAAAAAAGTAGATTGCTGTGTTTCGACACATGAAAAAATAACACATGGTGTCGATGCTTTATACGTATATGATTCTCTACTTCAAAAACAGACATTAGTTAGTGTTGTTGTTTCTGCTAAATACTCTGCATCATCTTACACTAGTGTCAAATCAACCTTTAGAGATCATTTTAAAGATATTGCCAACACAATTGAATGTTACAATAAATCACAACTAAAAAGGAACATTACCAAAAACTTTAAAGGCAGTTCTCGAAAAGAAGATATTGGTGTATTGTTTTATTTAAACAATGATGAGAATGAAGAAAAAGATAACATTAAAGGTACCATAGCAAATACCAGAATAGATAGTACATTAAAATTTAATACAATACATGTCATTGATAATGCAAGAGCTAAATTTTTATTTGAGTCATTAAACTTCATTAGAAAAAAATATAAAGATTGTGATTTTTTTTGCAATAATACAACATTAAATATAGCATCTTCAAAAACACACACAAAAATCATGCCAGTAGAATATATCACATCACCAATAATCCCTATATCTGTTGCATCTGAAAATGGTCGAAGATTTATTTTACTTTGCGATTTCGATTTTAGTAAAGAGTCCCTAACCCTTGTTTTCAATTTAGCCAGAAAATTATGCTCTGACTTTTCAAGTCACTATGAAATATACTTCAAACAATATAACGCGCTCACCGACGATCCTATAATAGATGAAGTTAAAATGTCACAAATAAATGAAGATGATGACATCATAGAGAGCATAGATGTACAAATCTCATCTTATAACTCTAACTTCAGGAATATCAAAAATGAGAAATAAAATTGACTTCATTCCATCTGGTGACGAATTAAAAAATCTAGTTGGACAAATGAACTGTACAGGCACAATAATTAATAACATATTGCGAGAGAGAGGGGTGTTCTGCTCTTCTTCAGAAAAGACCATAACAGTCCCCAATCTAATAACTTCTTTTTTGAGTCCTGAAGAATCCTATGAATTACTCCAAAGCATCAAAACAAAAGAAAAATTAGATAAAGTTAATTTTCGTAATTTTGAGATTGATAATGACGCTGAACTTTTAGAAGAACTTAGTGGATGTATCGATGTTGATGATTTAATAAGTAATGAATATACTAACATCGAAATTTCTGATTTTAACGATTTTACATCATTAGATGGTAAATCAAATAACTCTATAATAATGGAGTTCGAGTTATGTCGTAAAGATATATTAGATGATTGGTATATCACCGAGAAATTTTTCAGAGGTTCTGTAGAAATTAAGAAAGATTATGATGGCGAACGTGCTCAACTATTAATGAATGTTAAATTGAATCATACATCGCCAGAAACAAAAGAAATATCTGAACGAATTGTGTCGTTAGTTGAAAGTAAACTCCTTAAAGATCAAATCATCAAAGACTCCCCTCATGGTGGGAAAGTACTCTTTAACGATTTTGAAAATGAATATCGTGTATCATTTTTAAGCGAACTTGCTAAACAGCACATTGGGTATGAATTTTACTATAAAAAAATTGATGATGTTCATTTCAATCCAGATAAAGATGCAGATTACTCTACACAACCTCAATTAGTAACCAATTTCCTTGAAAAAGATATTGAGCAATATCGGGTTAAAGGGGATCTTGATAAAATCATATCAATAAAATGGAAACATATTCACCCATACGTTAAAGTAACTAAAGTATTAGCTAGTTATACAATTGCTCATGGTAAATATGAGGGCGATTGTAAAGTCTCATATGAATTTAGCGATTACGGACGTAAAAACTCTCTCAATCCAGAATTATGCATTACTGTTGTAAACATAAAAATGAAAGGGGCCTCTCAAGAGAGGTTGAATGAAATACAAGACTTAATAATGCGCCAAATCGAGACAAGAAAAGCTGAATTACTCCGTAAGTACAAAAAATCATAATCATGAAACCCCATCACTAATTAATCAGAGATGGGGTTATATAAATATTAAAAATGGCTTTATTTTATTAAATTAAAATTTCCAAAAACAATCATTAGTAATGAAATATTATTTATAACAGTTTTAAATAATCACTATACCACTGCATCATCTCCCTCCGCCCTTCAAGATACTGGGCGTGGTTATACGTCCCACGAATCGCGTTCTTATCGACGTGCGCAAGTTGGGTTTCAATCCACGCCGTATTGAACCCTTCCTCATGCAAAATCGTACTCATCGTGTGACGGAAACCATGCCCCGTTACCTTCCCCGTGTATCCAATCCGCTTAAACACCTGATTAATACTCGCTTCGCTCATTGTTTTCCGGGGATCATTTCTCCCAGGAAACATCAGAGGATATTGCCCAGACATCACTTTGAGCTGCTGTACGATCTCTAGTGCTTGGGTAGAGAGGGGAACAAGGTGAGGCCGTTTCATCTTCATTCGGTCAGCAGGAATTTCCCACACCGCTTTCTCAAGATCAAATTCACTCCAGAAAGCACCTCGAAGCTCACCGGTGCGAACTCCTGTAAGGATCAGCAGACGAGCGGCAAGAACAACCAGCGGACTTCCTGTATAGCCTGAGAGAGCTTTGAAGAAATCAGGTAACTCCTCAACAGTAAGGAAGGGATAATGCTTCGATTCATGCCCTGACATCGCGCTGGTAAGATCCGCAGCCGGATTGTATTCCGCACGGCCAGTAACGATGGCGTAGCGAAAGACTTCGCTGCAGCGCTGTCGAACCTTCTTGGCCTTCTCTGTCGCACCACGGCTTTCCATTCGACGCAGCACATTAAGCAGAACCAAAGGTTTAATTTCATTCACCGGCTGCTGGCCGATATAGGGGAAAATATCTTTATTGAAAGCTTCGATAATGTCGGAGGCATAACCTTCTGACCATCGGCTCACCTTCGTTCCGTGCCATTCAAGCGCAACTGCCTGAAACGTATTATTGAGCTGCACATCCCGAACCAGCTTTTCTTCTTTCTTGGCAAAAGATGGATCGATACCCTCGGCCAGCTTTTTCTTGGCTTCATCACGCAGTGCCCTCGCTTGTGCAAGGGACACTGCTGGATAGACCCCAAAAGCCATACGCTTCTCTTTCCCATTAAAGCGATATTTCATCCGCCAGTATCGGGAACCAGAGGGAACGACTTCAAGATACAAACCAGCACCATCTGCCAGCTTATAGGCTTTCTCTCTGGGTTTAGCTGCATCTACCTGTCGCGCATTTAGCTTCATTGGGGGCATCTCCCTGGACCGAACACAGTATGCCCCCACTTATGCCCCCAACTGTAACTTGATTCCGGTTGAGTCCAGTTGATAGCAGGAGATAAAATACGGGCTAGAAACCGCAGTATACGGGCTTTAAGTTGATTTCGGTAGACCTGGGAAGAGTTTGAAATGGTGCCGATAATAGGAGTCGAACCTACGACCTTCGCATTACGAATGCGCTGCTCTACCAACTGAGCTATATCGGCCCTGAGGAGACATGCTCACGGGCGCGAACACGGTGTAAAAGGGTAAGGAAAACTTGCGAGGGCGTCAATGGCCTTATGATTCAAGTGGTGAGTTTTGCGCCAGTTGAGTCAGATACCCCGCCCCACCTGCGGGATACCTGACTCAAATTAGGAATTACGCCCCGGTCACCATCAGCACATCATCAACGAAGTTTTTGGCGCGCGGAATATCTGACTCGTCGACGTGTTCAATTATCAGCGGGATGTTCGGGTGGTTTTTCGCGAGCAGTTCCACATACAGCAAATAGTTAAGCGATCCCAACCCTGCCGCAGGCAATTCCACCGAACCGGCCCCACGGAAGCTGTTATGCTCCGCCGCGCCGTCTCCGAATTTCTCAATCACCACGTCCGTTTTCTTGCAGTCTTTAGCATGGGCAATTTTGATTTTGCTGTCCAGCACGTTGAAAATGCTGTGCAGCGTCTCGTCAATGGCATCGATGTTTTTGTCATCGAAATAGTTGGTCGGGTCCAGCGCCAGGCCAAGTCCAGGGTGGTCGATATCGCGCATCAGGCGCGCCACCTGGCTGACCGAGCCGATAATGTTGTTAACATAGTTCTCCACCAGGAACACCGCACCGTGGTCCCAGGCGAACGCCGCCAGGTCGCGGGCAATAGCTTTAAACGCCTGATACGCCTCTTCGGTGCTGTTTTTCGGATCGTACAACCAGTCGCTGTCGACGTTATAGGTGCCGGTTTCACTAATCACATACGGCGTGCCGAAGTCCCGCGCGTGTGCGAGGATCTCTTTCACCGCCGCGATATTCTCGTCCCGTTTTACCAGATCGGGATGCACCAGGTTGGTGTACGCCGAAATAGCGACGATAGGCAGATTGGCCTTGCGAAACGCGTCGCGCACCTGATGCGCTTTCTCTTTGGTGATATGTCCACGGCTCAGATCGACATCGGTAAATTCGAGGTCAAGCTGCACGCAGCCCATCCCCGCCTGCTTAATCTTTGCGATAGTCTCTTCCAGGCTGTAGGGGTAGTAACCGGTAAAGATGCCGACGTTAATCATTTTGTATTCTCCTGAAGGATTTCATTGAGATAAACGGTTCGCTCTTCCTGAATAGAGGCATAACAGGCTTCGATGCAGGCCAGTGTGCCCAGGTTGTCTTCAGCGCTGATTTCCGGTTCTACGCCGTGTTCCAGGGCGCACATCAGGCTCGCCATGGTGCCAATAAACGCATCCGGGAACCACTGGCGCTCCCACTGCGGGGCGATCCAGCGGTCGGGGTACTCGCGTGAGGCCAGTTTTAAGGTACTGCCGCAATACTCCGGCGGGCGGCGGTGCCAGCCGAAATCCCCTTCCGCCAGCCCGTCAGTGCCCTCTACACGCCAGTTGATGTAGTTATTTTTGGCGCAGGGTTCACCCGGCCAGGCCCAGACGTCATCCAGACTGGTGGCGATCAGGCCATTGGCGTACTGGAAGGTGTATTGCGTGATTCCATCGGTATGCTCGAAGGTGGTACGCGGATCGGTACGGCAAACGGCGGTGACTTTTACCGGGTCGCCAAACAGGAAGCGGAAAGCGTCGATATGGTGGATAGCCATCGCATACAGTTCGAGTTTTTTATATTGCTGAAGGAACTGCTGCCAGTCGGGGATGGCGCGCATATCAATGCTGGCAATCACCGGCGTGCCAATCAGCTGGTTATCAAGAATGTACTTCAGCGCCCGAATCGACGGGTCGTAGCGCATATTAGAGTTCACTGCGACAGGGATGCCGCTCTCTTTACTCAGGCGCACGATTTCGCGCCCGGCCTCCAGCGACATCGCCAGCGGCTTCTGGCAGAGAATGGCTTTGACGTTTTTCGCCGGAGAATTTTTACTGCAAATAAAACGCACAATCTCTAGCTGAATATGCGGCGGCACGGCGATATCGATAATCTCGATCTGCGGGTCGCACACCATCTCCTGCCAGATTGCATAGATTTTGGGAATGTTAAATGCCGTGGACAGCCGCTGGCTGTGGGCATTTTCCAGCGAGGTGATCCCGTATAGCGTAAACCCCGCTTTCTGGTACGCCACCAGATGGCAATGCTCGACGATAAATCCCGCGCCGATAATGCCGATTTTGTAGTCTGTTCTTTGCGGTAACGCCGGACGTGTCGCCTGCTCTAATAAGCGTTCTAACGAATCCATGATGCCCCCGTGATAGTGATGAAATGACTACGCGCGCGAGTTAAGCTGCGGAACATAATTCTCTTTAATCCGCTGGCGGCGCGTCACATAGGCAGGCAGCGGCTGGACGTTAGTGCCCTCGGCAAACCACGCGAACGGGTCGGTACTGGCCACCAGCGCGAAATTAGCCCACGGGTTGAATGAGCCGGAGCGAATAATCACTTTGGCTTTATAAGCGAGTTCATTACACAGCACTTCATGGCTGGCTTCGCTGAAATCTGTCCCGGAGCCGGTAAAGATATCCTGCACCTGACGGTACAGGTCCGCGTTACAGTCGCGCACTTCCCGGGCGAATTTAATGTCCTCAACAAACACTTCATGGCGCAGCACGCGCAGAATATCGGTCACGTCCGGAATGCCAGGCCAGAAACCGAGGTCGATGCGATTAGCGTGCGGCGGGATGGGGAACCCGGCGTCGGTGACGAGAATAATATCGGTATGGCCGAGGGTGGACAGCGCCGCCGCGAGTTGAGGATGTAGGATACGTTCAGGTCTCATAGTTATCTCTCCGAATTGAGTTTTTATAATTAACAACCGAGAAATTGTTCGACTTCTTTACGCGTTTTGTAGGAGGGCACGGTTTCCCAGTCGCAGCAGCACAGCGCGGCGGTGGCATTGGCGAAAAACGCCGCCTTTTCAATTGGCTGCCCTTCGCTTAATGCAACCGCCAGCCCGGCATTGAAGCTGTCTCCCGCGCCGTTGCTGTCTACCACCTCCACTTTGCAGGACGGGATTTCCAGGGTGTCGGTGCGGCTGAATACGGCACTGCCGGCTTCGCCCAGCGTCATCACCACATAGCGGCAGCCGGTCTCCAGCAGCAAATCGGCGATTTCGCGGTTGCTGCGCGCATCGTCCGGTGCCAGGCCCAGCGCCACGCGGGCTTCGGTTTCATTAGGGGTCAGGTAATCGATAGGGTGTAGGTTCACGCCGCGTAAATCCCGGGCGGGAGCCGGGTTAAGAATGGTGGTTTTGCCGAGCTGTTTGGCGAGATTTAGCCCGTAAAGTGCGGTCTCCAGCGGGATTTCCAGCTGCGCCAGCGCTACGCTGCTCTGCTCCATGAGCGCTTTCGCCTCGTCCACGTGCGCCGGGCTAAACAGTTTATTGGCCCCCATATCCACCACAATCACGTTGCGGGCCTGATTGTCTTTGATGATTAACCCGGCTCCGGTAGGCAGTTCAGGGGTTAAGGTCAACGCGTCGATATTCACGCCTTCGTCGCGCATCAGGGTCACGAATTCATGGCCAAACGTATCGTCACCGACGACGCCGGCGTAGGCTACTTTCGCCCCAAGCCGTGCCGCCTGCACCGCCATATCCGAGCCTTTCCCGCCCCAGGTCTGGCGAAAATCAGTGCCGATTAACGTCTCGCCCGCCATAGGAATGCGATCTGCCGTCATGACCAGCGCTTTGGCATAACTGCCAAGGATAAAAATACTCATCAGTAATTCCCCTTCTTGACTGACAGTGGCATAACACTGCGCCGCCGCAGTTACGCTTGCGGCGGCGACGTATTAATAAGCGTTGATATCCCCCGTCAGGCCTTTAACCAGTTCCGGCCCGGAGCTGGTGCCGACCAGTTCGGCCCCGGCTTCGAACATCGCTTTCATTTTTTCCAAGGTATTGACCTTACCTGATACTTTTACCCGGCACGGTAACTGAATATTGGCTTTGAGAAGCCGAACATCTTCTACCGTCGCTTCGCAACCGCCTTTGCCCCAGCCGCTGGACTGTTTCACCCAATCAATGCCTGCTTCAAAGGCATAACGGGTGGCTTTGATTTTCAACGCTTCTTCGGTGATGAAACCAAACTCCAGCATGGCTTTCACTTTCATCCCCAGGTCATGAGCCACGTGGGTCACGCTTTTCAGCTCGTTAAAATAGAGATCTTCCTGGCCGCCCAACAGATAGCCGGGGTTTGGCGGGAAGTCGAACTCATCGGCACCTTCTTTCGCCAGCTCGCGCACCACTGCTATTTTCATTGCCGTGGTGTCGTTAGCCATGGGGAAGTTGACCGTGGTTGCCACCCGCACGCCGCTGCCTTTCAGCATGTCTTTAGCAAGGGAAACCCAGCAGGGCGCAATCATGGCCGCATCAAACTGATACTGCATGCAGGTTTCCAGATGTTTAATCACCCCTTCGCGCGTCAGATCCGGGTTGACGTTGGTGTACTGAATCGCCCTGGCGACCTGGCGCGGATCGTTAAAATCAATCATGGAGAGCTCCTGTCTGGTAAGTAAAAAGCGTGTAAGTGTGCCGTGAAGATGTCGTTACTTTAGGCAGGATGGCGAATGAGCGTGATAGGCAGAATTCCCTGGAACATGGATGAAATTTTCATGTCAATGGAAATGTGAGTCAGGTCAAAAATTACTCACAGAGCAGTGCCTGCCGGGTGGCGAAAAATGCCACTATGCCAGGCGAAACGGGCAAACAAGAAACCAGGCCGCTATGCAGAAACAAAAGCAACGCACCCGAGCGATCGCCAACTGGTATCGGGGTTCTGACGAATTTTCCACCCTGATGAACTACCGGATTTTGCGCGCCGGGCATATTGAGACTGCGGCGGATTTCCACGTGCATCGTCAGTCGGTGGTGGGCCATGAATTGCTGTTTTGCCTGCGCGGCGCGGGGTTTATCCGGATTGAAGACAGGCTTTATCCGGTGCGCGAAGGGCAACTGGCCTGGCTGCCGGTGCGCTGGCCGCATGAGCATTACCCCGACAAACACTCTCCCTGGGCGATCCTCTGGCTGCGCATAGAAGGCTCAAAACTCAACAATATCATGCAGATAATGGACGTTCCTCAGCGGCCAGTTTTCCAGTTCGACAACCCACAAAAGATCGTTGAAATTTATCACCATATTTTCGACCAGATGAACAGCTATACCCTGGTGACCGATGCCCACTGCGATATGCTGTGCAGCCAGTTGATTTTTACCCTGCTGGAAAACCGCAGCCACGATGCCGCGCAATCTCAGGTGATCACCCATCGCGGGCTGGGCAAGCTGTTGTATCAGATCCACAGCCATTACAACGATGACTGGGATATCGAGAAGTTTATGCATTACTGCCAGGTAAGTAAGTCGCAGCTGTTCCGCTTATTCCAGACGACGTTCAACCAAAGCCCGTTGAAATGGCTGAAAAACTATCGTTTATCTCAGGCGCGAAGGCTGCTGGTCGAAACGCAGGAAAGCATCAGCCGGATTGCGGTGCAGGTGGGGTATAACGACCCGCTGCATTTCTCGCGGGATTTTCATCGTGCGGTTGGCCTTTCGCCCAGCGCGTTTCGCAAGCAGGAACAACTGGAAGGCGCACAGCAAAAAAAGGGCGATGCCTGAGCATCACCCTTTCTTATCAGACGCGAACAGTATCGTCGCCGTAGCCGATCCACTTATAGGTGGTGAGCGCTTCGAGGCCCATCGGCCCTCGCGCGTGCAGTTTCTGGGTACTGACCGCCACTTCCGCGCCCAGACCGAACTGTCCGCCGTCGGTAAAGCGCGTCGAGGCGTTGACGTACACCGCTGACGAGTCCACTTCATTGACGAAACGGTCGGCATTGCGCAGGGTGCGCGTCAGGATCGCGTCGGAATGCTGAGTGCCGTGCTCGCGGATATGGGCAATCGCGCCGTCAATGTCTGCCACCAGCTTGACGTTAATATCCAGCGACAGGAATTCATCGTCATACTCTTCCGGCTTCACTGCTACCAACTGCGCCGGGCCATTTTTCAGTTGCTCAAACGCGTAACTGTCCGCATGCAGCGTTACGCCGCTGGCAGCCATTTTTTCGCTCAGGGCAGGCAGGAAACGGTCAGCGATCCCCTGATGTACCAGCAGCGTTTCTACGGTGTTGCAAGTGCTCGGACGTTGGGTTTTGGCATTGACGATCACGTTCAACGCCGCGTCGATTTCCGCGCTCTCATCAACAAAAATATGGCATACGCCAATTCCGCCGGTGATCACCGGAATGGTGGACTGCTCGCGGCACAGCTTATGCAGGCCCGCGCCGCCGCGTGGGATCAGCATGTCGATGTACTTATCCATGCGCAGCATTTCAGAAACCAGCGCGCGATCCGGGCTTTCAATGGCCTGAACCGCACCCGCCGGTAATCCGCACTCTTCCAGCGCCTGCTGGATAACTTTTACCGTGGCGGCATTGGTACGCCAGGTCTCTTTACCGCCGCGCAAAATCGCTGCGTTGCCGGTCTTCAGGCACAGCGACGCCACATCCACCGTGACGTTCGGGCGGGCTTCATAAATCACGCCAATCACGCCGAGCGGCACCCGACGGCGCTCCAGGCGTAGCCCGCTGTCGAGCACGCCGCCGTCAATCACCTGCCCCACCGGGTCGGCAAGGTTGCACACCTGGCGCACGTCGTTGGCGATGGCGTGCAGCCGCTGAGGCGTCAGCGCCAGGCGGTCCTGCATGGCGTCGCTCAGGCCACTGGCTTTGGCTTCGGCCAGATCCTGCTGGTTGGCGCTCAGAATGGCGTCCGCCTGGGCTTCAAGATAATCGGCGATTTTCTCCAGCACGCGGTTTTTCTCGCGGCTCGATAACAGCGCCAGCTGGTAAGAAGCCGCTTTCGCCGCTTTACCCATTTGTTCAAGCATTGCAGGCTCCTTAAATGAGGATCAGGTCGTCGCGATGGACGGCGACCGGGCCATATTCATAACCGAGAATGGCGTCGATTTGTTGGGAGTGATGCCCGGCAATACGGCGCAGCGCATCGCTATTATAGCGGCTCACGCCGTGGGCGATGTCGCGTCCTTCCTGGTTGCGGATGCGGATCACTTCACCGCGCGAGAAATTGCCGGTCACGGTTTTGATGCCTTTCGGCAGTAGAGAACTGCCGCGCGCCAGAATCGCCGTTTGCGCCCCTTCATCGACGCTGATTTCGCCGGCGGGCGGGGCGCCAAAAATCCAGCGCTTACGGTTTTCCAGCGGCGACTGTTGTGGATGAAAGCGCGTGCCCACCGGCAGCCCTTCGATGACATCGCCTATCACACCCGGTTTGCTGCCTGCGGCGATTACGGTCTCGATCCCAGCGCGTCCGGCCACATCGGCGGCTTGCAGTTTAGTCCCCATACCGCCAGTGCCCAGGCCGGATACGCTGTCGCCAGCAATGGCGCGCAACGCGTCGTCAATACCGTGAACATCGGCGATCAGCTCCGCCTGCGGATTGCTGCGCGGGTCGGCGGTAAACAGCCCTTGCTGATCGGTCAGCAGCAGCAGTTTATCGGCACCCGCCAGAATCGCGGCCAGCGCGGAAAGATTGTCATTATCGCCAACTTTGATTTCCGCCGTGGCGACCGCGTCGTTTTCGTTGATGACCGGAACGATATTGTTATCCAGCAGAGCGCGCAGCGTATCGCGAGCATTCAGAAAACGTTCACGATCTTCCATATCAGCGCGGGTCAGCAACATCTGCCCGACGTGGATCCCGTAAATAGAGAACAACTGTTCCCAGAGTTGGATCAGGCGGCTTTGCCCCACGGCGGCGAGAAGCTGTTTCGACGCGATGGTCGCCGGAAGTTCTGGATACCCCAGGTGTTCACGCCCGGCAGCGATAGCCCCGGACGTAACGATAACAATGCGATGCCCGACGGCATGTTGCCGGGCGCACTGGCGCACCAGTTCCACAATATGGGCGCGGTTCAGGCGGCGCGAACCGCCTGTTAAGACACTGGTCCCTAGTTTTACGACCAGGGTCTGGCTGTCACTCATGATTCTCTGCCGTTTCAACAAAAATTAGTAAAAGAACAATCAGAAAGACGTTGTAACAGGAGTCAGGCGACTTGCCAACTGCCCGGCTTTAAATCCCCAAACATTGTGCGGCGCGAAGGCAAAATATTACCAAACATCAAGGAAAGAACATTTTTAGAAACATCGTTTCATTCTTTTTTATATTTTTTCTTACTCTGTCACAGATCTTTCATACAGGCTCGTTATGATTCATGGCGATTTTCAATGGGCGGATGTCCGAAACTTAGCGCGTATAAAAACATTGGGATTGAAAATGAAAAAAAGCACGTTGGCATTAGTGGTGATGGGCGTTGTAGCAGCATCAGCGGCGCAGGCAGCAGAAGTGTATAACAAGAACGGCAACAAACTGGATGTCTACGGCCGCGTTAAAGCAATGCACTACATGAGTGATTACGCCGCGAAAGACGGTGATATGACTTATGTTCGTTTCGGCTTCAAAGGTGAAACTCAGATCACCGACGCCATGACTGGCTTTGGCCGCTGGGAAGCAGAATTTGCGGGTAACAAAGAAGAAGGTGCCGCTAACGCGCAGAAAACCCGTCTGGCTTTCGCCGGTATTAAATTCCAGGATTTCGGTTCTATCGACTACGGTCGTAACCTGGGCGCGCTGTATGACGTAGAAGCCTGGACCGATATGTTCCCGGAATTCGGCGGCGACTCTTCCGGCCAGACCGATAACTTCATGACCAAGCGTTCCAGCAGCCTGGCGACTTACCGTAACACCGATTTCTTCGGCGCGATCGACGGTCTGAACACCACGCTGCAATATCAGGCTAAAAACGAAGGCCGTACCGCCAGCAAAGAAAACGGCGACGGTTTCGGTACTGCGGTAACGTATGACTTCGGCGGCAGCGCATTCAGCATCGGCGGCGCATACACCAACTCCGACCGTACAGACCTGCAAGAACGTCAACTGCGCGGCCAGGGTAAAAAAGCCGAAGCCTGGGCAACCGGTCTGAAATACGACGCCAACAATCTGTACCTGGCGACCATGTATTCTGAAACCCGCAACATGACGCCGATTTCGGGCGGCTTTGCTAACAAAGCACAGAATTTCGAAGCCGTGGTTCAGTATCAATTTGACTTCGGCCTGCGTCCGTCCCTGGGCTACGTACAGTCTGAAGGCAAAGACATTAATGGTATCGGCGACGTTGATTTAGTGAAATATATCGACGTGGGCGCGGTTTACTACTTCAACAAAAACATGTCCGCCTTCGTGGACTACAAAATCAACCAACTGGATGACGACAATGCGCTCGGCATCAACAACGATGACATCGTTGCCGTTGGTGTGACGTATCAGTTCTAAGCAGTAAACACGTATGGCTACCAGACCCCCCGCGCAAGCGCTGAGGGATCCCCACAAACTCAGCGCTAATAAACCAGCACCATATTCTGATA
>NZ_DAMBQK010000025.1:0-72715 GCF_032062175.1 Atlantibacter sp.
GGATTTTTGCACAACTGCCGGATCGGTCAACCGATCCTTAACTGATCGGCATTACCGCTTACGCGACCCTTTTCAGAATGTGTGACCCGCAGATTATGCGTAGCCGTAGCTCATCAGACGCTGATAGCGACGATCCAGCAGTTCTTCTTTGCTCAGCACGTCGAGATCGGCCAGATCGGCCAGCAGCTGTGCTTTCAGAGATTCCGCCATCACTTCCGGATTACGGTGTGCGCCGCCAAGCGGCTCCGGGATCACGGTATCGATCAGCTTCAGCTCTTTCAGACGCGGCGCAATAATGCCCATGGCGTCTGCGGCAATCGGCGCTTTATCGGCGCTTTTCCACAGAATGGACGCGCAGCCTTCCGGCGAAATTACCGAATAGGTGCTGTATTGCAGCATGTTGACTTTGTCGCCCACACCAATCGCCAGCGCGCCGCCGGAACCGCCTTCACCGATAACGGTGCAGATGACCGGCACTTTAAGACGCGACATTTCACGCAAGTTACGTGCGATAGCTTCAGACTGGCCGCGCTCTTCCGCGCCCACGCCCGGGTACGCGCCAGGGGTGTCGATGAAGGTGATAATCGGCATGTTAAACCGTTCAGCCATTTCCATCAGACGCAGCGCTTTGCGATAGCCTTCCGGTGCCGGCATACCAAAGTTACGACGGATCTTCTCTTTGGTTTCACGGCCTTTCTGATGGCCGATGATCATCACCGGACGATCGTCCAGACGCGCAATACCGCCAACGATGGCTTTGTCATCCGCATAGGCGCGGTCGCCAGCCAGTTCGTCGAAATCGTCGAAAGCTAAACGCAGATAATCGAGGGTATACGGACGTTGTGGATGGCGCGCCAGCTGCGCAACCTGCCATGCCCCCAGATCGGCGAAGATTTTACGCGTCAGTTCTACGCTTTTTTCACGCAGACGATGCACTTCTTCGTCGATGTTAATATCCAGTTTTTCATCCTGACGGCTTACTGCGGTCAGGGAATCGATTTTCGCTTCCAGCTCGGCAATCGGCTGTTCGAAATCAAGGAAATTCAGACTCATAATATTCCTGTATTAGTCAAACTCCAGTTCCACCTGCTCCGAACCTATCAGGCCACGCAAATCGTTAAGTAAACGATCGCTCGGAGAGACACGCCACGTTGCGCCAAAACGCAACCTCGCGCGCGCATCCGCCCTCTGATAGTAGAGATGTACTGGAATGGTTCCCGAACGATGGGGTTCCAGAGACTGACGGAGTCGGTTTAAAAGCTGGTCATCAATTTGCCTGTCCGTCAGCGAGATAGCAAGCCCACGCGCATACTTTTCGCGGGCGTCTGCAATGTCCATCACTTCGCGGGCGGTCATTTTAAGGCCTCCGCTGAAGTCATCAAAGCTGACCTGTCCGCTGACGATTAGGATCCGGTCTTGTTCCAGCAGATGCTGGTATTTCTCCAGCGCATCGGTGAATAACATCACCTCAAGACGCCCGGAGCGGTCATCCAGGGTACAGATGCCGATACGATTGCCGCGCTTGGTGACCATAACCCGCGAAGCAATCACAAGCCCCGCAGCCGTGATAACTTTACCACGCTCTGTCGGGTGCATATCTTTCAGACGCATGCCGCCGACATAGCGTTCAATTTCTTTCAGATACTGATTGATGGGGTGCCCGGTCAGGTAAAGACCCAGGGTTTCCCGCTCGCCGTCCAGTACCGTTTGCTCCGGCCACGGCTGGCAGTTAGCGTAAGATTTTTCAATCTGTTCCGGCTCTTCCGCCAGTACGCCAAACATATCCGCCTGACCGATGGCTTCGGCTTTAGCGTGCTGATCCGCCGCTTTTAACGCGTCGCCCAATGAGTTCATCAGCGCGGCGCGGTGCGGGCCCAGGCGGTCAAATGCCCCGGACATAATCAGCTTTTCCAGCACCCGGCGGTTGAGCTTTTTGGTGTCGGTGCGCGCGCACAGGTCAAACAGTTCGCGGAAATAACCGTCCTTGTTACGCGCCTCAATGATGGCTTCAATTGGCCCCTCGCCCACGCCTTTAATCGCGCCGATGCCGTAAACAATCTCCCCGTCATCGTTAACGTGGAAATGATACAGCCCGGAGTTGATGTCCGGCGGCAGGATTTTGAGCCCCATGCGCCAGCACTCATCCACCAGTCCCACCACTTTGTCGGTGTTATCCATATCCGCCGTCATTACCGCCGCCATAAACTCCGCCGGGTAATGCGCCTTCAGCCAAAGCGTTTGGTAGGATACCAGAGCATAGGCCGCCGAGTGCGATTTGTTAAATCCATAACCCGCGAATTTCTCCACCAGGTCGAAGATTTTCATCGCCAGTTCGCCGTCAACGCCGTTATTTTTCGCGCCGTCTTCAAATACCGAGCGCTGTTTGGCCATCTCTTCGGGTTTCTTTTTACCCATGGCGCGACGCAGCATATCCGCGCCGCCCAGGGTATAACCCGACAGCACCTGAGCAATCTGCATCACCTGTTCCTGATACAGGATGATGCCATAGGTCGGCTCCAGAACTGGCTTCAGGCTTTCATGCTGCCACTGGATATCCGGGTAGGAGATGGCTTCACGGCCATGTTTACGGTCGATAAAGTTATCCACCATGCCCGATTGCAGCGGCCCCGGACGGAACAGCGCCACCAGTGCGATCATATCTTCAAAGCAGTCAGGCTGAAGACGCTTAATCAGATCTTTCATGCCGCGCGATTCAAGCTGGAATACCGCCGTGGTTTCCGAGCGTTGCAGCATATCGAAGCTTTTCTTGTCATCGAGCGGGATGGCGGCGATATCGATGGGCTCCAGGCCCTGCTTCGCCCGGCGCGGGTTGATCATCTTCAACGCCCAGTCGATGATGGTCAGCGTGCGCAGCCCCAGGAAGTCGAACTTCACCAGGCCCGCGTATTCCACGTCGTTTTTATCGAACTGGGTGACCGGATGCTGGCCCATTTCGTCGCAATACAGCGGCGCGAAGTCGGTAATTTTGGTCGGCGCAATCACCACGCCGCCCGCGTGTTTACCGGCGTTACGGGTGACCCCTTCCAGCTTGCGCGCCATGTCGATCAGCGCCCGGACCTCTTCGTCAGCTTCATAAATTTCAGGCAGTTGCGGCTCGGCCTCAAACGCTTTCGCCAGCGTCATACCCGGATCGGGCGGCACCAGCTTGGAAATGCGGTCAACGAAGCCGTACGGGTGGCCCAGTACGCGGCCCACGTCGCGGATCACCGCTTTCGCGGCCATGGTTCCGAAGGTGATAATCTGCGATACCGCCTCGCGCCCGTACATCTCCGCCACGTGATCGATAACCTGATCGCGCTTCTCCATACAGAAATCGACGTCGAAGTCGGGCATCGAGACACGTTCCGGGTTCAGGAAGCGTTCGAACAGCAGATCGAATTCCAGCGGGTCGAGGTCGGTGATTTTCAGCGCATAGGCCACCAGCGAACCTGCGCCGGAGCCACGGCCAGGACCAACCGGCACGCCGTTATCTTTCGACCACTGGATAAACTCCATCACGATCAGGAAGTAGCCAGGGAAACCCATCTGGTTGATCACCTGGAGTTCAATGTCCAGACGTTCATCGTATTCAAGGCGGCGCTTCGCCCGTTCTTCCGGGTCCGGGAACAGGAATTCCAGACGTTCTTCCAGACCTTCTTTTGACTTCGCCACCAGGAAATCTTCGGTGGTCATGTCGCCGGTGGGGAACTGCGGCAAGAAATACTCGCCGAGGCGCACCGTGACGTTACAGCGCCGGGCAATCTCAACGCTGTTTTCCAGCGCTTCCGGGATATCCGCGAACAGCTCGCACATCTCCTCTTCGCTGCGCATATATTGCTGCGTTGAGTAGTTGCGCGGGCGTTTAGGATCGTCGAGGGTAAAACCGTCATGAATGGCGACGCGGATTTCATGGGCGTCAAAATCACCGGTATCGATAAAACGCACATCGTTGGTGGCGACAACCGGCACGCCCTTCTCTTCCGCCAGCGCGACGGCGGCGTGCAGATAGCGCTCTTCATCGGTGCGCCCGGTGCGGATCAGCTCCAGATAAAACCGGTCGGCAAAATACTGCTGATAGAAACCCAGGCACTGATCCACCAGCGCCATATTGCCGCGCAGCAAACTTTTCCCGACGTCGCCGTTGCGCGCCCCGGAGAGCAGGATCAGGCCATGATTAAGTTCCGCCAGCCAGTCGATGTCGATAAACGGCCCGGCGGCACCATAGCCGCGCTGGTAAGCGCGCGAGATAAGTAACGTAAGATTCTGGTAGCCGTCATTGTTCGCGGCCAGGACGGTAATTTCATTAAGCTCATCGCCCATGATTGGGTTATGAACGTTGAAATCCGCGCCGATAATCGGCTTCATGCCCGCGCCGTGTGCGCCCCCGTAAAACTTAACCAGACCGCACAGGTTGGTGAAGTCGGTGATCGCCAGCGCAGGCATCCCCAGAGAGGCCGCCTTTTTCACCAGCGGCCCCGTCTTGGCAAGCCCATCGATCATGGAATAGTCACTGTGCACCCGCAGGTGCACAAAACGAGGTTCAGCCATCTTAGTATCCGAATAATTCTGTGCGTGGTGCTTAAGACACCAGATTGAGAGCGCGTTTCACCGGCGCGAAACTGCGGCGATGATGTTCTGTCGCGCCGTGCTCAGCCAGCCTTTCCAGATGGAAGGCGGTAGGGTAGCCCTTGTGTTGAGCAAAACCGTATTGCGGAAAGCTGATGTCCAACGCCGCCATTTCCGCATCGCGCGTGACTTTGGCAAGTATTGATGCTGCACTGATTTCCGCCACCCGGCTATCGCCTTTCACTACTGCCATTGACGGCATCGGCAGTTGCGGGCAACGGTTTCCGTCGATCAGCACATACTCTGGCGTCACCGACAGCCCGGCAACCGCGCGCTGCATCGCCAGCATGGTAGCGTGCAGAATATTCAACTCGTCGATTTCATGCGGTTCAGCCCGGCCCAGGCTCCAGCACAGCGCTTTTTCTGTGATTTCATCAAACAGCGCCAGACGACGCTTTTCAGATAACTTTTTGGAGTCGGCAAGCCCGGGGATCGGCCGACTGGGATCTAAAATCACCGCCGCCGTAACCACTGCGCCCACCAGCGGGCCGCGTCCGACTTCATCCACACCTGCCACAAGCTGGGTGTGCGGATAGATAAATTCGATCATTGGGCTAACTCCAGTACCGCATCCGCCGCCTGCTCGTCGGCATTGCAACGAATTTGCTGATGCAACTGACGGAAGGTTTCATGCATCTGCTCGCTCTTCGCGCCGCGGTCTAACAATGGCAGCAACGCGGCGTACAAGTTTTGCGGGGTACATTCGTCCTGAAGCAGTTCTTTAACCAGTTCGCGCCGCGCCAGCAGATTAGGCAGCGAGACATAATCGGTTTTGACCAGGCGCTTCGCCAGCCAGAAGGTGAACGGCTTCATGCGATAGCCCACCACCATCGGGCACTTCGCCAGCATACACTCCAGCGCGGCGGTGCCGGACGCCAGCAACGCGGCATCGCTGGCGATCATCGCTTCGCGCCCCATGCCATCCAGCAAATGGATTTGCATATCTGGCGCGACGTCCTGCTTAATTTTTTCAAACTGCTCGCGGCGCTTCGCATTGACCAGCGGAACGACCACCTGCAAATCGGGGAAGCGTTCGCGCAGCAGCAGCGCTGTTTTCAGGAAATCAGCGCTAAGCATTTCCACTTCTGCGCCACGGCTACCCGGTAACAGCGCCAGGCAGTGAGCATCCTCAGGAATGCCCAGCACCGCGCGGGCCGCCTGTTTATCCGGGTCCAGCGGCATCGCATCAGCCATAGTATGACCAATAAAACGGCACGGCACATTGAAGCGATCGTAAAACGCTTTTTCGAAAGGCAGAAACGCCAGCACCAGGTCGGTTGCTCTGCCGATTTTGAAAACCCGTTTTTGACGCCACGCCCACACTGATGGGCTGACGTAATGAATGGTTTTGATACCCTGCTTTTTCAGGTTGCCTTCAAGGGTAATATTGAAATCCGGCGCATCAATGCCGACAAACACATCCGGCTTAAGCTCGGTGAAACGGCGGGTGAGATCGGCACGAATATGCAGCAGGCGGCGCAGGCGGCCTAATACTTCCACCACGCCCATCACGGCCAGCTCTTCCATTTCGTACCAAGCTTCACAGCCTTCTGCCTGCATACGGGGACCCGCAACACCGACAAAGCGCGCATCCGGAACGCGCGCTTTTAATGCGCGGATCAGGCCAGCACCAAGAATATCGCCGGAGGTTTCTCCGGCGACGAGGGCAATCGTTAAGGGTCGTTTTACAGCCATTAACGAATCAGACCGCGCGTTGAACGTTCAAAGAACTCGGTGAACGCCTGCACGTCGGGATGTTGCTCCGCCAGCGCGGCGATCTCCGGTTTTGCTTCATCCAGCGTTTTCCCGCTGCGGTACAGTAATTTGTACGCGTTGCGGATCGCGATAATTGCTTCACGACTAAAGCCGCGGCGCTTAAGCCCTTCAATGTTGACGCCAAACGGCGTCGCGTGGTTACCCTGGGCAATCACATACGGAGGGACGTCCTGGGCAACGCCGGAGCAGCCGCCGACCATCACGTGCGCGCCAATGATGCAGAACTGATGCACCGCTGTCATGCCGCCGATGATAGCGAAATCACCCAACGATACGTGCCCGGCCAGCGTCGCATTGTTAGCCAGGATACAGCGGTTACCTACAGTACAATCATGCGCAACGTGTGCGTTGATCATCAACAGGTTATCGCTGCCTACCTTCGTCAGGCCGCCGCCTTGCTCGGTTCCACGATGAATGGTTACGCTTTCGCGGATGCGGTTACGGTCGCCGATTTCCACACGGGTTGGTTCGCCAGCGTATTTTAAATCCTGGTTTACTTCGCCAATGGATGCGAACTGATAGATCTCATTATCACGACCAATTTTGGTATGGCCGTTAACGACGACATGAGACTTCAGAACAGTACCTTCACCGATCTCAACATATGGACCGACGATGCAAAACGGACCAATGTGAACGTTAGCGCCGAGAACGGCACCGTCTTCCACAATGGCAGAGGGATGAACAAAGGCAGTTTTATCAATCACGTATCAGCTCTCCCGGCTGCGCGCGCACATCATCGTCGCTTCGCAGACAACTTTGCCATCGACCAGAGCGACGCCCTTAAAGCGCGTCAGGCCTCGGCGGGTTTTCTCAAAGGTGACTTCCATAATCATCTGGTCGCCCGGCACTACCGGACGTTTAAAACGTGCTTCATCGATACCCGCAAAGTAGTAAAGCTCGCCCGGTTCCAGTTTACCCACGCTTTTAAATGCCAGGATACCGGTGGCCTGCGCCATCGCTTCCAGAATCAGCACACCTGGGAAAATCGGTTTACCAGGGAAGTGGCCCTGGAAAAACGGTTCGTTTACCGTAACGTTTTTGACTGCCCGCAGGAAGCGACCTTCTTCAAAATCCAGCACGCGATCCACTAAAAGGAACGGAAAACGGTGCGGGAGAAGCTCTAAAATCTCTTCGATGTGCAGAGTATGAGTGTCAGTAGTCAAGATACTGGTCCTGTCTAAATATACTAAATGGCAATAATAACACGGCCTGCGGCAATCCAGAGAATGCCAACAGGCCGCTTAACTTTGTCGTATGCAGGCGTTAGCCAGAGGGCGTCAGTCTTCTTTAATGACTTTCCGCTCAACAGCTTTCAGGCGTTTATTCATTTCATCAATGTTCATTACCAACGCTGCTGTTTTACGCCAAACCTTATTAGGCTGTAGCGGAATACCTGAAGAATACACGCCAGGCTCAGAAATAGGACGCATCACCATGCCCATACCGGTCACAGTAACTTTGTCGCAAATTTCCATATGACCGTTGATTACGCTGGCACCGCCAATCATGCAGTAACGACCAATTTTCAGGCTACCCGCCATAATGACGCCACCCGCAACCGCGGTATTGTCGCCAATCACGACGTTATGCGCAATCTGACACTGGTTATCAATGATCACGCCGTTGCCGATAATGGTGTCATCCAGCGCGCCACGGTCAATGGTGGTGCATGCGCCGATCTCAACGCGATCGCCGATGATTACCCGTCCAAGCTGCGGGATCTTAATCCAGTTGCCGCGATCGTTAGCGTAGCCAAAGCCATCCGCGCCGATCACAGTGCTGGACTGGATCAGGCACTGTTCGCCGATCTGGATCTCATGATAGATGCTGACATTCGCCCACAGACGCGAACCCGCGCCAATGCGTGTATTTTTACCGATGAAGCAACCCGCGCCAATAATCACGTTATCGCCCAGCTCTACGCCGGATTCGATAACCGCATTCGCGCCAACGGAGACGTTGTTGCCCAGTTTCGCGCTGGCGTCAATGACTGCGCTGGGCGCGATATTCTGCGCAGGCTGAGGCGTGGTATCAAGAATTTGGGCCATGCGCGCATAGGTCAGGTAGGGATTTTTCACTACCAGCGCCGCGCTTTTGGCGAAAGGAAGATCGTCTGCGGTCATCACAACGGCAGACGCCTGGCATGCAGCCAGATGTTCACGGTAACGGGGATTTACCATGAAGGTGATTTGACCCTCACCCGCAGATTGCATTGAAGCAACGCCAGTGATGGCGATATCGCCATCACCGTGCAGTTCTGCATCCAACTGTTGGGCTAAATCAGCCAGTCGAATTGAAGGCATTACTTATTTAACCTGTTTCAGTACATCAGCGGTGATGTCTTTTACATCGCTACCGTTATACACAACGGTATTGGCGTCCAGCACCAAATCGACATCCTGGTCGGCTGCAACTTTTTTCACTGCTGCCTGAATACGGGAAACCAGCTTGCCACGTTCTTCGTTAGAACGGCGCGCACGGTCCTGCTCAAACTGCTGGGCTTTAGTACCGAAAGCCTGGCGCTGAGACATGATGTCTTTTTCCAGCTTGGTACGATCGCTCGCTTTCATCGTGGAACCGTCACGCTGTAAACGCTGCATTTTGGTCTGCAGATCGCTTTCTTGACGTTGCAGTTCGCTTCCGCGGCTTTTGAACTCATTTTCCAGCGTTTTAGATACGCCAGTGTTTTGAGCAACCTGCTGAAACAGACTTTGCATGTTCACAACAGCAACTTTATCTGCCGCCTGAGCGGACGCTGCCATTGCTAAACCGAGACCTGCAGCACATAACCACTTTTTCACAATAAACTCCTTACCATCCCATTAGTACCCGAAGGTACCGTTCTTTGCGTGGCCTGACGGGTGAAACACCCGTCTCAAGTCATCGCTACACTGCCAATGCATTCCTTCGCAACAAACAATTACCAGGTTTTACCGATGTTAAACTGGAACTGTTCTGCACTGTCTCCATCATACTTTTTAAACGGCTGCGCGTAAGAGAACACCAGCGGACCCAATGGTGACATCCACTGTAAGGCTATACCCGCAGACATACGGATGTTGGCGGGATCGCTGTAGTCCGGGACGCCTGCCGCACGCATATCCGCGGTGTTATCCCAGTTGGTATCCCACACGGTACCTGCATCAACAAACAGCGAAGTACGTACCGAGTTCGCATATTTATCGCTGAGGAACGGCGTCGGGGTGATGAATTCGAGGCTGGCGACACCCATCGCGTTCCCACCTACCGCATCGTCAGATGAACAGTATGCGCTATTTTCGCAGTTATCTTCGTTCGGGCCTTTATAAACCGCTTTAGGACCGATGTTGTTAGACTGGAAACCACGTACGGTGCTGGAACCACCCGCATAGAAGTTTTCATAGAACGGCATTTCTTTGCCGCCCAGTCCATCGCCATAGCCCCAACGGGTACGGCCCAGAACCACCCATTTGTGGTCATCGTCAATCGGCACATAGGTCGCCGTATCGAGAGTGAGCTTATAGAACTCGTTATCCGAGCCCGGGATCGTAACTTTACCGTTCAGGTTAACGCGCGAACCCTCGGTCGGGAAGAAGCCGCGGTCCAACTTGTTATAGGTCCAGCCGTAGTTGAAGGTGAAATCATCGGCGGTAAAGCCGCGATCGCTGCCATCTTTCTGGCCAAGCGAATCAAGATAACGATCCATCGCAACCTGCGGCTGCATGTTCGACAGGTCGTTATGGACGTAGCCTACACCTGCACGCAACGTGTTGTATTCGTTGATCGGGAAGCCCAGCGTGCCATCCACACCATAACTTTTGTTGGTGTAGGAGGACAGATCGGCGTCGTCCGCTTTAAAGTCATTATAGAAAATACGTCCGCCAAGACTAACACCATCTACCGTGAAGTACGGGTTAGTGACGGAGAATTCAGAATAGGTCTGATAGTCGTTTTTGGTGCCGTTAATGCCGACAGAATAGCCGGTACCTAGCCAGTTATCCTGCTGCACACCCACCTGGAAGCTGACGCCGCTTTCGGTACCGTAGCCCACACCAAAGTTGAAGCTACCGGTGTTACGCTCTTTCACTTTATAGACCACGTCTACCTGATCCGGCTGGCCCGGCACACGTTGGGTGTCGGTATCCACAGTTTCAAAGTAGCCCAGACGGTTCAAACGCTCTTTACCCTGGTCGACCAAATCGCTGCCCAACCATGCGCCTTCCATCTGGCGCATTTCACGACGCAGAACTTCATCTTTAGACGTGTCGTTACCTTCAAAACGGATTTTGCGCACGTAGAAGCGGTTGCCCGAATCGACGTTCACATGCAGTTTAACCGTTTTGTCATTTTCGTTAATTTCAGGCTGGGTTTGCACGCGCGGGTAGGCGTAACCATAGCGACCAAGAAGCTTTTTAATGTCATCTTCCATTTTGGTCACTTTGGTGCCGTTATAGAGCTCGCCCGGCTGCATTTTGGTCAGCGTTTCGATTTCTGCGGAGTGACCGGCCAGGTTGCCGCTCACTTCAACGCCGGAAATTTTGTACTGATCGCCTTCGGTGACGTTAACGGTCACGTAGATGCTCTTCTTGTCCGGCGTCAGGCTAACCTGGGTCGAATCAATGTTGAAACGCGCATAGCCGCGATCCAGATAGTAACTGCGCAGGGTTTCAAGGTCGCCCTGGAGTTTTTGCTTCTGGTATTTACGATCGCCCACCACGTTCCACCACGGCACTTCGTCGCGCAACTGGAAGTGAGAAATCAGTTCTTCGGTGGTGAACGCGTGGTTACCCACAATGTTGATTTGCTGGATGGTGGCGGAAACGCCTTCCTGGAAGACCAGTTTCAAGTCCACGCGGTTACGCGGCAGCGGAGTGACAACGGCTTTAACGCTCGCACTGTATTTACCCACGCTGTAGTAGAAATCTTCCAGACCCTTTTCGATGTCGGCAAGGGTGGTGCGGTCAAGAGATTCGCCGACGCGTACGCCGGAAGCCTCCAGGTTCTGCTTCAGCATGTCGTCTTTAACCGACTTGTTGCCGGAGAACGTGATGCTGGCAATGGTAGGCCGTTCCTTTACCTGGACAAGCAGCGTATCGCCGTCGCGCAGTACGCGAACGTCTTCAAAGTTGCCTGTGGCAAAGAGCGAACGGATCGTGTTACTGATGTCTTCATCATTAACCGTATCACCGACGCGGACCGGCATGCTGAGGAGGGCCGCACCAACGGCGACTCGCTGCAGCCCTTCGAAATGAATATCTCTCACTACGAAACCGTCTGCACCGTATACAGTAGCGCTGCTGAACAGCAGCGACGCTATGAGCAATTTTTTAATCGCCATCGTTGTAATGCGCTCTTCCTAACCTGGCTCTCTATAACCGAGAGAAATCATTGAAAAGTGCAAGCCCCATTAACAGCACCAGCAAAATAGAGCCAATGCGATAACTAAAGTCTTGAACTCGCTCGGAAACCGGCCCGCCCTTCAGCTTCTCTATCGCTAAAAAGAGCAAATGCCCACCGTCCAAAACGGGTAACGGGAACAGATTGATTATCCCTAAGTTCACGCTAATCAGCGCTAAGAACATCAGGTAATAAATCAACCCATACTCCGCTGACATCCCTGCCCCTTGAGCAATCGAAATTGGCCCACTGAGGTTGTTCAGTTTGACATCACCGGTTATCAATTTCCCCAGCATATTGACCGTCAGCTTCATCAACTGCCAGGTTTTGTCCGTGGCTTCGATAATAGCGGCAAACGGCCCATACTGGCGCACTGTTTTATACTCTTCTGGCAGCGGGATCACTTTCGGCACCACGCCGGCAAACCCTTCAGCCTTCCCATCACCGGCTTTTGTATCCGGGATCAGGGTTAACGACAAGGGACTCCCCTGCCGTTCAATCTCTACCACCAGCTTCTGCGCGGGGTTATCGCGCACCAACGTGACGAAAGCCATCCAGTTCGCCAGCGGCTGACCATCGACTTTAACGATCCTGTCGCCCGCTTGCAAACCCGCTTTACTGGCAGCGGAATCCTGTTGGACTTCAGCCAGCACCGGTTCAATCTTCGGCCCGTAGGGACGGATGCCTAAAGAAGCCACCGGATCTTGTTTATCGGGTTCAAAATGCCAGTTCTTCAAATCCAGCGTTTTGTCGGTTTGTTGGTGGCTGCCAAACGGTCCAACGCCTAACTTAACGCTGTCATCGCCGATTTTTGCCACCAGCTCAAGACGAACGCTATCCCAATCAGGCGTTTCGATACCCTCAACGGATTTAAGTTCCATGCCAGGCGCAATTTGTGCCTGGGCCGCGATAGAGTTGGGCGTTATTTCGCCAATTACCGGTTTAACGCTGGGAATGCCGATCATGAAAACCAGCCAGTAAGCGAAGATAGCAAACAGGAAGTTCGCTATCGGACCTGCTGCGATAATCGCTGCGCGCTGACCGACGGTTTTGTTGTTGAAAGCCTGGTGGCGCATTTCCGGAATAACCGTTTCAACGCGCTCATCCAGCATTTTGACATATCCCCCGAGAGGGATAACGGCAATAACGTATTCTGTGCCCTGGCGGTCGGTACGGCGCCACAGGGCTTTACCGAAGCCGATAGAGAAGCGTTCAACACGTACGCCCGCTTTGCGAGCCACCCAGAAATGGCCAAACTCATGCACGGTAATCAGAACACCCAGTGCGATGATGAAAGCGGCCAAATTCCAGAGAATGCTCAACATAGATTATTCCGTTAAATCGTTCTGAAAACTAACAGCATCAGACACGCGAACACCGGTACGGCAGCCGTCAGGCTATCGATACGATCGAGAATGCCGCCGTGGCCGGGGATCAGATTTCCACTGTCTTTAATCCCGGCTTCGCGCTTGAACATGCTTTCCGTTAAATCGCCCAGTACTGAAGCCAGCGCGGCAACCACCGAGCAGATAAGCAGGGTAGACAGCGTGACTTCAAGATTGAACACCATGCCGTAAATCCAGGAGATCACCGCTGCAGTAAACAGCCCGCCGATAAAGCCTTGCCAGGTTTTCCCCGGGGAAACTTTGGGTGCAAGCTTATGTTTGCCGAACAGTTTACCAAACATATACGCGCCGGAGTCCGCACCCCATACCAGGATCATCACGTACAGTAGCCATACTGCGCCATAGTAATGATTGGTATCGTAATGCCAGCCGCGCAACGCCACCATACCCCAGAAGAAAGGCACGATGGTCATTAATCCGAAAGCGAGTCGCAAGGCTTTAGAGTTACGCCAGAAGGCGGCAGAGGCTGGATAAAAAAGCACCAACAGTAACGCAGCAACCCACCAGAAAAGCGAAAGCCACAATGAACCCTGTACTACCGCGAGGTCGACCCCATGGGAATACTCAGGCAGTGTGAACAACATCAATGAAAGCAAGAGGCCACAAAGCACCGCCAGCCATACCCGCTGCGTACGGTTAACAAACCCGCTCAGTTGCCCCCACTCCCAGGCCGCCAGCATGCACACCACCAGCGTGGTGATAGCAAAGCCAATCAGCGGCAATAAGAAAAGTGCGGCAATGACGACCGGAATTAAAATGAAAGCAGAAATCAGGCGATACTTCAGCAAAAGCTACCCCCATCAGGCTTCATTGTCACCGGACACAGTCCCACCAAACCGACGCTCACGATTGGCAAAGGCATTCAATGCACCTTCAAAGTCTTGTTCATCAAAATCAGGCCAAAGAACATCGGTAAAATAAAGTTCCGCATAGGCAATCTGCCAAATCAGAAAGTTACTAATACGATGCTCTCCCCCTGTCCTAATCACTAAATCAACGGGAGCCAGCTCATGCATGCAGATCTGCTCGCTGAGCAAATCCTCACTAATCTGATCGGGGCGTAACAGCCCTTCCTGCACTTGCTCAGCTAAACGCTGTACTCCCTGAATAATATCCCAACGTCCGCCATAATTCGCGGCGATGTTGAGCGTAAGGCCGGTATTTTTACTGGTTAAGGCTTCGGCTTTATGAATACGCTCTTGCAAACGGGTGTTGAATCGACGGGTATCGCCAATAATGCGCAGGCGAACGTTATGACGATGTAAGTTCTTCACTTCACTGTCTAATGCCCAGACAAAAAGCTCCATCAAGGCGCTCACTTCCTGAGCCGGTCGATTCCAGTTTTCACTGCTGAATGCATACAGAGTCAGCGCATCAATACCATGATTCGCAGCAAACGAAACGGCGCGGCGAACCGACTTCGCCCCCGCTTTATGGCCAAAGGCGCGGATTTTTCCTTGCCGTTTCGCCCAGCGCCCGTTGCCATCCATAATAATAGCGACGTGGCGGGCCCCTGAAGCAGGCAGATTTTCGTTTACTGGTTGATTCGCAGACAACATAACGCGTTCTTATTTCCCGATAAGGAGTAAACGGTACTCAGAAATACTGAAGCCTCTACACAAAAACGCCGTGTTTACCACGGCGAACCCGGCCTTTACAGCCTTTTACCCCCTATTAGGGTGGCGCAGACTATATCACTGAAGCCAGACGCTAACAAATAGCACGGCCTTTGTGGGATGAATAATCATCAGCTTGCGAAGCGCATCACTTCCTGATGCGCAACCTTGCGCGCTTCCTCATCAACGCTTACTACCGCGTCCACCGAGGTGGGTTCAGACAACGCCATCATGCCCAAAACCTGGGCGTTAAGCGCAGCGATGTCAGTGAAGCGAATCTGCTTTTCGAGGAAAGCCTGCACGGTAATTTCATTCGCGGCGTTCAGGGCGGTGGTTGCCGCCTGGCCTTGCTCAAATGCATCCATCGCCAGTTTTAAGCACGGGTAGCGCTGGTAGTCAGGCTCAATGAAACTTAACGGACCCGCTTTGCAGAAATCCAACGGTTTCACGCCGGAACTGACGCGCGCCGGCCAGGCCATGGTATGGGCGATAGGGGTGCGCATATCCGGCTCCCCCAGTTGTGCAAGCACGCTGCCATCCACGTAGCGAACCATCGAATGAATCACAGACTGCGGATGGATCAGCACTTCCATACGACTGGCTGGCGCATTGAATAACCAGCGGGCTTCAATATATTCGAGACCTTTGTTCATCATCGTGGCGGAATCAACGGAGATTTTACGCCCCATTGACCAATTCGGATGCCGACAGGCTTGATCCGGCGTCATACCTGCCAGTTCAGCCAGTGCGGTTTCGCGAAAAGGCCCGCCCGACCCGGTAAGGATAATCGACGAAATGCCATTTTCCTCAAGGTCAGCGTACCCCAGTTGGCGCTGGATTGTTTCCGGTAAACTCTGAAAAATGGCGTTATGCTCGCTGTCTACCGGCAGAAGGCGGGCGCCGCTCTGCTTAACGGCATCCATGAACAATCGGCCACAGGTAACGAGCGATTCTTTATTCGCCAGCAAGATCGCTTTACCGGCGCGGATCGCCGCCAGCGTGGGTAATAATCCGGCCGCGCCGACAATCGCCGCCATCACCTGATCGACGTCATCGAGCGCGGCCATATCGCAGGCCGCCTGCCGCCCGGACAGCACCTTGGTCGCACTCCCCTTTTCACGCAGCAACGATTTCAGCGCCATAGCGCTGGCGTCATCATCCATTACCGCAAAGCGCGGGGTGAATTCCAGGCACTGCTCGGCCATACGCGTTACGTTTTTGCCCGCCACCAGCGCGGTAACGGCAAACTGTTGTGGGTTGTGGCGAACAACGTCAAGAGTGCTGCAACCGATAGATCCGGTAGAGCCAAGAATGGTCAAATGCTTCATCAGGCGCTCGGTGAGGAAAAGGGAAAAGTCATCACGCGTTTTAGGCGTGGATTAAATGCAAAACGCCGTAAGAAAACACCGCTAAGCGGCTTTCCTGTACGGCGTTCACATTCGCAAGACGAGAAATTAGAACTGCATTAACTCAGTTTCTTTCTCTGCCAGCGCGGCATCTACTTTCTTGATAGCGGCATCAGTAGCTTTCTGAACGTCGTCCTGGGAACGGCGATCGTCGTCTTCACTGATCTCTTTATCTTTCAGCAGCGCTTTCACTTTATCGTTGGCATCACGACGCACGTTGCGCACCGCAACACGCGCCTGCTCGGCTTCGCCGCGCACCACTTTAATCAGGTCTTTACGACGCTCTTCGGTCAGCGGAGGCAACGGAACACGGATATCAGAACCTGCAGAACTTGGATTCAGACCGAGGTCAGACGCCATAATCGCTTTCTCAACCGCAGGACCCATTGAACGATCAAATACGTTGATCTTCAGAGTACGGGTGTCTTCTACAGTAACGCTCGCCAGCTGACGCAAAGGCGTTGGCGTGCCGTAGTATTCTACGATGATACCATCCAGCAGGCTTGGGGAAGCACGGCCAGTACGGATTTTGCTGATTTGGTTTTTGAATGCTTCGACGCATTTTTCCATACGCACTTCAGCATCTTTTTTGATTTCGCTAATCACGTTACGAGTCCTTGAAAACTGATAGTTGGGCAGGCCACACACGCTCGCCTGACGACGTGAAACGCAGTGTGATAAGTATAGCCCGATTAATTCATGGCACCCGGCAGATAATCCGCCAACTGAACCGACAATGAAACGGAATTTTACCCGGAATTGTCGCTTACGGAAATTATTCCGTGATTAATGTGCCTTCTTTTTCACCCATCACCACCCGGCGCAGCGCGCCCGGCTTGTTCATATTGAACACGCGGATTGGCATTTTGTGGTCACGGGCCAGCGTAAACGCCGCTAAATCCATGACTTTCAGTTCTTTTTCCAGCACTTCCTGATAGCTCAACTGATCGTACAGGGTCGCCGCTGGATCTTTCATCGGGTCGGCGGAGAACACGCCGTCCACTTTGGTGGCTTTCAGTACCACATCGGCTTCGATTTCGATGCCGCGCAGGCAGGCTGCGGAGTCGGTGGTAAAGAACGGATTGCCGGTGCCCGCAGACAGGATCACCACGCGATTGTTGCGCAGCAGGCTGATGGCTTCCGCCCAGCTGTAATTATCGCATACGCCGTTCAGCGGAATGGCGGACATCAGGCGCGCGTTAACATAGGCGCGGTGCAGCGCGTCGCGCATCGCCAGGCCATTCATCACAGTCGCCAACATACCCATATGATCGCCAACCACACGGTTCATGCCCGCTTTCGCCAGCCCTGCTCCACGGAACAGGTTACCGCCACCGATCACCACACCGACCTGGACGCCGAGCTCAACCAGCTCTTTAACTTCCTGCGCCATGCGATCCAGTATGCTCGCATCAATACCGAAGCCCTCTGCCCCTTGCAGTGCTTCGCCACTCAGCTTGAGCAGAATGCGTTTATAGACGGGTTTTGCATTGGTAGCCATGTTTCTTTCCTGGAACTGTCAACGAATGGGATGGTTTGGAGGCGACATGATATGCCGCTTTTCAGTTCGCGCGCATTGGGAGCAAACTGAATGTTTAACTGATAAAACAGAGCCGCCCTCAGGCGGCTCCTTACTGCATTAAGACTGCTTGGACATTGCAGCAACTTCTGCTGCGAAGTCAGTCTCAACTTTCTCGATGCCTTCGCCCACTTCGAAGCGGATGAAGCCAGTTACGTCAGCGTTGTGCTCTTTCAGCAGCTGGGCAACAGATTTGCTCGGGTCCATTACGAACGGCTGGCCAGTCAGAGAAACTTCGCCGGTGAATTTCTTCATGCGGCCTTCAACCATTTTCTCTGCGATTTCTTTCGGCTTGCCAGACTGCATGGCGATGTCCAGCTGAACCTGGTACTCTTTTTCTACCACTTCAGCAGACACGTCTTCCGGCTTAACGAATTCCGGCTTGCTTGCAGCGATGTGCATAGCCAGCTGTTTAACCAGCTCTTCGTCAGCGCCTTTAGCAGCAACCAGAACGCCGATACGCGCGCCGTGCTGGTAAGAACCCAGAACGTCGCCTTCCAGGGAAGCAACGCGACGGATGTTGATGTTCTCACCGATTTTAGCAACCAGGGCAACACGCTCTTCTTCGAACTGTGCTTTCAGAACTTCAACGTCAGTGATTTTGCCTGCAACCGCTGCGTCCAGAACTTTGTTCGCGAACGCCTGGAAACCACCGTCTTTAGCAACGAAGTCAGTCTGGCAGTTAACTTCCAGAATGATACCGTAGTTGCCGTCGATCTTAGTGATGATCACGCCGTCAGCGGCAACGTTACCTGCTTTTTTCGCCGCTTTGATCGCGCCGGATTTACGCATGTTTTCGATTGCCAGCTCGATGTCGCCGTTAGCTTCAGTCAGCGCTTTTTTGCAATCCATCATGCCTGCGCCAGTACGCTCACGCAGCTCTTTTACCAGGGATGCGGTAATTTCAGCCATTCTAAAATCCTCGGGAGATTTGATTTGCCCGGCGGCTAACGCCAGGCAAATATAAAAGAGAAAAAGGGGCCATAAAAAGGCCCCTATCTATACACGGTCAAATAAGGGCTAAAACCTTATTATTCAGCTTCTACAAAGCTTTCTTCAGCCTGAGAAGCCAGGTCCTGAGAGCGTGCTTCGCGAACGGTAGTCGCTACAGCGTTCAGGTACAGGGTAACAGCACGGATCGCATCGTCGTTACCCGGGATAACGAAATCAACGCCATCCGGATCGGAGTTGGTATCAACGATAGCAAATACCGGGATACCCAGGTTGTTTGCTTCTTTGATAGCGATGTGTTCGTGGTCAGCATCGATAACAAACAGAGCGTCCGGCAGGCCACCCATGTCTTTAATACCGCCCAGGCTGTTTTCCAGTTTTTCCAGCTCACGGGTGCGCATCAGCGCTTCTTTCTTGGTCAGCTTTTCGAAAGTACCGTCCTGAGACTGAGTTTCCAGATCTTTCAGGCGCTTGATGGACTGACGAACGGTTTTCCAGTTAGTCAGCATGCCACCCAACCAGCGGTGGTTTACGAAGAACTGGTCGCAGCTTTCGGCAGCTTCTTTCACAGCTTCGCTTGCAGCGCGTTTAGTACCAACGAACAGGATTTTGCCTTTGCGAGCAGCAATTTTGTTCAGCTCAGCCAGGGCGTCGTTGAACATCGGTACAGTTTGCTCAAGGTTGATGATGTGAACTTTGTTACGCGCACCGAAGATGAACGGCTTCATTTTCGGGTTCCAGTAACGGGTCTGGTGACCGAAGTGAACACCAGCCTTGAGCATGTCGCGCATGGAAACAGTTGCCATGTTTAAAACCTCTATATAAAAGTTGGGGTTATGCCTCCACGTATCCCATATTACCGACCCCGAAGGGCACCCCGGAATATGTGCCGATACGTGTGTGTTGTTACACATAGTGAGAGTGTCGCTTCTGCGCCGCAGCGTGTAGTAAATGCGGAACAGAAGTCCGGCGCGCTTTATACCATAAAACCCGTTAAGACACCAACAGTAGTTCACGCTGCGTTAGTCTCGATAAACTGAATTTGGCTCAACCCAGCCGCCCTGTTAACATTGCTATTACTTGCATAATTCTTGTCGACGCAACGACAACAGCGGACTTTATTCATGGCTATTTCTATTAAAACCCCTGACGAAATCGAAAAAATGCGCATCGCCGGCCGCCTCGCCGCCGAGGTGCTGGAGATGATCGAACCTCACGTTAAGCCAGGGATCAGTACCGGCGAACTCGACCGGATCTGCAACGATTATATCGTCAACACCCAAAACGCGGTTTCCGCGTGTCTCGATTACCACGGTTTTCCGAAATCGGTTTGTATCTCGATTAACGAAGTGGTGTGCCACGGCATTCCCGACGATGAAAAAGTGCTGAAAGACGGCGACATCGTCAACATCGACGTTACCGTGATCAAAGATGAATACCACGGCGACACCTCGAAAATGTTTATCGTCGGCAAACCGACCATCCTGGGCGAGCGCCTGTGCCGCGTCACCCAGGAGAGCCTCTACCTGGCATTGCGTATGGTGAAGCCGGGTATCCGTCTGCGCACGCTGGGCGCGGCGATCCAGAAATTCGTCGAAGCGGAGGGTTTCTCCGTGGTGCGCGAATATTGCGGTCACGGCATTGGCCGCGTGTTCCACGAAGAGCCACAGGTGCTGCACTATGATGCTGACGACGGCGGCGTGGTGTTGCAGGCCGGTATGACCTTTACTATCGAGCCGATGGTCAATGCGGGCGATTACCGCATCCGCACCATGAAAGACGGTTGGACGGTAAAAACCAAAGACCGCAGCCTGTCAGCGCAGTACGAGCACACGATTGTGGTGACCGAAACCGGTTGCGAGATCCTGACGCTGCGTAAAGATGACACCATCCCGGCCGTACTGACCGCCGACGCGTAAGCGCACAAAAATGGCCCTGTTTCAGGGCCATTTTTTTATCTTTAACCCCGTATTCCGCCGTTGCCCTCGCCCATCACAAAATGATCCTTTCTATTTGCGCGTAACTTTTTTACTTTGTTGTCACAGACCCGGGTTCATTGAACCCTTGGGCAAACTTATTTTCTTTAGGGTGGCGCCATGAGTAATACCTTACCTGAACCCTTTGTCAGCACCATTATCCCCACCCTGCCCGGCCAGCCTGATAACCCTGGCGTCTGGCCGCAGGCGGACCTGCACTGCCAGGCCATCAAAGCGCATATCGATGAATTCCAGCAGTGGTTGGCAAGCGCCTTCGACAGCGGGCTATCCGCAGAAACGCTGATTGAGGCGCGTACTGAATTCATTGACCAGTTGCTACAGCGCCTGTGGATTGAATACGGTTTCGGCGAACTGAGCGAAGCGGCGTTAGTCGCGGTGGGCGGCTACGGGCGCGGCGAACTGCATCCTTTATCCGATATCGATTTGCTGATCCTGAGCCGCAAGCGGTTAAGCGAGGCGCAGTCGCAGAAAGTCGGCGAGCTACTAACCCTGCTGTGGGACGTAAAACTGGAAGTAGGCCACAGCGTGCGCACCCTTGAAGAGTGCCTGCTGGAAGGGCTGTCCGATCTCACCGTCGCCACTAACCTGATTGAATCCCGGCTGTTAACCGGCGACGTGGCGCTGTTTCTTGAACTTCATAAGCATATCTTTTCAGAAGGGTTCTGGCCTTCCGAGCGCTTTTTTGCCGCCAAAGTCGACGAACAGCAGGAGCGCCATAAGCGCTACCACGGCACCAGCTACAACCTTGAGCCTGACATTAAAAGCAGCCCTGGCGGCCTGCGCGATATCCACACGTTACAGTGGGTGGCGCGGCGGCACTTCGGCGCGACGTCGCTGAGCGAAATGGTCGGCTTCGGCTTTTTGACCGAGGCCGAGCGCAACGAGCTGGATGAGTGCCAGCACGTGTTGTGGCGCATTCGCTTCGCGCTGCATCTGGAACTCAATCGCTATGACAACCGCCTGCTGTTCGATCGTCAGCTTAGCGTGGCCCAGCGTCTGCACTATCAGGGCGACGGCAATGAGCCCGTTGAGCAGATGATGAAAGATTTTTACCGGGTGACGCGCCGGGTCGGCGAGTTGAACCATATGCTGTTACAGCTGTTTGATGAGGCGATTCTGGCGCTGCCCGCCGATGAAAAGCCGCGTCCGCTGGATGATGATTTCCAGTTACGCGGCACGCTTATCGATCTGCGTGATGAAAGCCTGTTTATCCGCGAGCCGCAGGCTATCTTGCGGATGTTCTACGCCATGGTGCGCAACCGCGACATCACCGGCATTTACTCCACCACGCTGCGCCATCTGCGCCACGCGCGCCGTCATCTAACCGAACCGCTGTGTTATATCCCGGAAGCCCGCAGCCTGTTTTTATCGATGCTGCGCCATCCGGGCGCGGTGAGCCGTGGGCTGCTGCCAATGCACCGCCACAGCGTGCTCGGTGCCTATATGCCGCAGTGGTCGCATATCGTCGGCCAGATGCAGTTCGACCTGTTCCACGCCTATACGGTGGATGAACACACCATCCGGGTGATGCAAAAACTGGAAAGCTTCGCGCTGGAAGCGACGCGCCTGAAGCATCCTTTATGCGTGGAGCTGTGGCCGCGCCTCACCCATCCGGAGCTGATCCTGATCGCCGCGCTGTTCCACGATATCGCCAAAGGCCGCGGCGGCGACCATTCAGTACTGGGCGCGCAGGACGTGCTGAAGTTCGCCGAACTTCATGGCCTGAACTCACGGGAAACGCAACTGGTGGCGTGGCTGGTACGTCATCATCTGCTGATGTCGGTTACTGCCCAGCGCCGGGATATTCAGGATCCGGAAGTAATCAAACAATTTGCCGAAGAGGTGCAAACCGAAAACCGTCTGCGCTTCCTGGTTTGCCTGACGGTGGCAGATATTTGCGCCACCAACGAAACCCTATGGAACAGCTGGAAGCAAAGCCTGCTGCGCGAACTCTATTTCGCCACCGAAAAACAACTGCGGCGCGGGATGCAGAACACGCCGGATATGCGCGAGCGGGTGCGCCATCACCAGCTTCAGGCGCTGGCGCTGCTGCGCATGGATAATATTGATGAAGAGGCGCTGCACCGCATCTGGGCTCGCTGCCGGGCCAACTACTTTGTTCGCCACAGCCCGAACCAGCTTGCCTGGCACGCGCGCCACCTGTTGCAACACGATCTCAGCAAGCCGTTAATCCTGCTGAGCCCGCAGGCGACGCGCGGCGGCACCGAAATCTTCATCTGGAGCCCGGACCGTCCTTATCTGTTTGCCGCCGTCTGTGCGGAACTCGACCGGCGCAACCTCAGCGTGCACGATGCGCAGATCTTCACCACCCGCGACGGCATGGCGATGGATACCTTTATTGTGCTGGAGCCGGACGGCAAACCGCTGGCGGCAGATCGCCACGAAGCGATTCGCTACGGCCTGGAGCAGGCGATTACCCAGCGTACCTGGCATCCACCGCAGCCGCGTCGCCAGGCGGCCAAACTGCGCCACTTTACCGTGGATACCGAGGTCAATTTTCTGCCGACCCATACCGACCGAAAATCGTTTTTGGAATTGATCGCCCTCGATCAGCCTGGGCTTCTGGCGCGCGTCGGCCAGGTGTTCGCGGACCTGGGAATTTCGCTTCACGGGGCGAGAATTACGACAATTGGTGAGCGAGTAGAAGATTTATTTATAATCGCGAATGCGGACCGGCGTGCCCTTAATAATGCCCTGCAGCAAGAGGTGCAACAACGGTTGACAGCCGCCCTCAATCCAAACGATAAAGGGTAACGAATTTTTTTACGCAATATGGATAGAGACAATGCAGCAGTTACAAAACGTTATTGAAGCCGCTTTCGAGCGTCGCGCCGACATCACTCCCGCCAATGTGGATACCGTTACCCGTGAAGCGGTGAACCAGGTTATCGCGCTTCTTGACTCCGGCGCGCTGCGCGTGGCGGAGAAGATCGACGGCCAGTGGGTGACGCATCAATGGCTGAAAAAAGCGGTGCTGCTTTCTTTCCGCATCAACGACAACCAGGTCATCGACGGTGCGGAAAGCCGCTACTTCGATAAAGTGCCGATGAAATTCGCCGACTACGATCAGGCGCGTTTCCAGAAAGAAGGTTTCCGCGTGGTGCCGCCGGCAGCGGTGCGCCAGGGCGCGTTTATCGCCCGCAACACCGTGCTGATGCCGTCCTATGTCAACATCGGCGCTTACGTGGATGAAGGCACCATGGTTGATACCTGGGCGACCGTCGGCTCCTGCGCGCAGATCGGTAAAAACGTTCACCTCTCCGGCGGCGTAGGCATCGGCGGCGTACTGGAACCGTTACAGGCTAACCCGACCATCATTGAAGACAACTGCTTTATCGGTGCGCGTTCTGAAGTGGTGGAAGGCGTGATCGTGGAAGAAGGTTCAGTGATCTCCATGGGCGTGTACATCGGCCAGAGCACCCGTATTTACGATCGTGAAACCGGCGAAGTGCATTATGGCCGCGTACCGGCGGGCTCCGTGGTGGTCTCCGGCAACCTGCCTTCGAAAGACGGCAAATACAGCCTATACTGTGCGGTAATCGTCAAAAAAGTCGATGCCAAAACGCGCGGCAAAGTGGGCATTAATGAGCTGCTTCGCACTATCGACTAAAGATGAATAAAAAAGGCGGGATAACCCGCCTTTTTTGTACCCGGTTGTGGCATTAACGGATTATTTCATTAATTATTTCTGGGTTAATGTTTCGCTAAGGATACCGCTATGTACGATAATCTGAAGAGTCTGGGGATCACGAATCCTGAAGAGATTGACCGGTACAGCCTCCGGCAGGAAGCCAACAACGACATCCTGAAAATCTACTTTCGTAAGGATAAAGGCGAGTTTTTTGCCAAGAGCGTGAAGTTTAAATATCCACGCCAGCGCAAAACCGTGGTGGCTGATGGCGTAGGGCAAGGTTACAAAGAAGTACAGGAGATCAGCCCAAATCTGCGTTACGTGATCGATGAGCTGGATCAGATCTGCATGCGCGACCGTACTGAAGTGGATTTAAAACGTAAGATCCTCGACGATTTGCGTCATCTCGAAAGCGTGGTTACCAATAAGATCAACGAAATCGAAGCCGATCTGGAAAAACTCACCCGTAAATAATTCTCTCAGGGCGGGCTCTCCCCCGCCCTGCTTTCTTGTCTAGCGCTGCTCATCAAGCTGTAACGCAATATACAGCAGCAGCCTGTCGTCAAAATTCCCCAAATCCAGCCCGGTCAGTTCCGATATCCGGTTCAGGCGATATTCCAGGGTATTACGGTGGATAAACAACGCCTTTGAGGTCGCCAGCGGCTGCACATTGTGGCGAAACCACGCGGTTAATGTACGGCGCAGCAGGCCATTGTTGTCCATCGCTTTCAGCTTGACCAGCGGGCGCGCCAGCTCGTTGGCTTGCCAGCCGCCGCGCAAGCTGTCCAATAGCACCGGCAGCATCAAATCCTGATAGAAATAGCTGCGCACGTCGGGCATACGCTGTTTGCCGACCATCATGGTGGTGCGCGCGGTACGCCAGGAGCGTGCAATGCTGCCAGGCCCGGTAAAATAGTTGCCGAGCGCCACGCGAAACCGCAAATGCCCACTCTCTTTCATCCGGGCGATAAGCTGCTCAACGCGGCGGCGGTGGTCTTCCGCATCCCAGCGGCCAAACGCATTCAGCGCAGGCTTCAGCACCACCATTTCGGTTAGCGAGACGATGGCTACCAGGTTATTGCGTTCAGGCGTAGTCAGGGCGGTTTGCAGCTGTTGCAGTTCCGCCATCGCGCTGTCGACGCCGAGCTGCCCGCTGTCCACTTCGACGACAGCAACCACGCGCGGCTGATTAAGATCGATGCCTAAACGCTGTGCCCATTCCATCAGCGCCGGGGTGTGCTCTTCCGTCTGGATCAGGTTCATTACCAGCTCTTCGCGCAGACGCGTATCCTGCGCCAGCATGTGCATCAGACGGGACTGCTCCAGCATCATCTCCGCCGTCATACACACCAGCTCGCCGTACTTGCGCAAATGCACCGGATCGCCCGTCAGGCCGATCACGCCGACGATTTCACCTTCGATACGCAGCGGCAGGTTAATCCCCTGGCGCACGCCGTGCAGGCTGCGGGCCACCGCATCGTCAATGTCTACCACGCGGCCCTGCGAAAGCACCAGCAGCGCGCCTTCGTGCAATTCACCAATACGCTCCTGGTCGCCGCTGCCGATAATCCGTCCCCGGGCATCCATAACGTTGATATTGGTATCAATGATCCGCATCGTGCGTGACACGATATCCTGCGCCATTTTGGTATCAAGATGCCAACCCGCCATTGTGCCCCCTCCTCATATCAATGATTCAGAATAAGGCACAAAAAAAACCCGCGCATTGGGCAATTGCACAATGCGCGGGGTCAGACTATGGAGTTGTGGAAAGGGTCACAAAAAACCCTTCAACAATTACTGCATCAGCAGGTAAAGCGTGGTATCGCCACGTTTCACGTTCAGCGCCAGTACAGATGGCTTGCTGTCGAGAATTTTGCGCAGTTCAGCGATGTTTTTCACCGGCTGCTGGTTAGCGCCCAGAATGACATCGCCTTTTTTCAGGCCGATACGCGCCGCCTGAGAACCGGTTTTCACGCTATTCACTACCACGCCCACGTTGCTGCCGGTCTGGTTACTCATCTCCGCGCCTTCAATCCCGTTGAAGATGGAAGAAGAGTCGACCTGATTCTGGCTGCTCTGCTGGAGTTCCAGCGTCACTGACGTCGGCTTGCCGTCGCGCAGCAGGCCCAGGGTGAGTTTGCTGCCTACTGGCATGGTGCCAACCTGGGCACGCAGCGCCGCAAAGCTGCTAATCGGCTTGTCGTTCAGCGAGACAATCACGTCGCCCGCCTTCACGCCCGCTTTGGCCGCAGAAGAGTTTGGCATTACCTGGCTGACGAATGCGCCGCGCTGGGCGTCGACTTTCATCGCTTTCGCCAGTTCGGAGTTCAGCTCAGTCCCCATAATGCCCAGTTCGCCGCGGCGTACCTGGCCATATTCCACCATCTGGCTGGTCAGGCTTTTCACCATGTTGCTGGGAATGGCGAAGCCGATACCGATGTTGCCGCCGTCCGGCGCGAGGATCGCGGTGTTAATCCCGATCAGTTCGCCGTTCAGGTTGACCAGCGCGCCGCCGGAGTTACCCCGGTTAATCGCCGCATCGGTCTGGATAAAGTTTTCGTAGTTTTCAGCGTTCAGGCCGCTACGGCCCAGCGCCGACACAATCCCGGACGTTACGGTTTCACCCAGGCCGAACGGGTTGCCGATCGCTACGGTATAGTCACCGACGCGCAGGGCATCAGAATCGGCCAGTTTAATCGCCGTCAGGTTTTTCGGATCCTGGATCTGGATCAGCGCGATATCAGAGCGCGGGTCTTTACCAACCATTTTGGCGTCCAGCTTACGGCCATCGCTAAGTTGCACTTTGATGCTGGTCGCGTTATCCACCACGTGGTTATTGGTCACCACATAGCCTTTAGCGGCATCAATAATTACCCCGGAACCCAGCGCCATAAATTTCTGTTGCTGGCCGCCTTGCGGACCGGCACCTCCGCCCTGACAGAACGGCGAGCTCTGGAACGGCGAACCGTCCTGGCAGAACGGGGAATCATCGCCGAAGAACTGCTGGAAGTTACGCGGCAGGCGCGGATTGTTTACCGCTGTCGTTCCTTCCACATTAATGCTCACCACTGAAGGCATCACTTTTTCAAGCATCGGCGCCAGGCTTGGCATCGGTTGAACAACCGGTGCCGCCGAAGCGGTTTCAGCAGCGACAGCGGAGACAGGACCCAGCGCCAGGCCCATGCTCAGAGCCAGCGCACTCAATGCTAACGTGGTTTTTTTCATCTGTTTCATTCTCAATTAATTAGTCAGGCAAAATTGCTGTAATCGTGACTATCAGAGTGATTTTATCGCGCGAAGTTCCACGCCTGAATTTCTTGAAAAGTAAAAATTTATTGGTCGTCTTTACAAAACTTTCAGATATTATTCAACCGCCATCAGCTTACGGTATTCATCCCATGCATAAAGATCGGTCATACCACTTATATAATCCTGGATAAGACGGCAGCGATAATAATATTCCCAAATCGGAAAATCAGCATCATTACGATTAACGTGGCTCATCGCCTCAATATAAGCCAGGCGGTGCCGACCCGACAACTTATGAAATAGCCGGGTTTCAATAGGTAACCGTCGCCCATTGGCTTCTTCCACTAATAGCCGGAAGTCGTCCGCGCCCAGCAGCAACAGCGGTTGATATATATCTAACAGCCCTTTAATCACCCGGTAACCCTGTAATTCGAGCTGCTCAACATCGGGATGGCTAAATACATGGCGAATCGCGACGTTTTTATAAAGTTTCAGGAGACGGCTATATGGACTGTCATCTTCCAGCAGCGCGTGATTAAAACAACCGGGGAAAATGGTCGGTAAGTTATCAATAAAACGCTGGGCGGCGTAAGGCACCAGTTTATTCAGCGTATTCACCCGCAAATACATAAAAAACTGATCTTCAACGCTGCGCTGCATGGAGTTAGTCATCGATTTATCCCAGGCATTTTGCACCACCTGGGCAAACAGATCGCCGGGTTGATGGTCGCCCCAGGCGTCGCGCAAATGCTGGTAAAGCTGCTCGGCACTGAAGATGCGTTTCTCTACTGCATCTTCTAAGTCGGCGACGCAATAAGAGATGTCGTCAGCGGCTTCCATAATCCAGGTCAGTGGAAATCGGCAATAGTCGTTCAGTGAAAGTTCTTTACGTAACCGTACAATGTACTCTTCTTCCGAGAGGTAAAAGCCCGGTTTTTTCATTAAGTAACTGTGGCTTTCCGGCGTGGGGCCGGTAAACCACGCCGGGCGGGTATATTTTAAAATCCCACCAACCTGCGCCCAGGTCAGGTTCATGCGCAGCAGCGTATGTACCAGACGAATTCCCTGCGCGTTGCCTTCAAACTGGCAGATGTCATTACGCACCTTGCGCCGCAGCGTATTGAGCGCCTCTTCGCCCTCATGCAATTGCAGCACCGCCACCTGGCAGCGATCACCGCTGAGCGGCTGGCTGGTGGCATCGGCAGGCACCAGGCGCTGGCGAAACCAGTCGTTAATCGCCGCTTCGCCAAAATGCCCGAACGGCGGATTGCCGATGTCATGCATCAGGCAGGACATTTCAACAATACTTTCGAACGGGCCGGTGAGCTCATCAAGCCCATATTCCGCCAGCAGCCTGCGCTCCTTCAGGCGGCTGAGCACCTCTTTGGCGATATAGCGCCCCACCTGTTGGACTTCCATGGAATGGGTCAAACGGGTGCGCACCGCAGCGTTGCGCTCAAGGGGAAAAACCTGGGTTTTCTGCTGGAGACGGCGAATGGCGGGAGAGTTGACGATGCGTCCGCGGTCGCTTTCAAAAATGCGCACAATCTCATGCTCGCTTTTCACGCCCTGTGGCGAGCGGTAGCGGCGACGCCAGTTAATCTTATTGCGAAAGTCGAACTCAGCCATAAGCCCTCCAGCTCTTAATCAGAAGCGAATTATTTCCCTGTCAATGCCATGATAGACTATGCCCCTGAATCTAACATTTAGCGAGTATCTCTATGAAAGCAGGCATCATTGGCGCAATGGAAGAAGAAGTTACCCTTCTGCGCGACAAAATCGAAAACCGTCAAACGCTGAACATTGCCGGTTGTGAAATTTATACCGGAACGTTAAACGGAACCGACGTGGCGCTGCTGAAATCGGGAATTGGTAAAGTTGCGGCGGCGATGGGCGCAACCCTGCTGCTGGAACACTGCAAACCCGACGTCATTATCAATACCGGCTCCGCAGGCGGCCTGGCGTCGACCCTGAAAGTGGGCGATATCGTGGTATCTGAAGATGTGCGCTACCACGACGCCGACGTCACCGCGTTTGGCTACGAATACGGCCAGTTGCCGGGCTGCCCGGCAGGCTTTAAAGCCGATGAAAAACTGATTGCCGCAGCCGAAGCCTGCATTCAGAAACTGGACCTTCACGCGGTACGTGGCCTGGTGGTAAGCGGTGATGCGTTTATTAACGGTGCGGAAAACCTGGCGAAAATCCGCCAGCACTTCCCGAATGCCATTGCGGTAGAAATGGAAGCCACCGCCGTGGCGCACGTTTGCCACAACTTCGGCGTGCCGTTTGTGGTGGTACGCGCCATTTCCGACGTGGCCGATCAGGAGTCCCACCTCAGCTTTGACGAGTTCCTGACGGTGGCGGCGAAGCAGTCCAGCCTGATGGTTGAAACGCTGCTCCAACAGCTCCAGCATGGCTAAGCTCAAACGCTTCGGGGCGCTGTGCGCCCTTTTCCTCTTCCCGGCGTGGCTGTTTGCCGCGCCGCGCGTGATCACTCTGTCACCCGGCAACACCGAACTGGCATTCGCCGCAGGGATCACGCCGATTGCCGTCAGCAACTATTCCGATTACCCGGAAGCCGCCAAAAAGCTTGAGCAGGTCGCCAACTGGCAGGGCATGAATTTCGAGCGCATCGTGGCGCTGAAACCGGATTTGGTCGTCGCCTGGCGCGGCGGTAATCCTGAACGCCAGGTTAACCAGCTTAACGCGCTAGGCATCGAGGTACTGTGGCTCGACCCGCTGACTGTAGAAGATATTGTCGCCGCGTTGCGCAAGCTGGCAACGTGGAGCCCGGCGCCAGAGCAGGCCAACGCCGCTGCCGATAAGCTTGAGCAGGAATTTGCCGCCCTGCGAAAACAGTATGCTGACAAACCGAAAACCCGCGTTTTTATGCAGTTCGGCGACCATCCGCTGTTTACCTCCGGTAAATCCTCCTTGCAAAACCAGATCCTGGAAGTGTGTGGCGGTGAAAATATCTTCGCCGACAGCCGCGTCCCCTGGCCGCAGGTGAGCCGTGAACAGGTACTAATGCGTAAACCGCAGGCCATCGTGGTGGCCGGGGAACAGCGCAATATCCCAAAAACATCGCAATTTTGGCATGACCAGCTCAAAGTTCCGGTTATTGCCCTTCACGACGACTGGTTTGAACGGTCAGGCCCGCGTATCATCCTCGCCGCAAAACAGCTCTGCCAGGCGATGGCGGAAACAACGAACTGAGGGTGAGCAATGCTGGTCTATTGGCTGGATATCATTGGTACTGCCGTTTTTGCTATTTCAGGGGTTTTACTGGCCGGTAAGCTGCGGATGGATCCGTTTGGCGTACTGGTGTTGGGCGTCGTCACGGCCGTAGGCGGAGGCACCATCCGCGATATGGCCCTTGCCCACGGCCCGGTGTTTTGGGTTAACGATCCCACCGATCTGGTGGTGGCGATGGTGACCTGTATGTTGACCATTGTGCTGGTGCGCCAGCCGCGCCGCCTGCCGAAATGGGTGCTGCCGGTGCTGGACGCCGTCGGGCTGGCGGTGTTTGTCGGCATCGGGGTGAACAAAGCTTTTATGGCCGGAACCGGCCCGCTGGTGGCGGTGTGTATGGGCGTGCTGACCGGCGTGGGCGGCGGGATTATCCGCGATGTGCTGGCGCGCGAAGTACCGATGATCCTGCGTACCGAAATCTACGCTACTGCCTGCATTATCGGCGGCATCGTTCATGCCAACGCCTTCTATCTGTTCGGCATGCCGTTAGAGCAGGCGAGTATGGTGGGGATGGTGGTGACGCTAACGATCCGCCTGGCGGCGATCCGCTGGCATTTAAAACTGCCGACGTTTGCGCTGGATGACCGCGCCTGAAAACAAAAAAGCCGTGATGCAATCACGGCTTTTTTTATCGGCATTACGGCTTAGATGCTGAATGAAGAACCGCAGCCGCAGGTGCTGGTGGCGTTCGGGTTAGTCACCACAAAACGGGAACCTTCCAGACCTTCGGTGTAATCCACCGCGCCGCCCACCAGATATTGCAGGCTCATCGGATCAACCACCAGCGCGACACCCTGTTTCTCAATGGTCATGTCGCCTTCGTTGATCTGGTCATCAAAGGTAAAACCATACTGGAAGCCGCTGCAACCACCACCGGTGATATATACACGCAGTTTCAGGTTCGGGTTCTCTTCATCGGCAACCAGGCTTTTTACTTTATTGGCTGCTGCATCGGTAAATTGCAGAGGCAGCGCTACGTCATCACTCATTATTTGCTCCCATTGATACGGCGATTCGGGTAATTAACCGAATCCTGGAGGCGGTCCCGGAACAGAAACGGCCAGAAGTATGACGGATATCACCCAATCTTTTGGTCATTATCTAATACCCTGGTAAATCGTTCAAGTATTCTCCGGTCGTGCGGCCTGCTGCTGCTCCGCTTCCTGTTTGGCTAATGTCCGCGCCAGGATAGTGGAATAGAGTGGCTTGCCGCCCAGGAACTGCGCCAGCAGTGTGGCACCCAGACAGGTAATAATCATTGGCAATATGAGCTGATAATTGTCGGTCATTTCCAGAACCAGCACGATACCGGTCAGCGGCGCGCGCACAGAGGCGGCGAACAGTGCCCCCATTCCGGCGATGGCAAAGGTGCCTGGCTCCAGTTGCCACGCCGGGAACCAGGCGATACAGACCATGCCGAACGCGGTACCCAGCAGCGTCCCCAGCGCCAACATCGGGGCGAAAATTCCGCCCGGCGCGCCAGAAGAAAAACATAGCACCGTGGTGATGATACGAGTGATAAAGATAAACAGCAGCATCCCAACGGTAAAATTGCCCGCCGCAGCAATCGGGATCAAATTAAAGCCGCCCCCCGCCGCACTGGGATCGATAAGCCCCAGCACGCCACAAAGCCCACCGATCATCCCACCGATTAACACCCACTTCGTGATATTCCCACCGTGGATTTTGGCGAACATATCCTGCGCCTTCAGCACCAGCGCGTTAAACAGCGGCCCGACAATGCCAAAAATCATCCCCAGCACCAGATACAGCCACAGGGTATGAATCGGCGCGTTGGAGAGTTGTCCCACATCGATGATTGCCGCTTCGCCGTTGAACACCCGGAACACAATGCTCGACATAATCACGCCGGTGAACACCGCTTTAATCGAGATCAGGCTGTAGCGAAACTGCGGGCGCATCTCTTCAATGATAAACAGAATGCCCGCCAGCGGCGCGTTAAAGGCGGCGGAAAGGCCCGCCGCCGCGCCGGTTGCCAGTAAGGTATGGCGTGCCTCTGCGCTGCGCATGCGGAAAACATCCAGCACCATGCGCCCGATATTGCCGCCAATCTGCACCGTCGGCCCTTCGCGCCCCAGCACCATGCCCGCGCCCAGCGTTCCCATGCCGCCGAAAAATTTCACCGGCAGCACGCGCCACCAGCGCACCGGGCGTAATTCTTCCATCGCGCCTTCGATTTCCGGGATGCCCGAGCCGCCCGCCTCCGGCGCAAAACGGCGCACCAGCCAGTAACCGAACATCGCTAACAGCGCCGAGACGATAAACGCCAGCGGCCAGACCAGCCATTCGCGGTCCGCCGTGCTGGCCAGCAGCATCATGCGATTTAGCTGGACCCATTCCACGGCTTTATCAAATGCCACGCCTGCCAGGCCGGTGAGCGTGCCTACAACGGCGGCCATTAACAGGATGGCGACGGGCGTTTTATCGCGATTGAGTAATTGCCGGATACGCTCGCGGCGCGTCAGGCGGACAAACTGCTGTGCTTCAAACGAGGAGTTTTCAGAATTCATACATCATCATTTTTAGGTAGATTTTTTACGCGCGGCATTTTACTCGCCCTGAACCCAGACGTCGCGAGGAAAATCCCTTCGAATTATGATGCTTTAATCGGGCAAAACTTTTATTACCTTCCGTGGATCCCTTAGAATAGCCCGTTGTTACCCATTCCACGAATCAGGAGCCGATTCATGAGTAAGTCTGAACATCTCTACGCTGCCGCACGCGAGCTTATCCCTGGCGGGGTTAATTCACCGGTACGCGCATTTACCGGCGTAGGGGGAACACCACTTTTCATTGAGCGCGCCGACGGGGCTTACCTGTATGACGCCGACGGAAAAGCCTATATCGACTACGTGGGCTCCTGGGGTCCGATGGTGCTGGGCCATAACCACCCCGCCATCCGCAACGCGGTAATCGAAGCCGCCCAGCGTGGTTTAAGCTTTGGCGCGCCCACCGAGATGGAAGTCAAAATGGCGCAACTGGTCACCGAACTGGTGCCGACGATGGATATGGTGCGAATGGTGAACTCCGGCACCGAAGCCACCATGAGCGCAATCCGCCTGGCGCGCGGTTACACCCATCGCGACAAGATCATCAAATTCGAAGGCTGCTACCACGGCCACGCCGATTGTCTGTTAGTGAAAGCCGGTTCCGGCGCGCTGACGCTCGGCCAGCCGAACTCACCAGGCGTGCCGGCGGATTTCGCCAAACACACCCTGACCTGCACCTACAACGATCTCGCTTCGGTGCGCGAGGCGTTTGAGCAGTATCCGCAGGACATCGCCTGCATCATCGTCGAGCCGGTCGCGGGCAATATGAACTGTATCCCGCCGCAGCCGGACTTCCTGCCGGGCCTGCGCGCGCTGTGCGACGAATTCGGCGCGCTGCTGATTATTGATGAAGTGATGACCGGCTTCCGCGTGGCGCTGGCTGGCGCGCAGTCTTATTACAGCGTGGAGCCGGATCTGACCTGCCTGGGTAAAATCATCGGCGGCGGTATGCCGGTGGGCGCGTTCGGCGGACGCCGTGAAATCATGGAAGCCCTGGCGCCGACCGGCCCGGTTTACCAGGCGGGTACACTGTCCGGCAACCCGATCGCCATGGCGGCGGGCTACGCCTGCCTGACCGAGGTGGCCCAGCCGGGTATTCACGCTACCCTGACCGACCTGACCACCCGTCTGGCGGAAGGCCTGCGCGAAGCGGCGCAGGAGGCGGGTATTCCGCTGGTGGTGAACCATGTCGGCGGGATGTTCGGCCTGTTCTTTACCGATGCGCCGAGCGTGACCTGCTATCAGGACGTGCTGGGCTGCGACGTTGAGCGATTTAAGCATTTCTTCCATCTGATGCTGGAAGAAGGCGTGTATCTGGCACCGTCGGCGTTTGAAGCGGGTTTTATGTCCGTGGCGCACAGCGAAGAAGATATTGATAACACCCTCGACGCGGCGCGCCAGGTGTTTGCCAAACTGTAATACTCAGGCCCGCGCTATTCGGCGCGGGCCGCTTTCCCTTCAGCGTTGCAGATGAACCCTAAATCCGCTCTCCCCTTCCGCCAGTTCCGGCCTGAGTATTAACGACGGGATCTGATAATCACCAAAGTTCTGGCGACGAAACGGCAGCGGCGCGGTCTGCTCCAGGGTTTTCAGCCGCGCGTCCAGTTTCTCGCACTCCACCTGAAAGCGCTGTTCATCCATCTTATGGGCGCGATAAATCATGTGCGGCGGCAGAACATCAAAACCCGGATACCACAACTTCGCCAAAGCGATCGCCCCAGTGGCTATCGGAATGCTCGCCCACGCCATAGGCAAAACCGTAAGCATACACGCGCTCAAACCAGCCCTTCATAATGGCAGGCATGGTGAACCACCACAGCGGGAACTGAAAAATAACCGTATCCGCCCAATGCAGTTTCTCCTGCTCGCGGGTGATATCCGGGGTCTGTAATCCCTGCTCGTAACCGGTCCGCGAATCGTTAGGCGATCCGCTACTGCTGCCGGGTCCACGCGGAATGCGCCCCACCGCGCGGGCCGAAGCGCTGCGGGAACCGTTGCGTAAGGCGCTCCGGGCACTGGATCACGCCATCGCCTCGCCGCTGCCCTTCGATCCTGCACAGGCGGCCATGACCTGGCGCATCGCCGCATCGGATTACAGTGAATATTCGGTATTGCTACCCGCGCTGGATGGGTTACGTAACGCCGCGCCGCATTGCCGTCTGGCGCTGCTGGAGGTTCCCTCGACCCGGCTTTCCGCCGCGATGGAGCATGACAAACTCGATCTGGCAATTTTCACCCGTACCTGCGCACCGCTGGAACTGCGCAGCCGCTTCCTGTTCTATGAAAATTACCGGCTGGTGTGCCGCCACGATCACCCTGAACTGCAACACGCTCCGGATCTTGCGCAGTTTTGCCAACTGGAACATGTAATCGTTTCGCCGGACGGCGGCGGATTTGTCGGCAGCACCGACGAGGCGCTGGCGGCGTTAGGGCTTACGCATAAGGTCGTGCTGTCCGTACCGCATTTTAGCTTTGTCAGCGCCGTGCTGAGCCGCACAAATCTGGTGGCGCTGTTGCCGGAACGGCTGGTACGTGACGATGCGGCGCTGCGCGTGCTGGACGCGCCAATTGAGATTGCCGGGTTTGAGAAGATGATGCTGTGGCCGGAGCGGATGCACCGCGACCCGGCGCATCAGTGGCTTCGCGAGTTTATCGCCAGCGCGGTTCCGACAGAATAGGACCCCTTTCAGGACGAAAGAGGCCATTTGCTTAACGGCTCTGCTTACGCAGCAGATACACAAAGTACGGCGCGCCGATAAAGGTCGATAGCAACCCGGCAGGGATCTGGTACGGGAACATCACCATTCGCCCACACCAGTCCGCCACCACCAGTAGCAGCCCGCCAAGCAGCGCGGAAATCACCATCTGCGGCAGCGCGCGACGGAAACCCATCATCCGGGTGATATGCGGGGCCATCAACCCAACAAAACTCAGCGGGCCGATGGTCATGGTCGCCGCCGCCGTCAGGCCGGATGCCAGCATCAACAACGCCACGCGCGACGGCGTAAGCGCCATCCCCACTGCCCGCGCCGTATCGCCGCCCAGCGGCAATACCGTTAACCAGCGGCGGCACAGCGGCGTCAGCGCCAGCAGTGCCGCCATCACGATAAAACTGTACACCGCGTGCTGGTCGGTGACGCTATAGGTCGAGCCGGAAATCCAGGTGATGACTTTCGCCATGCGCGGATCGCCACTGGCCTGGAGCATCATCAGCAGCATAGTAAAGGCGGTACTTAACGCCATCCCGGCAAGCAGCATCCGGTGCGGGGAAAACCCGCCGCGTCCGGCAGCGATCATGATAATCAGCAGCGTGGCAGCCGCCCCCAGGCTACCGGCGGGCAGCAACCAGCCAAAGGCGTCTCCCGGCACCAGGAACAGCATCAACACCACACCAAACGCCGCGCCGGAGCTGATGCCCAGCACTTCCGGGCTCGCCATGGCGTTGCCGGTCAGCCGCTGGATAATGCAGCCCGCCACCGCCAGCATACAGCCTGCGGTCATCGCTGCGAGTACGCGCGGCCAGCGCCACGGCAGCAGGTCCCGCAGCAGATCGCCGCTGGCCCAGGTCCAGCCATGCGCATCGCGGCCAAACGTCAGGGCAACGACAATCATCAGCAACAGCACCCCAACGCCCGCCAGGCTAAATAACAGCACGTACTGGCGTTCCGTGGGGATATGGTCGCCCGCATCGAGAGACGGCGCGCTCTGGGTGCGCAAACGCGGCAGCAGCCACAGCAGCAGCGGCGCGCCAATTAACGCCGTTACCGCGCCGGTCGAGACTTCCATCCACACCCGGGTCAGCCAGACAATCATCTGATCCGACAGCCACAGGATCAGCGCGCCGATCAACGGCGCGAGGATCAGCCGGGAAAGCAGGCGGCGCGCGCCGAGCATTTTCGCCAGCAGCGGCGCAAACAGACCGATGAAGCCGATAATCCCCACCGCGTTAACCAGCAAGGCGCTGATGGCGATTGCCAGCACCAGCGCCGCTAACCGCGCCATGGACAGCGCCAGGCCCAGGTTGCGCGCCACGCCGTCGTCGAGGCCCATCAGGGTGAGCGGGCGCAGCAGCAGCAGCGTCAGCATCACTCCGCCAAGCAGTTGCGGCCACAGCCGGGAAACAATGCTCCAGTCGGTCTGGTTAAGCGCCCCGGTACTCCACAAAAACACACTTTGCAGCTGGTCGTGATGGAAAATTACGATCAGCTGATTCACCGCGCCGCAGTACAGACTAACCACCAGACCCGCCAGAATCAGCGTGATCGGCGAAAGCCGTTTATTCCAGGCAACGCCGAAAACAATCAGCCCCACCAGCGCCGAGCCCGCCAGCGCCGCGAACTGCGAGGTCATATAACCGCCGGGCAGCGCCCACAGCGTGGTGATGGCGATACCCAACTGCGCGCCCGTCGCCACGCCGAGCGTGGTCGGTTCCGCCAGCGGGTTGCGCAGCACCTGCTGGAACAGCACGCCCACCAGCCCCAGCCCCGCGCCAACCAGCAGCGACAGCACCAGGCGCGGCAACGCGCTGTAGTGGAACAGCATCTGATCGAGGGCATCCTGGCTGGGATGCCACAGTGCCGCGCTCCACTGGTCGCGCGGCAGTTGATGATTGAGGTTAAACCAGGTGAGCCACAGCCCGGCCAGAAACATCACCGACAACAGTACCGGCGCGAACAGATTGCTTTTGGCCCTCATGCTTTGCCTCCCAGCGCCGCATCCAGCACCCGGCAGAAATGCATCGAGGAGAGGGTCGCGCCGTAGAACCACACGGCGGGCACGCGCTGGAAACGCTGCTGGCGGATAAACGGCATCGCCTTCCACAGCGGGGTGGCGGCGATACGCGCCATCAGCGCATCATCACCGTGCTCAAAACACAGCACATCGGCGTCTTTCACCGCCGCAAGGCGTTCAATACCCACCACGGCGCTGCCCCAGAAATTGGTTTCACCGTGCCAGGCGTTGGGAATATCCATCACGTCCATGACCTGCTGGAACAGGCTGTTTTCACCCATCACCAACACGTGGCGTTCGTCCATCAGGGTCATCATCAGGATCGGGCGATTGCCCCGTCCGGCAAAGCGCGGTTTCATCTGCGCCAGATAAGCGTCAAACTTATCCAGATGCGCGTGCGCCGCCTGGGAAAGCCCCAGCAGCTCGCCCATCTCCAGTAGTGAGTTACGCGCTTTGGTCAGCGGTTGTTTACCGTCGCTAAAGCTAAATCCGCGCCCCGGCGCGATAGGCCGCAACGTCTCTTCGGATGGGCCATAACCCGTGGACCAGACCAGCATGGACGGCTTCATTTGCGCCAGCAGTTCCAGATTCGGCTCGGTACGCAGCCCGACGTCGATCACCGAATCCGGCAGCGCGGGCTCATTGACCCACATTCTGTAGTTAACGATATCCGCCACGCCGTAAGGCATTACGCCGAGCGCCATCAGCAACTCTACCGGCAGCCATTCCAGCGCCACCACGCGATGCGGGTCGACCGTCGCGGCGCGGGCGGTGCCCATTTGCCACAGCAGCGGAGATAACGCCATCGCCGTTACCAGGCGACGACGGGAAATTAACGTTAAAAGGGAGTCTGACATCAGTAGACAAAGCTCACCGGGGCCGCGCCCGCGGGATGAGGGAGAATGCCCATAGGAAGACCGTAGATGCGCTCGAGGGTTTCGCTCTGCATCATGGCGGCGGGTTCGCCCTGGGCAATCATTTCGCCGCCGCGCAGGGCAACCAGATAATCGCAGTAGCGTGCCGCCATATTGATGTCATGCAGCACGGCAATCACCGTTAAGCCTTTTTGCTGGCTCAGACGGTGGATCAGCGCCAGCACGTCCACCTGATGGGCGATATCCAGCGCCGATGTCGGTTCATCCAGCAATAAACAGCGGCTGTCCTGGGCCACCAGCATCGCAATCCACACCCGCTGGCGTTCACCGCCCGACAGGCTGTCCACCAGGCGATGGGCGAACGGCTTCAGCCCTACCAGTTCGATAGCCTCTTCCACTTTCTCACGATCGGCGACGCCGAAACGCCCTAACGCACCGTGCCACGGATAGCGGCCAATCGCCACCAGTTCGCGTACCGTCATGCCTTCCGCGGGCGGTAGCTGTTGCGGCAAATAGGCCACCTGGCGGGCAAAGGCTTTGCTGCTCCACTGATCCAGGGGTAAATCGTTGAGCAGCAGATCGCCGTCGGACGGCTTCTGATGGCGGCCAAGCATTTTGAGCAGGGTGGATTTACCGGAACCGTTGTGGCCGATCAGGCCCGTCACCTTACCGACAGGAAAGGTCAATGAGAGCGGGTGAAGCAGGGTTCTGCCTGGCACCCGGAAAGTGATATCGCGCAGAGAAAAGGTGGTATCGGGATGCGTCTGTTTATCCTGCATAATCATCAACTTGATAAAGGGCACGGCGTACCGTGCCCGAAAACGGATCAGAAACGGAAGGTCGCGGTCGCGACAACCTGACGTTCCGCGCCCCAGAAGCAGCCATAGGTATTGAAGCAGCTGGCGACGTATTCACGATCGAACAGGTTGTTGACGTGAAGCGCCACGTTGGAGCCAGCCATGCCGACGCGAGCCAGGTCGTAGCGGACCAGCGCATCCACCAGGGTGTAGCTGCCGACTTTAAAGGAGTTCGCCGGATCGCCGTAACTGGTGCTGGTATAGCGCACGCCGGTGCCCAGAGTCAGGCCGGAGAGCGGGCCGTCAAACATCGTGTAATCACCCCACAGCGACGCCATGTGTTTTGGCACCTGAGCCGGGGTGTTGCCTTTGTAGTTGGTGTCGGTGGTGTATTCCGCATCGGTGTAGGTGTAAGAACCTACCATGTTGATGCTCGCGGAGAGCGCCGCTTTAGCTTCCAGCTCAACGCCGCGCGCACGGATTTCGCCGCCTTCAACCGAGAAGAACGAGCCCGCCGGGTCGGCCATCAGGTTGTTGGTTTTGGTCAGCTGATACACCGCGCCGGTCAGCACGATCGGACGATCTTCCGGTACGTATTTAACGCCCGCTTCGTACTGTTTGCCTTTAGACGGCGCGAAGATATTGGCATCCGCACCCACGGTAGAGGCCGGTTCAAACGATTCGCTGTAGCTAAAGTACGGGGTTACGCCGTTGTCGAATAGATAGTTCACGCCGCCACGCCAGGTGAACTCGTTATCATTACGCGAGTGCTGGACATTCGCTTCACGATCCAGCGAATCCTGCTCCGCCCAGTCGTAACGGCCGCCCAGGGTCACCAGCACCTTGTCCCACTGCGCCTGATCCTGCACGTAGACGCCGGTCTGTTTCTGCTTATTCAGCACACGGTAAGCGGCACCAGGACCAGGGTGAGCGCCGAAATCAAAGTCGCTGCGGTCGAGGTTATAGATATCCGATGACGCCACGGAACCCGCCCAACCAAACCAGGAGTTGATGTCGTTACGCATGCGCATAAAGTCGACGCCGGTTAACAGGGTGTGGTCCACGGAGCCGGTAGCGAAAGTGCTTTGCAGCTGGGTATCAACCGCGAAGTTCTCTAATTTCTCGTCGTCGTCTACATAGCGGCGCGTCAGGGTATGGCCCCATTCAGACGGCGCAATGGTTGCGCATGGGCCGCTAGCCGGATCGCCGGTGTACAGCGGATCGGAACACATGCCATAGCCGTAAACGCTGTTCTGCGAGGTTTTGTTCTGCGCATAACGCAGGTTCTGACGCACGGTGAAGGTGTCGTTAAAGCCGTGTTCGAAGCTGTAACCCACCATTTTCTCGTTACGCGAGTAGGTGTTGTTATCCGCGCCTTCGTTGAAATCGGTCGGCAGACGGCTACCGTTCGGCAGCGTAGATACCGTGCCCTCTTTCGGCAGCCAGCCGTAATAGCCAGTTTCCGGCTCGTTCTGGAAGTAAGAGAGGAAGGTAAAGTTGGTTTTGTCATCCGGACGCCAGCTAAATGACGGCGCGATGGCGTAACGCTGCTCTTCCGCACCCTTCTGCTGGGCGTTCGCCGAGCGCGCCAGGCCGGTTAAGCGCCAGGAGTAAACGCCGTCGTCATCCAGCGCATCGCTGAAATCGAAGCCGGTCTGATACAGGCTGTCGGTGCCCATTTTGAACTGGACTTCATACAGCGGCTCGGTGGTCGGGCGCTTGCTGACCATGTTCAGCAAGCCGCCAGGGTTGCTCTTTCCGTACAGTACGGAAACCGGACCGCGCAGCACTTCAGCGCGTTCCAGCATATAGGGGTCAATCACTGCATCATTATAGAAATTTCCCTGCATTTTCAGGCCGTTCAGATAGTTATTCTGGCTCTGGCCGTCGGCTGCGAAACCGCGAATGATCAGGTAATCATAGGTGTTGGATGCGCCACGGGTTCCCACGGCGACGCCCGGCGTGTAGCTCAGGGCTTCTTTCACGGATTTCGGCTGATGCAGCGCCATCTCTTCGGCAGTCACCACGGAAATAGACTGCGGTGCTTTCTGGATGGGGGTATCCGTTTTAGTGGCGGTGGCCGATTGTCTGGCCGCGATGGTAGCCGCCGGGCCCCATGCGCTTTCCTGCGGAGCCGCTGCGGTAACGGTGATGGTATCTTCTTTCTGGGTAGTGTCAGCCGCAAAAACCGGAGCAGAAATGCTGCCGACTGCTGTGGCTATCATCACTGCGACTTTACGCAGTGAGGTATTGACTGGCTGAGCAGTGTCTGGACGCGCCATTGGATTTTCTCTACGTGAATATGACGAATGATAACGTAAACGATAATTATTATTATGACCGCAGGATAATATGCGAAACGCTGTTTGCATAGCAAGCAGCACACGCCCCCGATTTCACTGAGGGAACAAGAAATAATCACCTTGCTAAAAGTGGGTTGTAGCGGGGTATTGAGGCAGTTACAGAGATGTGAAAAAAGGTGAGAGCCACGCAAAACAAAGGGCGGGATGATCCCGCCCTTATACGCGTTTTATGGCTGCGTTAGTTACTGCCGAACATGTCCTTGATCCAGCCTGCCACGCCATCGCTTTTCTGTTCCTGCGCCGGAGCCTGCTGCTGTTGCTGAGGCTGCTGCGGTTGCGACGGTGATGACTGGTCAAACGGGTTACCCGACGGCTCTACCGGGCGGCTCTGCTGGCAAAGCGCATCCGGGTTGGTGGTCCACACTGGCAGCGAACGCATTCCGCCGCCGCCGCACAGGAAGTAACCCTGGTCGTCCACGCCCATATTAACGATGTCTTCCGGCGGCGTCAGATCCAGCGCGATCGGCGACTGGTTGCTGAGGTAGCGCTGGTAAATCGACATCGCACCGCTGGCACCGTACAGCTTAGTCGGCTGGTTGTTGTCGCGCCCTACCCAGGTGATCACCACTTCACGGCCATCGATACCGGCAAACCAGGTGTCCACCTGATTGTTAGTAGTACCGGTTTTCCCGGCCAGATGCAGGCCAGGGAATTTCGCGCCCAACTGACGGCCGGTTCCGCGTTGCACGACCTGCTGCATGGTCCACAGCGTCATATACGCCGCTTGCGCCGGTACCGCACGTTCAGACTGCGGGAAACTCTGGAACAGCGCGGTGCCGTCTTCGGCAATCACCGAGCGTACTGCTGACAGCGTGGCGCGGTTGCCGCCGCTGGCGATGGTCTGGAACGCCTGGGCCACTTCAATCGGCGTCAGGTTCAGCGCGCCCAGCAGCATTGACGGAACCGGGTGCAGCTGATCTTTCGGCACGCCCAGTTTCAGCCAGGTTTCGGTGACCGCAGGCAGGCCAAGCGCCATCCCCAGATTCACCGTCGGTACGTTCATGGAGCGGGTCAGCGCATCCACCAGCATCACCTGGCCGCTGTAACGATGGTCATCGTTTTGCGGCGACCACACCTGGCCGTTCGGCTGACGCAGCGAAATCGGCGCATCGGCAATCCAGGTATTCAGGCGGTACTGGTTCGGCTGGCTGAGCGCGGTCAGATAGGTCGCCGGTTTAGCCAGTGAACCGATTGATCGGCGCGCCTGCATAGCGCGGTTATAGCCAGCAAACTGCGGATTCGCCCCGCCAACCATCGCGCGGACTTCGCCACTGAAGCGGTCGACCACCACCATCGCGGTTTCCAGATCGCTCAGCTTACGCTGTTTGATCAGCGCCGGAATGCCTTCGATAGCGGCTTTTTCCGCCGCATCCTGCGCCACTGAATCAAAGGTGGTGAAGATCTTCACGCCGGAGAGATCTTTCACTTTATCGCCCAGTTTGGTTTGCAGCTCCTGGCGCACCATCTGCATAAACGCCGGTTGCGGAGAGATCACCCCGCCGCGCGGCTGCACGCCCAGCGGACGAGCGCTCAGCATGTCATACAGCTCCTGGTCGATAACCTTCTGTTCCTGCAACAGACGCAGCACCAGATTACGGCGCTCCAGCGCCATTTTCGGGTTACGCCACGGGTTATAAATCGACGCGCCTTTCACCATGCCCACCAGCAGCGCCTGCTGGTCAAGGCTCAGTTCGTCGACCGGGCGGCCAAAGTAATACAGGCTGGCCAGCGGGAAACCGCGGATCTCGTTATCGCCGCTCTGGCCGAGATACACTTCGTTCAGATACAGCTCAAGGATGCGGTCTTTGCTGTAGCGGGCGTCCATGATCAGCGCCATATAGGCTTCGTTGGCCTTACGCCACAGGGTGCGCTCGCTCGACAGGAACAGGTTTTTCGCTAACTGCTGGGTCAGCGTACTCGCTCCCTGAACGGCGCGCCCGGCGGTCAGGTTCGCCAGCACCGCACGGCCAATCGAGTAGAGGCTAATGCCGTCATGCTCGTAGAAATGGCGGTCTTCGGTAGCGATCAGCGTATCCACCAGCAGATCCGGGTAGCCGCTGCGCGGTACGAACAGACGCTGCTCGCCATTCGGCGAAGAAAGCATGGTGATCAGGCGTGGATCGAGGCGGAAGAAGCCGAACTGCCGCTTGCTGTCGAGGTTCTCAATAGTTTCAAGACGATCTTTACTGAACGACAGACGCGCGCGCACCTGCCCTTCTTTGCTGTCCGGGAAATCGAACGGGCGGCGGATCATCTCAATGCTGTTGGCCTGCACGGTAAACTCGCCCGGGCGCGTCATTCGCGTCACCTGGCGATACTGCGTCGCCTCAAGCAGTTGCACCATCTCCTGCTTACTGACGGGCATATCCGGCTCAAGGTTGACCATCCGGCCATAGACCGCGGCGGGCAACTGCCAGACTTTACCGTCGATGCGGCTGCGGATTTTCTGGTCAAGATAGACACCGTAAATCACCAGCACCACAAGCAGCACCAGCAAGATTTTCAGCAATAGCCATAGCCAGCGGCGCTTTTTCTGCGGCTTTTTCCCTTTGCCTTTCCGTGGGGGCATTGGCTCCTCGTCTGCATCGTCTTCATATTCATCGTCGTACTCATCATCTCTGAGACGACGACGGGTCACTTTCTGTTTCACCGGACGTGAAGGTCGCCCTTTACGCCCGATGGGTTCGCGGTCATTCCCCGCCATGCTTTCTCTCCACTACGTTCAGGCGCGAGGGCCTGATTCTTGGTTCTTTCACGTCGCCGCGAAAGAAGAAATCTCTCAAAAGTACCGGCATCCCGTTACGGCTGATGCTTTTTGGTGCGGCGTGTCGGCAACGCGCTGGCTGGGTCGTCCGGCCAGGCGTGTTTTGGATAACGCCCCTTCATCTCTTTTTGTACTTCCCGGTACGATCCTTTCCAGAAAGCGCTCAAATCACGGGTGATTTGCAGCGGGCGCTGGGCGGGCGACAGCAGCTCCAGCGTTAGCGGAACGCGGCCTTCGGCAATCACCGGGGTCGCCGCTTCGCCGAACATTTCCTGCATCCGCACCGCCAGCACGGGCGGGTTTTCCTGATGATAGCGCACGGCTATCCGGCTTCCGGTGGGCACAGTGTAATGAGTTGGCAGCGCACTATCCAGATGTTGACGTTGCGACCACTCCAGCAGATTGCCGAGCGCCGCGCTTAAATCGACGTTCTGCAAAGCGCGCAGCGAGTGCACGCCGCTGAGTTGCGGCAGCAGCCAGCGCTCAAGTGTAGCCAAAAGTGCCGAATCTGAAACATCAGGCCAGCAATATTCAGGCAGCCATTGCGCGGCGCAGTGTAAGCGTAGCCGCAATTGCTCGGCTTGCGGGCTCCAGTTGAGTACCGCCAGCCCTTTTTCACGGATACCGTTAAGCATCGCCTGATGTAATTCTTCTTCCGACGGGCGCGCCAGCAGCTGGTTCCTGACCACCAACTCGCCGATTTGCTGGCGGCGAAACGCTCTCAGCGTGCCCTGGGCATCGTCCCACTCTACGCTGTCCTGCTGGCGCAGCAGCTGCGGGCACTGGGCGATCAGCGAGTCAATATCCAGCGCCAGCGCCTGCAACATGCGCGCGTCCGGCGAGTGGCTGCCCTGCAACAGCAGCGGAGCGATCAGCCAATCATAGCGGGTCAGCGCATCGTCAGGATCGAGCCGCGCCCCCATGCCGTTAGCGAGCTGATAGCGGCCATCCAGCCCGCGCCGCCGGGCGATTCGGTCGCCATACGCGATAGCTAACAGCTTCGGCACGAGGGCGATATCCCGCGCGCCGCCACGGCTGTCCATGCGCTTCAGCAACTGTTGGCTGCGGCTCTGCCAGTTGTGCTGGCTGCGCGAAAACGCGCTGGCTAAATCGCTATTACTGTTACGCGGTGGCTCTTCAAGCAGCGCGGCAAGCCAGGCGGCGGTGGCTTTTTCATCGGCGGAATCCGCTGCCGCCAGCATTGCCGCCAGCCGGGGATCGTTGCCGAATTTTGTCATCTGAAGACCGCGCGCGGTTAATCGCCCTTCCTTTATTGCACCTAACTGTTCGAGTAACATGCGGGCGGCGGCAAGGTTAACTTCGGATGGCGTATCCAGCCAGTTGAGCTGCGCGACATCCTGGCAGCCCCACTGCAACAACTCCAGCCATAATCCGCTGAGATCGCTTTGCAGGATTTCCGGCTCCGCCTGGGCCGCCGCGCGCTCGCCCTGCTCTTTCGCCGTGAGATGCAGACAGATGCCCGGCTCCAGCCGCCCGGCGCGACCGGCGCGCTGGATCATCGACGCCTGGCTGGCGCGCTGGGTGATAAGCCGCGTCAGGCCGCTGCGCGGGTCAAAACGCGCCACGCGCTCCAGGGTACTGTCTACCACCAGGCGAATACCTTCGATGGTCAAACTGGTTTCGGCAATATTGGTCGCCAGCACCACTTTGCGAAACCCGGCGGGCGCAGGGAGAATTGCTTTACGCTGCTCGCTGAGCGGCAGCGCGCCGTACAGCGGGCACAGCAGCACATCGCCAGGGACACGCTCAGCCAGCTGTTCCTGCACGCGCTGGATTTCCGCTATGCCGGGCAAAAACAGCAGCAGCGAGCCGGATTCTTCCCGCAGCAACTGCGCCGTCGCGATGGCAATCGCCTCTTCAGTGCGCAACTGGCTGGGCAACGGCTGCCAGCGCCGCTCTACCGGGAACGCGCGCCCCTCTGACGCCACAACCGGCGCGTCGGGCAACAGCGCTTCCAGACGAGCGTTGTCCAGGGTGGCAGACATAACCAGCAGTTTGAGATCGTCGCGCAGTCCCTGCTGTACATCCAGCAGCAGCGCCAGCGCCAGATCGGCTTGTAAGCTGCGCTCGTGGAATTCATCGAGGATCACCAGACTGATGCCGGTGAGTTCCGGGTCCTGCTGGATCAGGCGCGTCAAAATCCCTTCGGTGACCACTTCCAGGCGCGTTTTTGGCCCAACACAGGTTTCGCCGCGCATTCGGTAGCCAACGGTTTCACCGGGCGCTTCATCCAGCAATTCCGCCAGACGCTGGGCGACGTTACGCGCCGCCAGACGACGCGGCTCCAGCAAAAGAATTTTGCCATTGAGGCCCGCCGCCTTCAGCAGCTGTAGCGGCAGCCAGGTAGATTTGCCTGCGCCAGTGGGCGCACTGAGCAGGACCTGCGGGGCGGATTGCAGGGCATCCAGCAGATGGGGTAAAACGGCGGCGACCGGCAATGACGACACAGCGAGCTCCCTGGGGTTCACATCAAAAGGGTTAACATTAAAACGGGCGCATTGTAGCATCCCCTCAAACCATTACCGAGAACTGCCATGTCTGAGTCCAAACGGCTATTTTTCGCGCTTGAGATACCCGCTGCGATCCAACAGCAGGTGATCCAGTGGCGCGCCGCGCAGTTCGCCCCGGACGCGGGCCGCCCCATCGCGGCGGCGAATTTACACCTGACGCTGGCATTTTTAGGGGAAGTCAGCGAGCAAAAACAGCAAACGCTGATGACGCTGGCCGGGCGCATCCAGCAGCCTGCGTTTACCCTGACGCTGGACGATGCCGGGCACTGGCCGCGTTCGCGGGTGGTCTGGCTGGGCAGCCGCCAGCCGCCGCGCGGGTTATTGCAACTGGCTAATCTGCTGCGTGCCCAGGCCGCGCGCAGCGGCTGCTATCAAAGCCCGCAGCCGTTTCATCCGCATGTCACGCTACTGCGGAATGCTGCGCATCAGGTGGCGATCCCAGCGCCGGGCTTTCACTGGGCCTTTCCGGTGACCGAATTCGTGCTCTATTCCTCGCAGTTCAGCCAGGGCCGTACGCATTACCAGCCGCTGGAGCGCTGGTCGCTATTATAAAAAGGATCGATTATGGAGTTTTCTCCCCCGCTGCAATCCGCCACGCTGATTACGCGTTACAAACGTTTTCTGGCCGATGTCGTCACGCCCGACGGCGCGCTGCTGACCCTGCATTGCCCTAACACCGGCGCGATGACCGGCTGCGCCACGCCGGGCGATACCGTGTGGTATTCCACCTCGCCAAACCTGACGCGTAAGTATCCGCACACCTGGGAGTTAACCCAGACTCAGCAGGGGCATTTCATCTGCGTGAACACGCTGCGCGCCAACCAGCTGGTAAAAGAAGCCATACACGAAAAACGGCTGGGTGAATTTTCTGAATATTCGGCGGTCTTAAGCGAAGTTAAGTACGGCGCAGAACGCAGCCGTATTGATTTCATGTTACAGGCAGGTTGCAAGGTTAACTGCTATATTGAAGTGAAATCAGTAACGTTATCGGATAATTCGCAAGGGTATTTTCCCGACGCCGTCACGGTGCGGGGCCAAAAACACCTGCGTGAATTGATGAGTGTGGTGGAGAACGGCGAACGTGCCGTCCTGTTATTCGCCGTGTTGCATTCGGCGATTGAACAGGTCTCTCCGGCGCGCCACATCGACCCCCGATACGCGATGTTGCTCAGTGAAGCACAGCAAAAAGGGGTGGAAATCGTTGCCTGGAAGGCGACGTTAACCGCCGAGAAAATGCAATTAACGATACCCGTACCGGTCTGTTTGTAATGCCGGTTAACCGTTTGAGTCATTATTGTTTCAGGCGCATGCGCAAATACGCTTTTCCTCACAGGGTTGTCAAGTGTAACGTTTATACAATTGCTATCCCGAAAAGCTTCTGCTATTTATAGCGGCCTGATTTTTCCCCCGACAAGGGGATCGATAGTGCGTGTTAAGGAGAAGCAACATGCAAGAAGGGCAAAAACGTAAAACATCGTCCCTGAGTATTCTCGCCATCGCTGGGGTGGAGCCGTATCAAGAGAAGCCGGGCGAAGAGTATATGAATGAAGCCCAGCTGGCACACTTCAAGCGCATTCTTGAAGCATGGCGTAATCAACTTAGGGATGAAGTCGATCGCACCGTTACGCATATGCAGGATGAAGCGGCTAACTTCCCGGACCCGGTCGACCGTGCCGCCCAGGAAGAAGAGTTCAGCCTCGAACTGCGTAACCGCGACCGTGAGCGTAAACTGATCAAGAAAATCGAGAAGACTCTCAAAAAAGTAGAAGACGAAGACTTCGGCTTCTGCGAATCATGTGGAGTGGAAATCGGTATTCGTCGTCTTGAAGCACGTCCGACCGCGGACCTGTGCATTGACTGCAAGACGCTGGCCGAAATCCGCGAAAAACAGATGGCTGGCTAAGACCGGCTCATATCCATCAATAACAAAGGCGGGGTCTTTCCCGCCTTGTTTTTTAGCGCTATGTCCACAGCTTATATCGGGCGTTTTGCCCCTTCTCCTTCTGGTGAACTTCACTTCGGCTCGCTGATCGCCGCGCTGGGCAGCTATTTGCAGGCCCGCGCGCAGCACGGCGTCTGGCGGGTGCGCATTGAAGATATCGACCCGCCGCGCGAAGTGCCCGGCGCTGCCGATACCATTTTGCGCCAGCTTGAACACTATAATCTGCACTGGGACGGCGAGGTGCTGTACCAGTCCGCACGCCACGACGCCTACCGCGACGCCCTTGCCTGGCTACGCGAACATCAGCGCAGCTATTACTGCACCTGCACCCGCAGCCGCATCCAGCAGATCGGCGGCATTTACGACGGCCACTGCCGTGATTTACATCATGGCCCGGAAAACGCCGCCGTGCGTTTACGCCAGTCCCAGCCGGTCATGGCTTTTACCGATCGGCTGCGCGGCGACATCGTCGCCGACCCGGCGCTGGCCCGTGAAGATTTTATTATTCACCGCCGCGACGGGCTGTTTGCCTATAACCTTGCGGTGGTGGTGGACGATCATTTTCAGGGTATTACCGAAATTGTACGCGGGGCGGATTTAATTGAACCCACCGTGCGACAGGTGTCGTTGTATCATCAGTTCGGCTGGCAGCCGCCTGAGTGGTTTCATCTGCCGCTGGCGCTCAACGCCGACGGGAATAAATTGTCAAAACAGAACCATGCTCCTGCTTTGCCGCACGGCGATCCGAAACCGATGCTGGTTGCCGCTTTGCAGTTTTTGAACCAGCCTGTAACAGAGCACTGGCGGGATTTATCTACCGATGCGTTGCTGCGCGAAGCGGCGATTAACTGGTCTCCCCATCGGATACCCGTGAATCCAGCATTCTCAAATGCGTTGCGCTGAGCTATGATTAGCCGCTATTTTTTGTCCAGAGTCTGACACACTACCGAGGTGCACCATTTTTACCCGAGTCGCTAATTTTTGCCGCAAGGTGTTAAATCGCGAGGAAAGCGAGGTTGACGATATCGTCAGCCAGCCCACGATTACCGTCATCCCGCGCGAACAGCACGCTATTTCCCGCAAAGATATCAGTGAAAACGCCCTCAAGGTGATGTACCGCCTGAATAAAGCGGGCTATGAAGCGTGGCTGGTCGGCGGCGGCGTGCGCGATCTGTTGCTGGGCAAAAAACCGAAAGATTTCGATGTGACGACCAACGCCACGCCGGATCAGGTCCGCAAACTGTTTCGCAACTGCCGTCTGGTTGGCCGCCGTTTCCGCCTGGCGCACGTGATGTTCGGCCCGGAAATTATCGAAGTGGCAACCTTTCGCGGTCATCACGAAGAAAATGTCAGCGATCGCGCGATTTCGCAACGTGGCCAGAACGGCATGCTGCTGCGCGATAACATTTTCGGTTCCATCGAAGAAGACGCCCAGCGCCGCGATTTCACTATCAACAGCCTGTATTACAGCGTGGCGGATTTTACCGTGCGCGATTACGTCGGCGGATTGCAGGACTTAAAACTCGGCATCATCCGTCTGATTGGCGATCCGGAAACCCGCTACCGTGAAGATCCGGTGCGTATGCTGCGCGCGGTGCGTTTTGCTGCCCGCCTGGATATGCAGATCAGCCCGGAAACCGGCGAGCCGATCCCCCGTCTGGCGACGCTGCTGAACGATGTGCCGCCCGCGCGCCTGTTTGAAGAAGCGTTAAAGCTGTTGCAGATGGGCTACGGCTACAATACCTATCTGCTGTTGCGCGAATATTCCCTGTTCCAGCCGCTGTTCCCGACGATTACCCGCTTCTTTACTGAGCAGGGCGACAGCCCAATGGAACGCATCATCGCCCAGGTGTTGAAGAACACCGATACCCGCATTCACAACGACATGCGCGTGAATCCGGCGTTCCTGTTCGCTGCCCTGTTCTGGTATCCGCAAATTGAAACCGCGCAAAAAATCGCGCAGGAAAGCGGCCTGAGCTGGAACGATGCTTTCGCGCTGGCGATGAACGATGTGCTTGATGAAGCCTGCCGTTCGCTGGCTATCCCGAAACGTATCACCGCGCTAATCCGCGATATCTGGCAGTTGCAGTTACGCATGTCGCGCCGTCAGGGTAAACGCGCCTGGAAGCTGATGGAGCATCCAAAATTCCGCGCGGCTTACGACCTGCTGGCACTGCGCGCCGAAGCGGAAAACAACGCCGAACTACAGCGTCTGACCCGCTGGTGGGGCGAGTTTCAGGTTTCCGCGCCGCCTGCACAGAAAGATATGCTTAACGATTTGGATGATGAACCGGCCACGCGCCGCCGTCCACGCCGCCCGCGCCGTCGTGCGCCTCGCCGTGAGGACAACGCGTGACCCGCGTTTATATCGCTATCGGCAGCAACCTTGCGTCCCCGCTTGAACAAGTGAATGCTGCCCTGGCGGCGCTGGCTGAGATCCCCGAAAGCCAGATCGTCGCGGTTTCCGACTTTTATCGCACCCCACCGCTTGGCCCGCAGGATCAGCCTGATTATCTCAACGCCGCCGTGGCGCTGGATACCGCGCTGGCCCCGGAAGTACTGCTGGATCATACCCAGCGTATTGAGCTACAGCAGGGGCGCGAGCGTAAAGCCCATCGCTGGGGGCCGCGTACCCTCGATCTGGACATCATGCTGTTTGGCGAGCTGCAAATGAATACTCCCCGCCTGACCGTCCCGCATTACGACATGAAAAACCGCGCCTTTATGCTGTTGCCGCTGGCCCAGATCGCCCCGAATTTGCACTTCCCGGATGGCGATAACGTGACCGATCTGCTGGCAAATCTTGATCCTTCCGGCATTTCCCGCTGGTAGTGGCTTCCTCCCTGAACCCCGGCTACTCAGCCTGAAAACTATCGTTTACACTGTTCGCCATTTTCAGTTCAGGGGACAGCCATGAAACCAACCACCATTGCCCAACTACTACGTCTCAAGGCCAGCGGCCAGAAATTCGCGACTATCACGGCTTATGATTTCAGCTTCGCCAAACTGTTTGCCGACGAAGGCATCGGCGTGATGCTGGTGGGCGACTCGCTGGGAATGACGGTACAGGGACATGATTCCACCCTGCCCGTCACCGTTGACGATATTGCCTATCACACCCGTGCGGTACGTCGCGGTGCCCCGCATTGCCTGCTGCTGGCCGACCTGCCGTTTATGGCCTACGCCACGCCGGAACAGACGTTTGCCAACGCCAGCGTGGTGATGCGCGCCGGCGCCAATATGGTGAAAATCGAAGGTGGCCGCTGGCTGGTGGATACCGTGCGGATGCTGACCGAACGCGCCGTGCCGGTGTGCGGCCATCTGGGTCTGACCCCGCAGTCGGTGAATATTTTCGGCGGCTATAAAGTGCAGGGCCGGGATGAAGCCGCCGCGCAAACGCTACTGGACGATGCGCTGGCGCTGGAAGCCGCCGGGGCGCAGTTGCTGGTGCTGGAATGCGTACCGGTTGAGCTGGCGAAGCGCGTTACCGACGCATTACGCATCCCGGTAATCGGCATCGGCGCGGGCAACGTCACCGACGGGCAAATCCTGGTGATGCACGACGCCTTTGGCATCACCGGCGGCCATATCCCGAAATTCGCTAAAAATTTCCTTGCCGACGCGGGCGACATGCGTGCCGCCGTGCGCCAGTATATTACTGAGGTCGAATCCGGGGCTTATCCGGGTGAAGAACACAGTTTCCACTGACAGGAGTATGGGTTGTGCTGATTATTGAAACCGTATTGATGCTGCGCCAGCAGATTCGCCGTCTGCGCCTTGAAGGCAAACGGATTGCGCTGGTGCCGACGATGGGAAATCTTCATGACGGCCATATGAAGCTGGTTGATGAAGCGAAAGCGCGCGCCGACGTGGTGGTGGTCAGCATTTTCGTTAATCCGATGCAGTTCGATCGCCCGGACGATCTGGCGCGTTATCCGCGCACCCTCCAGGAAGATTGCGAAAAACTGAACCGTCGTGGCGTGGAGTTCGTCTTTTCCCCGACGCCGGAAGAAGTGTATCCGCGCGGCATGGGCGAGCAAACCTATGTCGACGTGCCGGGTATCTCCACCATGCTGGAAGGCGCGAGCCGTCCGGGTCATTTCCGCGGCGTGTCCACCGTGGTCAGCAAGCTGTTTAACCTGGTGCAACCGGATATCGCCTGCTTCGGCGAGAAGGATTACCAGCAGTTGGCGCTGATCCGCAAAATGGTCGCCGATATGAGCTACGACATCGAAATTGTTGGCGTACCGACCGTGCGAGCCAAAGACGGCCTGGCGCTCAGCTCGCGCAACGGCTACCTCACCAGCGACCAGCGTAAAATCGCGCCGGGACTCAGCAAAGTGATGAACGGCATCGGCGAAAAATTAAAAGCTGGCGAGCGCAACGTGGAAGAGATTCTTGCAGCCGCCGCGCTGGAGCTGAACGAAAAAGGCTTCCGCAGCGATGATTTGCAGATCCGCGATGCCGATACCCTGCTGGCGCTGACGCCACAGAGCCAGCGCGCCGTGGTGCTGATGGCGGCATGGCTCGGCCAGGCGCGCCTGATTGATAATCTGACGGTCGATCTGGCGTAACGGAACGGGGATAGACAGCGTTTATAAAACGGGCAATACTGCCTGGGTAAAATTCCTGGAGCGGGCGTCCCCGCTCTGACAGCGTTGGTGTTAACAGGGTTAAATTTATGATTCGTACAATGTTGCAGGGCAAACTGCATCGCGTCAAAGTGACTCAGGCAGACTTGCACTATGAAGGTTCCTGCGCCATTGATCAGGATTTTCTTGAAGCGGCTGGCATTCTGGAATACGAAGCCATCGATATTTATAACGTGACCAACGGTAAGCGTTTTTCTACTTACGCCATTTCCGGCGAGCGCGGTTCGAAAATCATCTCCGTTAACGGGGCGGCGGCGCACTGCGCCGATGTGGGCGATATTTTGATTATTGCCAGCTACGTCACCATGCCGGATGAGCAGGCCCGCAGCTGGCAGCCGAAAGTGGCGTACTTTGACGGCGATAACGAGATGAAACGCACCGCCAAAGCGGTTCCGGTTCAGGTTGCCTGATGTTTTTGCGCCCGTTCGCGGGCGCTATTACCCCTGCGGCTGATTACTGATCAAGCGCGCCATATCCTCCAGCGAATCGGTTCTCAGAATATACAGCCGCTTCAGCAAGTATGGGTTATCCCCCGGTTTCACCTTCCCTTTCACCGTCGTTACCGCTAAATGAAAACCGGCATCATGGGCCGCTTTAACCGCCTTCTGGTCGTAACCGCCAAACGGGTACGAGAGATACAGCACGTGGGGGTTGAATTGCGCCAGCGCCCGGCGCGAACGCTCAAAATCAAACAGAATATTGTGATAGCTGCGGCTAAGCATAATCGGGTGGCGTAAGCCATCAATGCGGTGCAAAAAGTGGGTATGCGACTGAATATCAAACACGTCCTGAATGGATTGCAGTTCCGCCAGGCTCATGAACTGTAGAAATTTCGGGTCCCATTTTTGCGGATGGCGCTTGATGCGCGAAGAGATAATAAACGCCGTGGCGGTAAATCCGTACTGCTTCAGCACCGGATACGCATAGCGTGACACCGACTTCAGGCCATCGTCGAAGGTGATCGCCACCGCTCTGGCGGGCAAATTCATACGGTTATTCACGTAGCCCTCAAGCTGGTACAGCGAGAGCGTGGTATAGCCCATGTCGCGCAGCCAGGTCATCTGGTTGCTGAAGGCGCGCACCGACGTGGTGGTGGACGTATGGCGAAAACGGGTATTCTCTTCGTCGCGCAGGATATGGTGCCAGGTCAGCACCGGAATACCGTTGTCTTCCTGGGCGTCGAGGCTGCTCACCCACGCCAGCCGGTTGCCGATGCGGATCTGAAACCAGGTTTGGTTAAGCCGATCTTTGAGTTTAGAAATAATCGGATAACGCAGATTCTCCGCCAGGATGCCCAGCGGTTCGCTCTTATTGTCTGGCTCGTTATACAGCGTGACGGCTTGCCAGGTGAGCAGGTTCTGATTGCTGAGCGGCTTGTGTAGATCCCCCAGCCGATCCTGAATCCGCAGTTTGCCCTGTACCGGTTTCAGATGCTGTTTATCAATAAACCCGGTGCCAAAACCAAAGCTGAACTCGTAGTAATCGGCGTCGGTCGGCACGACCGCCAGCACCTGGCCCTGCTCGATTCTGCCAACGGAAATCACCCGGTTGCCAATATGCGCCCAGATATCCGCATCTTCCGTGGTTTGCATATAGCGCGGCGGATTAAACGTCGGATTCACCAGGATCGCCCCGGCTGGCGCGGCCAGTAACAGCACAAAGCAGAAAATCAGGCGAGGCAGCATAGTTAACCGAAGCGGAGAGAAAGTTTCGCTTATTTTGACAAAAAGTGCCTTTCACACCAAGCGGTAAACCGCAGGTTATGCATGATGCAGTAACACGAAGGGGGGATTTTTTTGCTGCTGGTGCCAGAGACTGCTCACGCCGTCGCCGCCGCGCTCGACGATGGTATGGCGAAAGGCGCGACTGCTTAAGCAGAAACGCAGCGGATAAAGTTCGCCAAGAAGGTGGGCGGTGACGCCGGAAATCACTTCACAATTATCGTGCTTGTGGCTCATCAGTGCAGCAACGCGATACGGCGCGCCGCCATTGCAGTCGGTGAGAAAAATCACCCCGTCGCCTGAGTCTGCATGATGAAGCGCATCGCACATCATTCGGCTAAGCATGTTAGTACCAATACCATGCCAGTAGTTCACCACCCGGCACTGCGGAATGTGGCCAAAGCGTTTTTCCAGGTGTTCCAGTATGCATTGCGCCTTGTCGTCATGACAGGCGATGACCCATCCCAGCATTCGCAGCCCCCTATCCAAAAGAGGTAGTTTAGCGAAGTGACGAGCTGCTGTTGTGATACGAATCATGGGAAAATAAAAGGCCCTCAAAATGAGAGCCTCGTTTTACTTTCAGAAGTAACGCGATCAGGTGCGCAAGCCGCGTCCGCGCTGGATTAAGTACCAGCACAGCATATAAAACGCCAGGATAAATACCACCAGTACGCCCATCGTAAAGCCGAGCGGCACATCGTTAATGCCCAGGAAGCCGTAACGGAAGCCGCTGATCATATACACGATGGGGTTGAGGTGAGACAGCGCCTGCCAGAACGGCGGCAGCAGCGTCAGGGAATAAAACACCCCGCCCAGATAGGTTAGCGGCGTCAGTACAAAGGTCGGGATCAGGCTGATGTCGTCAAACGTAGTGGCGAAAACGGCATTCAGCAGCCCCGCCAGCGAGAACAATATGGCGGTAAACAGCAGCGTTACACCGACAAACAGCCACGAATGCACCTGAAACGGCACGAAAAACAGCGAGATAGCGGTCACCAGAATACCAACGCACAAACCGCGCGCCACGCCGCCGCCGACGTAACCAATAATGATCACATGGGTCGGCACCGGTGCCACCAGCAACTCTTCGATGTTGCGCTGGAATTTGGCGCTAAAAAACGATGACGCCACGTTGGCGTAGGCGTTGGTGATCACCGCCATCATGATCAGCCCGGGGACGATAAACTGCATATAGGTAAAGCCATGCATTTCGCCGATGCGCGAGCCGATCAGGTTGCCGAAGATAATAAAATAGAGCGTCATGGTGATGACGGGCGGAACCAGCGTCTGGATCCAGATGCGCATAAAACGGTGGATCTCTTTGGTCCAGATACTTTTCAGCGCCACCCAATACAGCTGCATCATGCGTGGTCTCCTTGCTTTTCATTCACCAGAGTTACGAACAGTTCCTCCAGGCGGTTGGCTTTATTACGCATACTCAGGATCTGAATGCCCTGTGCGGTCAGTTGGTTAAAGACGCTGTTGATGCCCTGCTCGCGCAGCACTTCCACCTCCAGCGTTGAGGTATCCACCAGGCGGTACTGGTAGCCTTCCAGCTTCGGCAGCGGGCTTTTCGGTGCTAAATCGAGGATAAACGTTTCTGATTTCAGCTTGGACAGCAGTGATTTCATCGAGGTGTTTTCCACCAGTTCACCGCGCTGGATAATGCCGATATTGCGGCACAGCATCTCCGCTTCTTCCAGGTAGTGGGTAGTGAGGATAATGGTGGTGCCTTTGTCGTTGAGATCCTTGAGAAACCCCCACATCGACCGGCGCAGTTCGATATCCACCCCGGCGGTAGGTTCGTCGAGGATCAGCAGTTTCGGCTCATGCATCAACGCGCGGGCAATCATCAAACGGCGCTTCATCCCGCCGGACAACATCCGCGCACGTTCATTGCGTTTTTCCCACAGATCGAGCTGGTTGAGGTACTTTTCGCTGCGCTCAATGGCCTCTTTGCGCTCAACGCCGTAGTAACCCGCCTGGTTAACCACAATCTGCTGCACCGTTTCGAACGGGTTGAAGTTGAATTCCTGTGGCACCAGGCCCAGCTGGCGTTTGGCGTTGACCACGTCTTTTTCGAGGTCATAACCAAACACCCTCACGCGGCCCGAGGTCTTGTTCACCAGCGAGCTCACTATCCCTATGGTGGTAGATTTACCAGCGCCGTTCGGGCCAAGCAGTGCGTAGAAATCCCCCGCCTCTACCTGTAAGTCAATGCCACGTAAGGCTTTCACGCCGCCGGGATAGGTTTTTTTTAATCCTTCCAGTTCCAATGCAATTGTCATGGATATACAGTTACCTTGTATCGCACAAAAGTTATGGTGTTTAAAAAATAATTGAGTTGCCTTATATTACATTAACGCAATCCCACGGTTACAGGTTGTTAACCTAAATGAAAGACATCGATACACTCATCAGCAATAACGCTCACTGGTCCAAAATGCTGGTGAACGAAGATCCTGGTTTTTTTGAACGCCTTTCTCAAGCGCAAAAGCCGCGCTTTCTGTGGATCGGCTGCTCTGATAGCCGCGTTCCCGCCGAACGGTTAACCGGCCTTGAGCCGGGCGAACTGTTTGTTCACCGTAACGTCGCCAACCTGGTGATCCATACCGATCTCAACTGCCTGTCAGTGGTTCAGTATGCGGTGGATGTGCTTGAAGTTGAACACATTATTATTTGTGGGCACTACGGCTGCGGCGGCGTACAGGCAGCGGTTGAAAATCCTGAATTGGGCCTGATCAACAACTGGCTGTTGCACATCCGCGATATCTGGTTCAAACACAGCTCTCTGTTGGGCGAAATCCCTCAGGAACGCCGTCTGGATACGCTGTGTGAACTGAACGTGATGGAACAAGTGTACAACCTTGGGCACTCCACCATCATGCAATCTGCGTGGAAACGCGGACAGAAAGTCACTATCCACGGTTGGGCTTACGGTATTCATGATGGCCTGCTGCGCGATCTGGACGTGACCGCTACCAGCCGTGAAACGCTGGAGCAGCGTTATCGCAACGGCATCTGCAACTTAACGCAGACGCACACCAGCCATAAATAACACCAAAGGGGCCGCGGCCCCTTTGTTTATTCGTCCAGCAGAACGACTTTGCCAATGTATGGCAGGTGGCGATAGCGCTGGGCATAATCGATGCCGTACCCCACCACGAATTCATCGGGGATGGAGAAGCCGATAAACTCCACTTTCACATCCACTTCACGACGCGACGGCTTATCCAGCAGCGTACAGATCGCCAGTGATTTCGGCTCACGCAGGCTTAAGATCTCGCGCACTTTCGACAGGGTGTTCCCGGAGTCGATAATGTCTTCCACGATCAATACGTCTTTGCCGCGAATATCTTCATCCAGATCTTTTAAGATTTTCACATCGCGGGTAGAGGACATGCCGCTGCCGTAGCTCGATGCGGTCATAAAATCGACTTCATGCCCGACCTGCACTTCACGGCACAAATCGGCCATAAACATAAACGAACCGCGCAGCAGACCCACCAGTACCATCTCACTTCCGCTGTCGCGGTAGTGTTCGGTAATCTGACGCCCCAGTTCAACAATACGCGCTTTAATCTCCGCTTCGGAGATCATCACTTCAACAGTATGTTTCATATCACTAACCATATGATTTAAAAGCTAAATCATTAAATGCCGACGCGTTTTCCGCCAACACTAATTCGTAAGGCAGGCAGTATAACAGTAATTAGCGCGTCGGGACCTATTCTGAAAAAAAGCTCTTTTTGTGATTAAGATCACACATGTTAATAACTATAATTACTTGCTACTAAAAAATTAAGAGTGTGATTATGGCGGAAACAAAACATAAACAATCATCACTAATCGTGGTGTTAACAGCCCTGTTCGCAGCATTGTGCGGGCTGTATTTACTGATTGGCGGGGTGTGGTTAGTCACATTAGGCGGTTCCTGGTACTACCCGATAGCGGGCCTGGTAATGCTGGGCGTTGCCTGGCTGCTGTGGCGCGGTAAACAATCGGCGCTATGGCTGTACGCGGCGCTACTGCTTGCCACCATGCTGTGGTCAATCTGGGAAGTCGGCTTCGACTTCTGGGCATTGACCCCACGTTGCGACATCCTGGTATTCTTCGGCATCTGGCTGATCCTGCCGTTTGTCTGGCGAAAACTGCCGGTGATATCGCGCCCTGCTCTCCCCTCAATGATGGTGACGCTGATTATCACCGCCGGTATTCTCGGATGGGCCATTTTTAACGATCCGCAAGAGATCAATGGCACGCTGAAAACCGATGCGGCGGCAGCCACCACTGCGGCTCCGGCGATCCCGGACGGCGACTGGCCTGCCTATGGTCGTAACCAGGAAGGGCAACGCTTCTCTCCGCTTAAACAAATTAACGCGGATAACGTTCATGAGTTGAAAGAAGCCTGGACCTTCCAGACCCGTGATGTGAAATTGCCGACCGACCCGGGCGAAATCACCAACGAGGTTACGCCGATTAAAGTGGGCGACACGCTGTACCTGTGCAGCGCGCACCAGCGTCTGTTCGCGCTGGATGCGGCGACCGGTAAAGAAAAATGGCATTTCGATCCACAGCTGAACGCCAATCCGTCGTTCCAGCATGTGACCTGCCGTGGCGTGTCTTATCATGAAGCGCGCGCCGATACCGTCAGCCCGGACGTGGTGGCAGACTGTCCGCGTCGTATCATCCTGCCGGTGAACGATGGCCGCCTGTTCGCCATTAATGCCGACAACGGTAAGCTGTGCGAATCCTTTGCCAACAAAGGCATTCTCAATCTGCAAACCAACCAGCCGGTGACCACGCCGGGCATGTATGAGCCGACGTCGCCGCCGATTGTGACCGATAAAATTATCGTGATTGCCGGCGCGGTGACCGATAACTACTCGACTCGCGAGCCGTCTGGCGTTATTCGTGGTTTCGATGTGAATACCGGCGATCTGGTATGGGCGTTCGATCCGGGTGCCAAAGACCCGAATGCTATCCCGTCGGATGAGCATCACTTCACGCTGAACTCCCCGAATTCCTGGGCGCCTGCCGCCTACGATGCGCAACTGGACCTGGTCTATCTGCCAATGGGCGTTTCCACGCCGGATATCTGGGGTGGTAACCGCACCGAAGATCAGGAGCGTTACGCCAGCTCGATTGTGGCGCTGAACGCATCCACCGGTAAGCTGGCCTGGTCTTATCAAACCGTTCACCACGATCTGTGGGATATGGATATGCCTTCCCAGCCGACGCTGGCGGATATCACTGATAAGAATGGCAACCTAGTTCCGGTGATCTACGCGCCGGCGAAAACCGGTAACATCTTCGTGCTGGACCGCCGTGACGGCAAACTGGTGGTGCCTGCGCCGGAAAAACCGGTCCCGCAAGGCCCGGCGAAAGGTGACCGCCTCTCCCCGACTCAGCCGTTCTCTGAGCTGAGCTTCCGTCCGACTAAAGATCTGAGCGGCGCGGATATGTGGGGCGCGACCATGTTCGACCAGTTGGTGTGCCGCGTGATGTTCCATCAACTGCGCTACGAAGGGATTTTCACCCCGCCATCTGAGCAAGGTACGCTGGTGTTCCCGGGTAACCTGGGGATGTTTGAATGGGGCGGTATTTCCGTCGATCAGAGCCGTCAGGTGGCGATTGCTAACCCGATTGCGCTGCCGTTCGTGTCGAAACTGATGCCGCGCGGCCCGGATAACCCGATGGAGCCGTCCGATCCGCCGCATGCCGCAAGCGGCCAGGAAACCGGTATTCAGCCGCAGTACGGCGTGCCATTCGGCGTGACCCTGAACCCGTTCCTGTCGCCGTTTGGTCTGCCGTGTAAGCAACCTGCCTGGGGTTACATCTCCGCGCTGGATCTGAAGACCAACGAAGTGGTGTGGAAAAAACGTATCGGGACGCCGCGCGACAGCCTACCGTTCTCACTGCCATTCCCGCTGCCGTTTAACCTCGGGATGCCGATGCTCGGCGGGCCGATTTCCACCGCCGGTAACGTGCTGTTTGTTGGCGCAACCGCAGATAACTATCTGCGCGCTTACAACATGACTAACGGTGAAAAACTGTGGGAAGGCCGTCTGCCAGCCGGTGGACAAGCCACGCCGATGACCTATGAGGTTAACGGTAAGCAGTACGTGGTGATTTCCGCCGGGGGCCACGGTTCGTTCGGCACGAAGATGGGTGATTACATTGTTGCCTTCGCGTTGCCGGATGACGCGAAGTAACTCTCAACGTTAAAGAACAAGGCCGCGAATGATTCGCGGCCTTTTTATTTTACGCAACGGTGAAGCCCAGCATCATGCCGGTATCTTCATGTTCCAGCAGATGGCAGTGGGCCATGTAGGCCTGCTCCGCCGGGGCGGGATGATCGAAACGCACCAACACCTCGCTACGCGCGCCTTCCACCCAGACGGTATCTTTCCAGCCTGCACGATGGGCCGCTGGCGGTTTGCCGTTTTCGGTCAGGATGCGGAACTGGGTGCCGTGGATGTGGAACGGGTGCATCATCATGTCGCCCTCCCCGGAAATGGTCCAGCGCTCGTACTGCCCACGCTCGACAGCAAATGCCGGTTTAGACATATCAAACGCCAGCCCGTTAATTTTGTTGGCGTGGTGGAAGTCCATATTCTGATGGCCCATACCCCCATGATTCATATTACCGTGGCCCATACCGTGGTGCATGCCCATGCCAGCCAGCGCCTGTTTACCGTATTTTTGTTCCAGTGCCTGCATACCCATCATGTCGAGCATCGGGTCCATCATTAGCTGTAGCCAGCGCTCTTTGGCGTTAGCGCTATCCGGTATCGCAGGCATATCGACCAGCTTGTCTGGCAGCTCACCGGACGCGGTCACCACCAGCGGCTGAATGCGCACCACCGGCACCGGTTGATCAAACGGCGCGACGGTCATGCCGATCTGCTTCACCGGCAGCGTCACGATATCGAATGGCGTGTTGTCGCGGTTTTCTACCAGCACTTCAAAGCGCTCGCCCATGATCATCGGCAATTCGGTGACTTTTACCGGCTCGGCCAGCAGGCCGCCGTCGCTGCCGACGACGTATAGCGGGCGGCCATCGCTAGTGGCGATATTCAGCGAACGGGCATTACAGCCGTTGAGCAAACGCAGCCGCAGCCAGCCGCGCGGCGCGGCATGTTGCGGATACGCCGCGCCGTTACACAGCAGCGTGTCGCCAAACCAACCGACGGCGGCACTCATCATATCCAGTTGATAATCGATCTGGCCGTCGGCCCCGAAGCGTTTGTCCTGGATAATCAGCGGGACGTCATCAATGCCCCACTGCTGAGGCAGGCGCAGCAGGCGGCTGTCGTTATCTTCAATCAACACAAGCCCAGCCAATCCCATCGCCACTTGATGCCCGGTTTTGCCATGCTGGTGCGGGTGGAACCAGCAGGTGGCGGCGCGCTGCTGCGGCGTAAAGGAGACGGTGCGGGTTTCACCGGGTTTAATCACACCCTGCGGGCCGCCATCCACCTCGCCGGGAATTTCCAGACCATGCCAGTGTAGCGTGGTTTCTTCCGCCAGGGTGTTGTGAATATTAACGGTCACGGCTTTCCCTTGCCGCAACTGGATCGCCGGGCCAAGTAAGTTACCGTTGTAACCCCAGGTGGTCGCCGCTTTGCCGTTAAACAGCGTCTGGCCCGCCTGGATCATCAGGCGGATGCGGCTCTCTGCATCGGCGGATAACAGATTGGGAATAGGTAAAGCGGGGTGTTCGGCGGCCAGCGCGAAACGGCTCCACAGCGGTAACGCGCTCGCTGCACCCAGCACAGCGGAGTATTTTAAAAAGTCGCGGCGATGCATGTCGATTTCCTTATAGTTCGCAGGCGTAATTTTGAGCATAAACCCTCCCCTAAGCGGAAGGTCAAGCCAGCGGAATAATAATAAAGATCGTCGTGAAATGTGGATTTGTGCTAACTTTCACTCTTCAGAGAGGAGTTCCAGGCGCGATGATGAAGTGGGTCAGGTTTGTGTTACTCGGTGGGTTGCTCGGATTCTCCGCCAGTAGTTTTGCACTAAGTGAGTCTGAAGCCGAAGATATGGCTGATCTTACGGCGGTTTTTGTATTTTTGAAGAATGATTGCGGCTACCAAAACTTGCCCAACGGCCAGATTCGACGCGCATTGGTGTTTTTCGCCCAGCAAAACCAGTGGGACCTGAGCAACTACGACAGCTTTAATATGAAGGCGCTCGGCGAAGACAGCTACCGCGATCTCAGCGGCATCGCCATTCCCACCGCAAAAAAATGTAAAGCCCTGGCCCGCGATTCACTCAGCCTGCTCGCCTACGTTAAATAATTCCTTCCCAGCCAGCCTGACTCTTTACTGCGTTCAGGCTCGTGACTTTCCCGCCTTTCGTTGATGAAATATTGACCGTGCATCAGGGTAAGATGTTAGCTATCATGTTGCGCCATTTTTCCACGAGTGTTAACGAAAGAGGTCTCTGCCAATGGCCGAAGCAAAAGTGTGGCAGGAAACGCTGCACGACCAGTTTGGACAATACTTTGCCGTTGATAATGTGCTGTATCACGAAAAGACCGATCACCAGGATCTGATCATTTTCGAGAACCGCGCATTTGGCCGCATCATGGCGCTGGACGGCGTCGTACAAACCACCGAGCGTGATGAGTTTATCTATCACGAAATGATGACCCACGTACCGCTGCTGGCCCACGGCAACGCAAAGCATGTGCTGATCATCGGCGGCGGCGACGGCGCGATGCTGCGCGAAGTCACGCGCCATAAAAACGTCGAAACCATCACTATGGTGGAAATCGACGCGGGCGTGGTGTCGTTCTGCCGCCAGTATCTGCCCAACCATAATGCCGGAAGCTATGACGATCCACGCTTTACGCTGGTGATCGACGATGGCGTTAACTTCGTCAATCAAACCGCGCAAACCTTCGATGTGATCATCTCCGATTGCACCGATCCCGTCGGCCCCGGCGAAAGTCTGTTTACCTCGGAATTTTATCAGGGCTGCAAACGCGCACTGAATCCGGGCGGCATTTTCGTGGCGCAAAACGGCGTCTGTTTTTTACAGCAGGACGAAGCCGTCAGCAGCCATCGCAAACTCAGCCATTACTTCGATGACGTGAGTTTTTACCAGGCCGCGATCCCGACCTATTACGGCGGCATTATGACCTTCGCCTGGGCCACCGATAGCCCCGCGCTGCGCCAGCTCGATCTGGACACCCTCCAGACGCGTTTCGCCGACGCCGGTTTACCCTGCCGCTACTACAACCCGGCAATCCACGCGGCCGCTTTCGCTCTGCCGCAATACTTGAACGACGCGCTGGCTCGCCAGGCATCCTAAGGAGGTGAACAAAATTGAAAAAGCTTAAACTGCATGGCTTTAATAACCTGACCAAAAGCCTGAGTTTTTGTATCTACGATATTTGCTACGTCAAAACGGCGGAAGAGCGCGATGGCTACATCGCTTATATCGATGAACTGTATAACGCAAACCGTCTCACCGAGATCCTGACGGAAACCTGCTCCATCATCGGCGCGAACGTATTGAATATTGCGCGCCAGGATTACGAGCCGCAGGGCGCCAGCGTGACCATTCTGGTCAGCGAAGAGCCTGTCGACCCGAAGCTGGTCGATAAAACCGAACATCCCGGCCCATTGCCCGAAGCGGTGGTGGCCCATCTGGATAAAAGCCATATCTGCGTGCATACCTACCCGGAAAGCCACCCTGAAAATGGGCTGTGCACCTTCCGCGCGGATATTGAAGTCTCAACCTGCGGGGTGATCTCTCCGCTTAACGCGTTGAACTACCTGATCCACCAGCTGGAATCCGATATCGTGACCGTGGATTACCGCGTGCGCGGCTTTACCCGCGATGTCAACGGCATGAAGCATTTTATCGATCATGAGATCAATTCGATTCAGAACTTTATGTCCGAAGATATGAAGGCGCTGTACGACATGATGGATGTGAATGTGTACCAGGAGAATATTTTCCACACCAAAATGCTGCTGAAAGAGTTCGATCTGAAGCACTACATGTTCCACACCAAACCGGAAGATTTAACCGAAGAAGAGCGGAAAGTGATTACCACTATGCTCTGGAAAGAAATGCGCGAGATTTACTACGGACGCAATATTCCGGTGGTGTAACGCAGGTGGAGCAGGGATGCTCCACGCGGTTAGCGCTATTTTTGTTGGATAAACTCGCGATAGGCTCGCAGTACCTGAAGAAAATCCTCCACGCCGCACAGCGACAGGCTTTCTTCATCGTAATAGCTCATCCCCTCCTCCATTTCATCGCCTGAGAAGGCCAGTTGATTGGCACGCACCATGACTTCCTCGCCATCCAGCCACAGCGTGTATTCATGCCCGGCGCTTTGCCATTGACGCTCGCTGCCGATGACCGACTGCGCCGCCTGCTCCACTTCCTCCAGCAGCGCCAGGTTCTCCTTCACTTCTTCATTAAACCAGTGACCAATCGCTTCATGGCCCATCGACATGCGTACTCTCACCGTACCGGTAACGTCGCGCAGAAATTCATGATCCATAGTGTTTTCCTCTGCTACACGCCGGGCAAACTACGCCCGAATCTTCTTATCAGTAATTATCGCAGCACGGCGCAAGAAAAACAGCGCGGCGGGCAGAGGTACAGAGAAAAAAGCCAGACGGGACGGCTGTGCTATCCTGAGTATCTTCTTAAGGCCTTAAATCGTAATCAGTTATGAAAAAATTGAAAATGTCATTGTCCCCCATCCTGCTGTTTATCTCCTTCGCCTTTCCCTTCTCCGCCGCGTATGCGGGCGAAGCGGTGCGGCTCGACTGTCTGACCCGCCAGAATGTGCTGATCTCCTTTTTTAACTATCACCTCACCACCATGCAGTGGGGCAAACATTTTCAGATCGCCTCTGGCGCGCATAAAGATCACACAAAATCGGGCGTGCGTTATAAAACCTACTCGTTTCGCAACGGCGATGATCTGGTCTATTTCCCGGAGAATGAGCGCTATTTTATTATTTATGCCGACCAGAAAAAGCCGGAGCGCTGCCGCATTGAAGAGAGCTTTACCTATCCGGTGGTGAGCCTGCCGCGCTACAGCGGCAAAGAAGATGCCCTGTCGTAAGGCATAAAAAAGGGAAGCGCTGAGGCTTCCCTTTGCGTTACGCGAAGGATCAGACCGCCGTCTGGAAAATCACCCCGTCCGCTTTCTCGGTGTACTGGGAAAGCTGGTCGAAGTTCAGATAGCGATAGGTATCCGCGGCGGTTTTATCCACCTGGGAAACAAACGTCTGGTACTCTTCCGGCGTCGGCAGTTTGCCGATCAGCGCCGCAACAGCCGCCAGCTCCGCAGACGCCAGGTAGACGTTCGCGCCGGTGCCTAAGCGGTTCGGGAAGTTACGGGTAGAGGTCGACACCACGGTCGCGCCGTCCGCCACACGCGCCTGGTTACCCATGCACAGTGAACAACCCGGGATTTCGATACGCGCCCCGCTCTTACCGAATACGCTGTAGTAGCCTTCTTCGGTCAGCTGCGCAGCATCCATACGGGTCGGCGGTGCAACCCACAGACGCGTCGGCAACTGGCCTTTATGGGTATCCAGCAGTTTACCCGCCGCGCGGAAGTGACCAATGTTGGTCATGCAGGAACCGATAAACACTTCATCAATCTTGTCGCCCTGCACGTCAGACAGCAGACGCGCATCGTCTGGATCGTTCGGCGCGCACAGGATCGGCTCTTTGATATCCGCCAGATCGATCTCAATTACCGCCGCGTATTCCGCATCGGTATCGGCTTCCATCAGTTGCGGATCCGCCAGCCATTTTTCCATACCCTGGATACGACGCTCCAGCGTACGGCGGTCGCCGTAGCCTTCCGCGATCATCCACTTCAGCAGCACGATGTTGGAGTGCAGATACTCTTCAATCGGCTCACGGTTCAGTTTGATGGTACAGCCTGCCGCTGAACGCTCGGCAGAGGCGTCAGTCAGTTCGAACGCCTGCTCGACTTTCAGATCCGGCAGCCCTTCGATTTCCAGGATGCGGCCAGAGAAGATGTTTTTCTTACCTTTCTTCTCAACGGTCAGCAGGCCCTGTTTGATGGCATACAGCGGGATCGCGTGAACCAGGTCGCGCAGGGTGATGCCCGGCTGCATTTTACCTTTAAAGCGGACCAGTACCGATTCCGGCATATCCAGCGGCATGACGCCGGTCGCAGCGGCAAACGCCACCAGACCTGAACCCGCCGGGAAAGAGATACCAATCGGGAAACGGGTATGGGAGTCACCACCGGTGCCGACGGTATCCGGCAGCAGCATGCGGTTCAGCCAGGAGTGGATAACGCCATCGCCCGGACGCAGCGACACGCCGCCACGGTTCATAATGAAGTCCGGCAGAGTGTGGTGCGTGGTGACGTCAACTGGCTTCGGATACGCGGCGGTGTGGCAGAACGACTGCATCACCAGATCCGCAGAGAAGCCCAGGCACGCCAGGTCTTTCAGTTCATCACGGGTCATCGGGCCGGTGGTGTCCTGAGAACCCACGGAGGTCATTTTCGGCTCGCAGTAAGCGCCCGGACGGATGCCCGCAACGCCGCAGGCGCGACCGACCATTTTCTGCGCCAGAGAGTAGCCGCGGTTGCTTTCCGCCACGTCTTTCGCCTGACGGAATACGTCACTGTGCGGCAGGCCCAGCGCGTCACGCGCTTTGGTGGTCAGGCCGCGGCCAATGATCAGCGGAATACGGCCACCGGCGCGCACTTCATCCAGCAGCACATCGGTTTTAAGTTCAAAACTCGCCAGCAGCTCGCCGGTTTCGTGATTGCGCACTTCGCCTTTGTACGGGTATACGTCGATGACGTCGCCCATATTCAGGTTGTTAACATCAACCTCGATCGGCAACGCACCGGCATCTTCCATGGTGTTAAAGAAGATTGGCGCGATTTTGCCACCCAGCACCAGGCCGCCGCCGCGTTTGTTCGGCACGTTCGGGATATCGTCACCCATAAACCACAGCACCGAGTTGGTGGCGGACTTACGGGAAGAACCCGTACCCACGACATCGCCGACATAGGCCAGCGGGTAACCTTTTTGCTGCAAGGCTTCGATCTGTTTGATCGGACCGACTGCGCCAGGCTGATCCGGCTCAATGCCTTCGCGGGCGTTTTTCAACATCGCCAGGGCGTGCAGCGGGATATCCGGGCGCGACCAGGCATCCGGGGCCGGAGACAGGTCATCGGTATTGGTTTCACCGGTCACTTTAAAGACGGTAACGGTAATTTTTTCGTCAAGCGTCGGGCGCGACAGGAACCATTCGGCATCGGCCCAGGACTGCATCACCTGCTTCGCGTAACTGTTGCCCGCTTTGGCTTTTTCTTCCACATCGTAGAAGTTATCGAACATCAGCAGAGTATGGGACAGCGCTTTCGCAGCAATCGGCGCGAGTTTGTCGTTTTCCAGCGCGTCCACTAACGGGTGGATGTTGTAACCACCCTGCATGGTGCCTAACAGTTCGATAGCTTTTTCAGGGGTGACCAGCGGGGAGGTTGCTTCGCCTTTGGCAATTGCAGCGAGGAATCCGGCTTTAACATAGGCGGCTTCATCAACGCCCGGCGGTACACGGTTGGTCAGCAGATCTAACAGGAATTCTTCTTCGCCCGCGGGCGGGTTCTTCAGCAGCTCGACGAGCGCGGCCATTTGGGTTGCATCTAAGGGTTTTGGAACAATCCCAACGGCTGCACGTTCTGCTACGTGCTTACGGTATTCTTCTAGCACGACGGTTCTCCTCGCTCTCATTGTCATAGTGCGGCTTACACAGGGTGTAACCAGGCGATTTTCTTCACGCTCCTGTGAGACAGTAGTTTGTAGGGTAAATGCCCGATACCGCGTCGGGCAGCATAGCAGGATTTTGAGAGGGTGTTAATCTGTTTACAAAAAAGCAACATAAAAAGATTTGCTGAATCGTTAAGCAGGGTATAGCGCAACAAACCGGCATTTTGCGCAGGCAAAAAAACCGCTTTTCAGCGGTTATCTTGTGCCATGCAGTGGTAGCAATCACCGGTCCGGCAGTATTGATTTGCGGCAAAACCCTCACGAAGTGCATTCGTGCCCCGCTCAGAAACTGAACGCAAGCGAAAAGATAAGTGCTTCAGTGCCCGATCAACAGCGCAGCAGCAAACCCATCATCGTTTATAATTTGTGTAATAAATGCTCACATTCTTTATCCGGACTTAATGGCCCTATTCCCCCTTTAAGTCAAAAACGCAAAATACGGTTGAATATACTCGCGGCATCCTAAACGCCTTATGGCTGGCCTTCGTCGGAGTCATCTATGAAATTGCCCTTTAAGCCACACCTGCTTGCACTGCTGTGCAGTGCCGGGCTGCTAGCCGCCTCCGGCGTGCTGTACGTGAAAAGCCAGACGCCACCTGTAACGAGTCCCCCCGCCTCCCAACCCGCGCCCGCTCAGGCGCAACCGGTACCTGTCGCACCGGTTGCCGCTGCCTATACCACCGCGCAAATCGATCAGTGGGTCGCGCCTGTGGCGCTGTATCCCGATGCGCTGTTATCCCAGGTATTGATGGCCTCAACATACCCGGCCAACGTGGTTCAGGCGGTGCAATGGTCGCGGGATAACCCTTCGCTGCAAGGCGATCAAGCGATTCAGGCGGTGGCGAGCCAGCCCTGGGACCCCAGCGTAAAATCGCTGGTGGCGTTCCCGCAGTTGATGGCGCTCATGGGTGAAAACCCTCAGTGGGTGGAAGATTTAGGGAATGCTTTTCTGGCCCAGCCTCAGGATGTGATGAGTGCCGTGCAGAAGCTACGGGCACTGGCGCAACAAACCGGCGCATTGAAATCGAACCAGCAGCAGACGGTGACACAGACGCCTAAAACCACCGCCGCCGCACCCGCGCCGCAGAATTCAGGCACCGGGAAAACCACCGTCGTCAGTAGCGCCCCCGCCGAAACCGTGATTAAAATCGAGCCCGCCGATCCGCAGGTGGTGTATGTCCCGACTTACAATCCGGGCACGGTGTACGGTACCTGGCCCAACGCCAGCTATCCGCCGGTCTATTTACCGCCCCCTCCGGGGCAGCAATTTACCGAAAGCTTTGTGAAGGGCTTCGGTTACAGCCTGGGCGTGGCGACCACCTATGCGCTGTTCAGCAATATCGACTGGGATGACGATGACGATCATCATCATCACGATCATGACGATGACTATCATCACGGTCATGGCGACGGGTATTACCGCAACGGCAATAACATCAATATCAATGTGGATAATTACAACCGGATTTCTGGCGAACATCTCACCGGGGGTGACCGGGTCTGGACGCATAATCCTGCCTACCGGGACAACGTGCCGTACAGGAACGATGCCGTTGCCGCGCGTTTCCATCAGACCAACGTGGCGGGCGGATTAAGCGCTACGCAAAACACTGCGATTTCGCGGGATGGGCAGCGGCAGGCGGCGATGCAGCAGCTCCAGCAATCCACGGACCGCAAGTTAAATACGCCCCAGCCGGCAACGCGCGATGCACAGCGCCAGGCCGCTTCAAAACAGCTGAACCAGATAGCCCAGCGTAATAATTACCGCGGTTATGACAGCGCGGATAGCAGCGAGCGCCGTGAAACAGCGAAGCAGCATTCTAAAAACCCCACCGCGCAGCAGCAGCAGCGCCGGGACGCAGCCAAAAATGAGATGCAACATCCCACCGCTCAGCAGCAACAGCGCCGTGAATCGGTGCAACAACACCGGGCGACTATTACCCCGGAGCAGCGCCAGCAGCGGCGAGAAACATTGAATGCCAACGCCTTTAGCGGCAATGACAGCCGCTCGCCGTCCTGGCAGGCGCAGCAGCAAAGGGGGATCCAAAGCCGCCAGCATGCGACAGCGGATCGGGAGCGTCTTTCCCACGCCCGGGAAAATGCTCCACGCCATCGTGAATTTCATCGTCAATAAGCAGGAGCGAGCATGAAAAACCGAATCACATTAAGCGCCCTTCCCCTGCTTTTACTGCCTGTCCTTGCCCTGGCGCAGCAGTATTTCAACACACCGGAAGAAGCGGCGAACGCATTTGCCGTCGCGATAAACCAACAGGATGAGACAGAACTCAGCAACTTACTGGGCAACGACTGGCGGGAGTTTTTACCCCCTGAAGGCGTGGATCCCGAAGCCGTGGCACGTTTTACCCGTGACTGGAAAGTCAGCCATCGGATCGTGCAAAAAGATAACGTTGCGCACCTCAACGTCGGCAGTGAGGGCTGGCAACTGCCGCTACCCATTGTTAAAGCCGAAAACGGCTGGCGGTTCGATATGAAAGGCGCGGCGGATGAGATCCTGACCCGGGCGATTGGCCGCAACGAACTCTCTGCTATTCAGGCGATGCATGCGTATGTGGATGCCCAGCATAGTTTTTATCAAATGAATCAGGAATATGCGCAAAAATTTGTCAGCAGCGAAGGCAAAAAAGACGGGCTTTACTGGCCTGCCGGGCCGGGCGAAGCGCCCAGCCCGTTAGGGCCATCATTCAGTCCGGTGCAGCCTGGTATGGGCTATCACGGCTACCATTTCCGCATTATTACCGCCCAGGGTAAGCATGCGGAGGAAGGCGAGAAAAACTATCTACAGGATGGGAAAATGGTCGGCGGGTTCGCGCTTATCGCCTGGCCGGTTGAGTACGGGAAAACCGGCATCGCCACCTTTATGATTAACCAACAGGATGAAATTTTACAGACGGATTTTGGCCAGCAAACCGACGAAAAAGCCAAAGCGATTACGCGTTTCGATCCCGGAAGCGAATGGCAAGCCGTTAACCTTTAACTGAAAAAGCGGCCCTTGCGCTAATGCTTGTCAGTTAAGCTTTGAAGGTGGCCGCAGCGCGTAGCGCTGTGGCCT